>PGYR01000018.1 GCA_002839765.1 Ignavibacteriae bacterium HGW-Ignavibacteriae-4
AGAGATCATAGTGGTTTATCTTTCTATTATGAAAACTTTAATGGCGCGTATGCAAAGATTTTTCCTGAGCTAAAAGATAAATTTATAAAGATAGTGTCATTCAATGAAAATAAATGGACACATTTTGATTTAAAAAAAGACACAGTTAGTGAAATCGGAGAAAATATTACATACGAGTTTAAAGTGTATGGTGAAAAAATAGAAGACCTAATGATAGATTACAAGGGAGAACAACACGAAGCTATAAAAACTAGATTACTTACTTACGGTACTGCATATAATACTCAATCGAAAGAAGTACGATATTCTGCTAGGAATAGTGGTTTCGAGTTTATTACATTAAAAGACATAGGCCTATATGAATTTAGAAATACTCTAGAAGGGGTTATTTCAGAGAACTATGAAAGACTGGTAGATCATAAGTAGATAGGGTTCTAATTTAGTCCCATTTTGTATCATAGTTGTAATCTTTGATAGCTCTGGCTTGATAAATAACACTAAATTCAAATCACCCTAGCCCTCTTAAATCTTTAAGAGGGTATTCGTTGAAGCTCTTAGCCCTTAAAAACGGATTCCGCTGATTATCGTTTATATAAGACAGTTAGGTGCCGAAAGTTCTAAAGCTTTACTCCTTTTTCATCACAACTTCGCCGCCGCCTTGTATTATAGTTAATTCAGATTTTTCGGGACTGAATTCGATAGTAAGCATAGCTGGTTCGAATTTGAATTTATGCTTTTCGAATGCCTCTAATTGGAATTCTGATTGTCCTGTCGCTTGTCCGTATAGTGCATCACCTTCTATGAATATATTCATTTTCATTGGGATAGTAGGGGTTGAATAAACGCCTACGTATTGTTCCAATTCGGCTACTGGAACATTGATAGTTGGAGCATACACTGGGAGCTCATATTCATCACCAAAATAGATTTTCAATACTCCAACTAATATGTTATTGAGTGGGATAGCTACCCCGTTTGACAGATATGTAACTGATATTTTTTCTTTAGGAAAGTAGAAGGAATTGGATTGGAATCCATCTATTCCACCAGTGTGACCATACGCTTTTTTATCATTGTAGGGTACGGAGAATAGGCCCGCACCGTAATTGTCTTCCAATGTCATCATTTCTTTCAAAGATGCCTCGGACACTACTTTACCATTGAATAGGCAATAGAGAAACTTATTCAAATCGCTTGGAGTAGAAACAACAGCACCCGCCCCCATAGGGACACTCATATCAGTTTCTGTAGTCTGCACCCATTCTCCAGTATAATGATAAGATTGTGCTTCATTGCTCTTGTTGCCGATAGCTCCACCATAGTATGTATTGCTCAATTTACAAGGAACTGTTATTACCTCAGCTAGTATAGTGGCTAAATCTTTTTTAAGAATATCTTCTGCAATGAATGATAATAGTACATAGTTTGAGTTCGAATATTCTCCCTTGGAATCGGGTTCGAAACTGCTTGGATATGCGGCTATTATGTCAACCAAATCTGCTTTACTTTTCGGCTTTTCCATCCATTCTGGATAATCCTCAGCGCTTGTGAAATTGTAAATCCCACTTCTATGCTTTAGTAGATTTTTAATAGTTATCTTATCAGCATTACTTACAGTTGGGTAGTATTTACTTAGCTTAGTGTCTAATGTTAATTTATTAGCTTCAACTAATTTCATGATTATAGAAGCAGTAAATGTTTTAGATATAGAACCAATTCGGTATTCGGTTTTATCTGAGGCTTTTATGCCATTTTCTATATTCTCGTAACCTAAAGCATTACTATAAACTTCTTTCCCATCTTCATAGATAGATAGACTTCCCATAGCTTTGTCATTTTTCTCGAGAATGCTAATGAGTGAATCTAGCTTTGCTTTATCTAGTGAATATGAGATCGAATAGAGAGAAATAAACGCAATTAGTAAAAGAAGTTTTTTCATGTTATTATTTTTAGGTTACTTAAAAAAAAGATTAAACGAATTAGTTAACTATTGGTTACAAAAGTAAACACATTATCAAATAGTAGTTAAACATAAATAGTTGGATATAGGAGTAAGGTTAAAGTCCTTCGTGAAGTGATTCTCCCCCATCATATAGAAATGTCAATTTCGACTAAAATATTATTAATATTTATACATTTACATTAATTCCTTAAATTGTAATTCGTGATTTTGCACCAAATGATTAGATTATTATGTCTGAAAGTAAAGAGTTTTTAGTAACAGCTAGGAAGTGGCGACCACGTCTGTATTCAGATGTAGTTGGCCAGGAGCATATTACTAAAACGTTGAAAAATTCCATTTCCTCTGATAGAGTGCATCACGCTTATTTATTCAGTGGGCCTCGAGGTGTAGGTAAAACTACAACTGCTCGTATCCATGCTATCGCACTCAACAATCATACGGACGATTTCGAGCCAGATCTGAACTCCGAACTAGCGAAACAGCTTGGCGAAGGCAGAGCAATGGACATAATTGAGATAGATGGTGCTTCTAACAATAGTGTAGATGATGTTCGTAGATTACGTGAGAATGCCAAGTATCCACCTGTGAATGGAAAATACAAGGTCTATATAATAGATGAGGTGCACATGCTCTCTGATTCAGCATTCAACGCACTGCTGAAGATAATCGAAGAGCCACCACCGCATTTAGTCTTTATATTAGCTACTACTGAACCACAGAAAATACCTGCTACAATACTTAGTCGTTGCCAAAGATATAATTTCCGTAGAATGGAAATAGAGGAAATAGTCGAGCAACTTAGTATGATTGCTAATGCTGAAGAATTAAAAATTGATGAAGAATCGCTACAGATAATAGCTCGTAAGGGCGATGGCTCTATGCGTGATAGCCAGAGTATTTTCGACCAAGCAATTGCTTTTTGTGGACGAGATATAAAATATACTGAACTTGCAAGTGCACTTAATCTAATAGATGAAATGTTCTATTTCCGAATTAGTTCGGCTATTATAAATCACGATATCAAAGAGATATTTACTATAAGCAATGAGATAGTAACTCACGGGTATGATGTAAAAGAATGTATGTCAGGGCTTCTGGAACACTTCCGAAATACTCTGACAGTAGTTACAACTACCAAAACAGATTTGATAAAAACATCAAAGACATTCAAAGCGAAGTACGTAGAACTAGCTCATAATATGGCTAAAGCGGATTTGCTTAGGCTGATGGAGTTGGCTTCTCGCACAGAAAATGATCTTCGATTTGCGAGTTCACCTAGTATAAAATTTGAGACTGCATTGGTACAAATGGCTTCTATGGACAAGGCAAAGGACATAGAAACGTTACTAAAAGAAGTGATGAAACTAAATGGTGCGGAGTTACCAGCTAATCCAGAACCCGAAAAAAAAAAGATTGAACGATTAGTAGAAGAAACTCCGGTTGAATACAAAGCAGAAGTAAAAGCAGAAGAGAAAGAAATTGTAGCTCAAAAAGTAGCTGTTACGAAAGAGGAAATACCTCCACCGCAACAACAAGAAAGCATACAAGACAAATGGAATAAATTCGTTGCTTACGAATCACTTATTGGCTCTGATATATCTATGGTCAAAGAAGTGATGGATATTGACTTTGATGACGATAATATAAAGCTATTCATCAAAGATCAATTTATCTATGATAATCTGAACAGTCATAAAAAGCAATTACAATCTGCTTTCACTGAAATAACGAATAGTAGAGCAGTTATTGAATTAGAAAAAGTAGAAAAAGAAGAAGAAGTAATAGAAGAACGAGAAAAGCATCCGATAGAGAAAAAGATAATATCGGAATTCAAAGCATTCGAAGAAAAATCACAGGATTAAGAAAAAATGGCAATAGAAATAGGAAAGAAAGCACCTGCATTTAAAGCAATGGCAAGCGGTGACAAAGAAATTAGTTTGAAAGATTATGAAGGTAAATGGCTTGTATTATATTTTTACCCAAAAGATAATACTTCTGGTTGTACGAAGCAAGCGTGTGGATTCAGTGAGAACATAAAGCAATTCGAGAAGCTAGATGCAGAAATATTAGGCGTTAGTCCTGACTCTGTCAAATCACACGACGGATTCAAATCGAAGTATGATTTACATTTCGATTTGCTAAGTGACCCAGAGAAAGAAATAGCTACAAAATACGATGCTTACGGTGAAAAGAGTATGTACGGAAGAAAGTATATGGGAATAATCCGTTCTACTTTCATTATAGATCCGGAGGGCAAAGTAGCCGCAGAGTACAAAAAAGTAAAAGTAGCCGGTCACATAGAAAAAGTAATGAAAGATTTGGAAGAGCTAAAAAGCAAGTAATGATAGATACTCACGCACATATAGATACTGAAGCATTTGCAGAGGACATAGAAGAAGTAATAGCTAGAGCCAAAGCTGTAGGAGTAGAGCATATAGTAATACCTGCTATAGAGCCAGATGCTTTCGATAATTTGGTAGCTCTTGTAGATAAATACGATATGCTATACTTCGGGATTGGTGTTCATCCGCATAGTGCTGATAAGTTCGATGACTCTGTAGAACAAAGAATAAGAGAGATAGCAAAGCACCCGAAATGCGTTGCTATTGGAGAGATTGGACTAGATTACTATTATAATGAATTATCTGCAGCCGATGTACAAAAGCATGCTTTCAGAAGGCAGATAGAAATAGCGAAAGAGCTAGGAAAACCAATAATAGTACACAATAGAGATTCGGATGATGATTTGATAGATATACTTACAGAGTATCAAGATGGAAATTTGAAAGCTGTGCTTCATTGCTTCCCAGAATCAAAAGAATTACTAGAAAAAGCAATTCATTTGGGGTTCAATGTATCCTTTACAGGTAATATTACGTTTAAGAAGTCAGAACATAAAGAAGTATTGGAATTAGTTCCTCTGGATAGATTTATGATAGAAACAGATTCGCCGTATATGGCTCCTGTTCCGAACAGAGGAAAGAGAAACGAACCGAGCTTCGTAAAAGAAATAGCAAAAAAAATATCAGAGGTTAAGAATATGAATTATGAAAATATACTAGAGCAATCTACAAAAAACGCAAAGAGTTTTTTCAAGATTATGATGCTAGTTATGGGTATTGCTTTATTTACTCAGACTACGTATGCTCAAAGAGAAAACAGTTACAATGATAAATTCTATGAAGACGAAGGCGACTATGATAAGGCTCCTTATCCCAAGTTTATCGGTATAGGTGGATTTGTCGGGACGAATACAATTGTTGAAAGTCAAGTCTTTACAGAAGATCCAAATATACCCGATAGAAATATCTCTTATGAAGGTATTAGTTCTTATGGTGGTACAATAACTTATGGTGGTATAGCTGAGTATTTGGTTTTGCAAGTAGGATACGCTTACTCCAAGAACACGAAAGTACAAGAAGATACACCTGGTAGTTTACCGAACATACACCAACTAATTGAAGTATCGTCTCTTTGGATTCCAAATCCTCATAATAAAATCAATGTATTCGGTGCTATCGGTCCAAGTTTTATTATGAATTCGATTAATGGTGTAGAAAATTCTCAAATCGGTCTTAATGCAGGTGTTGGATTTATCTTCAATATTCCTATAAAAGGTGCTGGTTTATTAAACTTTGCAGCTGAGTGGAGATTGAATTTCGATTTGGCAGCAGTACAAAGTGAGGTTTTAGTACAGCCAACCCCTAGAGTTGTTACAGCTATTGACTCAAAGAGTTTTTATTCTATTCCGAGATTGAATATTATATTCTATCCTGATTTCTAGATGGGCGTTAAAGAGATTTTACGGAATCTTGGCCCAGGTTTACTATTTGCAGGGGCAGCAGTAGGTGTATCACATTTGGTACAATCTACTAGAGCGGGTGCGGCTTATGGTTTCGATTTAGTCTGGATTATACTATTAGCTAATGTATTCAAATACCCATTCTTCGAAGTAGGTCAGAGATACACTGCGGTTATGAACGAAAGTCTCATCCGTGGGTATGAACGACTTGGTAGATGGGCAGTATGGCTTTTTCTAATCCTCAATGTTTTCTCTTCAGTACTTACAGTTGGTGCAGTTACTTTCGTTGCTTCAGCTATTTTCAACTATCTTTTTTTCCTTTATACAGGTGTTACTTTTGCTGCCGAGACAACTTCTGTATTTTACTTAGTTTTTACCGCTGTGATACTATTTCTTGGTAAATATGGATTGTTCGAGAGTTTTGTGAAATATCTCATTATCTCGCTTTCTATACTAACAGTTGTAGCAGTAGCTGTCGCTGCTTCAATTGGCTCTAATGTCTCTCCCGAATTCATACCACCAGAAATACTAAACCAAGCTGGTATAGGTTTCCTCTTAGCACTAATGGGATGGATGCCTGCCCCTCTTGAACTATCGAGTTGGACTTCACTCTGGGCTCTGGAAAATGACAAAGAAACAGGAACAAGAAAAGATTTCAAAAACTCAATGCTCGACTTTAACATTGGGTATGTAGTATGTATCTTCTTAGCTATTTGTTTTTTAGCTTTGGGAGCTTATGTTATGTATGGAACAGGTGAAGTGTTTTCAGGAAATGCTGTAGCATTTACTGAGCAACTACTCTCACTCTATACTACGACAATCGGTCAATGGAGCAAAGGTATTATTGCATTTATTATGCTCGTTACTATGTTCTCTACGGTTATTACATGTTTGGACGCTTATCCTCGCTCTTTGGCAGAGGCCGTTAAGATAATACACGGCTACCCCTCAGATGATCGTTCTAGCCGCTATTATTGGCCTTTTTTGATAGGTATTACTCTTGCTAGCTCTGTAATTATATACTTTTTCACTAGCTCATTGACTCTATTCGTAGATATAGTTACTATAATTGCTTTCCTATCTTCACCTGTTATCGCTACTCTCAATTTCTTAGTTATCCGAAAGCCGTTTTTCCCAATGGAACATAGACCAAAGCCGTGGCTCAATTGGCTATCATACTTCGGTTTGGTATCTTTCTTTGGCTTTGCTCTACTGTATTTGTACAGCATTTCGTTTATGGGATAGAGCTATAAGTACTTTTTCCAGCAATCTGATTCAGAACATTTCTTTATCTCTTCATTCCTTTTTACTAATAATTCTCTCATATAGCTTTCCAAGATTATTCTATCTACAAAACTACCTAATATTCCTGCAGGAGAGAGATATTCAAACTTATCATGCATTATTACGAGATTGTTCTTTTCTTCAAAGAGATGTGTGTGTTTAAATGATTTGAAAGGACCTTTTACCATTTCATCAACAAACATATTTGGTTTTTGGAGTTCGGTAATCTTAGATGTCAAATTAAATCTGAATCCAAAATGTTTCGCTTCCCAGGTTACGGTTTCATTTAGTTCTATTAATCCAGTTATTCGTCCAGCAATTGCTTTTTCATTTGTATCAGACAAAGATTGTTGGTGCAAATCAATGCTCCTCGATAAATCAAAAACAATTCCTATTTTTGAGTCAATTTCTGTTCTGATATCAATTTGAGGCATTTTATTTAAAATTCCTATTCACTAACAAATCCAACTCATGAGTTTTGATTATATATCTATACCCATTCATCAAATTATCTTGGAAGTAATTGTCCGTAACTACTCGTCCTTTTGATTCCATATTGAGCAAGATGACATACTTATTTTTCTCGAATAGTGTATATAGTAGTTCAGTTTGATAACTCTTCCTGTCAGCAATACCGGGATGCAATTCGTGGTATTTTACTACTGGTTTTAGTCCTAATATATAATATGAAAGTACATTATTCACTTCAATCGTGTTCATATTCTTTAACCCAATGAATGTTGGCTCACCTTGGATTATCTTGCTGTTTAGCTCGGCTAGATAACTAAACTGCGCTAGTTGGGTTGGCTCTATATAGATGAAATCCATTCTGTCCAAATTCGCTTTCACTAGCGTATTACTCATGTAGTTCTGTTTAGCGTATTTTAGCTTTTTACCAATTGGCATTAGAAGAAGCACAATCGTAACCACTATCACTCCTATTCGCCTGTTGAACTGGACTTGCATAGAGTAAACAATGGCAAAAAGTAATGGAAGCGAAAGCAGCAAAGACGGCAATAAATGTGAGTAATCAGAACGGTTCAGAGCTTGATTATAAAACAGCAATACAAGCAACCCATAGTATATGAAAAGTGAAGCATGCTTATTTCTTCTATAAAGTATATAATTCAATATTGCCAATACGGGAGGCAGTAGGAAAACGAGTGCCAACCAGATATTGAATACATAATTGGAGACGGAATCAGAGATTGCCCTCGCTTCCCATATTAGTGGGAATGGAAGTGAACGAGTCACACTGAATTCAGTAAGTGGGAAGATAATTAGTTGCTCTATTATATTGCTATATCCAACTATTGCTCCTAGTATGGCATAGATGAAAATAGCTGGTAATAATCCAAGCATTAGTTTAGCAACTTTATGAATCAGGTTCTCTTTATTTATATCAAAAAGCAAACTCATTAGAACAGGAATGAATAAATATGCAGCGAAATCATGCCTTACCAGTGAGGTCAATCCAATCAAAAGACCACTATAGAGTATGTGTCTCTCATCGCTCGATTTGAAATACTTTAGCGTTTGAACCACAGAAAATAGTGCAATCATCAGCCCAAATCCTGCTGTGTCTATATACTTCAAGCCAAAACCAGTTAGAACGATAGAAGCTATAAAGACGGCATAATTTCGTTTATTAGTTAATAAATTGAATATGCGGTTTAATTGGAAAGCAACAATGAAGTTAAATACAACGGCTAAGAATTTATGTAACCAAATCTGTTCGCTGATTAATTGTATCAGTGCTGAAAAATAATACACACCGGGTGAGTATATTGTCCAGAAGTCTTGGTAGGGTATATCCCCTGATAGTACACGCATACCGCCCACGAGTACTAATCCTTCATCATAGATATTTATTCCATAGTTGAAAGAAATTAGTAGATATATAAATCCAATAGTGTATATTATGTATTTCAAGATTCTCAAATTTGATAGTTTTCTCAAAGAACAAAAATAATGAATAAAAGAGTACTTATAGAAGATAAGTTGATTTATTTCACAGGTGTGTATAGTAATGAGGTGAATCTTGGATACTTCAAAACTCTGAAAGAGACTATAGAATGGGGTCAAGATGAGATAATGATGTTCGGCAAAAGGACTAAAGTACCGAGGTTGACTAGCTGGTATGCTGACCCAAATGTGAAGTACAGTTACTCGGGTTTGGAGCTAATACCAAGACAATGGACACCAGAACTGATTGAACTAAAATCATTGGCTGAGAAATTGTCCAACCACTCATTCAATAGTGTATTGCTGAACTTCTACCGAGGTGGCGCGGACTCTATGGGATGGCATTCGGACGATGAGAAGGAGCTAGGAACAAATCCAATTATTGCTTCTATAACTTTCGGATACCCTAGGAGATTTTTGATAAGAGAAAGAATGGATTTCAAAAATAAAAAAGAAATTGAGCTAGAAGACGGTAGCGTGCTTGTAATGCGGGGTGACTTCCAAGAAACTTACCAGCACTCTATTCCCAAAACAGCTAGAAAAGTAGGCGAAAGATTGAACCTAACATTCAGGACAATACGATGAGCAAAGAACTATACATAGGAATAATGACTGGAACATCAGTTGATGCTATTGATATAGCTTCGGCATCTTTTGCTAGTGGGAGCATCACCGATATAGTGGCAGATGAATTCAGCTTTACAAGTGAATTACAAAGCTACTTAAAATCACTAACTGGTGACATCACCCTCAAATCACTATCACAACTAAACATCAGATACACAGAAGAAATAGCCGTAGCTGTAAACGAGTTTTTAAGTAAATATAGAATAGAAAAAAGCGATGTAAAAGCAATCGGCTTCCACGGTCAAACGCTATGGCATCAGCCCGAGTTAGAGCTATACCTAGGTGAAATGACTAGCTCAACTTATCAGCTCGGTTCGGCTACACATCTCGCTATCCTGACAGGCATAGACACTGTGGGCGATTTCCGTACTGCAGATATGACAGTCGGTGGGCAAGGTGCACCGCTAATCCCGATATTCGATTATGCATTTCTGAGTGATAAAAGCAGAGATACAATAGTGCTGAATATCGGCGGAATAGCTAATATCACTTACCTACCAGCTGGGGGTAGTAAAGATGAAGTAATCGCATTTGACACAGGAGCTGGGAACTGCCTAATAGATTTGGCAATGAAAAAACTCTTCGATAAAGATTATGATAAGAATGGAGAAACAGGCCGAAACGGAAAGCTGAATGAAGCAACCTTCAACTCATTAATGAGTGAGCCGTTTATTGATAAAATTTATCCCAAATCAACGGGTAAAGAATTATTCAATACTGCTTTACTGGCAAAGCACAAAGTATATTCTCTATCCCCAGAAGACGCTATTAGCACGTTGACTCACTTCACGGCGAAGAGTATAGCACAAAATATAGACAAAGTCATCAAAGACAACTACACCCTGAAAATTGCAGGTGGAGGTGCTAGGAATTCATACATGGTAGAATTGATAAACCACTACTCTCCCAATGCAAAAATAGAGAGACCCGTGCTCAATAGAATCGATATATCCGATAGCCGAGAAGCACTGCTAATGGCATATCTTGCTTACCTAAGATTGGAAGAACAATGCGGCAATATGCCAACTGTAACTGGTTCTACTAGAGAGGTAATCCTAGGCAGTTTAGCGAAGGGGTGACGGGGTTTACTGTCATTGCGATGACACAGAGTGTAGCGATGTGGAAGTGGCAATCTCAAAATATACGCAAACCAAAGGCATGGGAAATCTATTGAGTGAAGTAATGTAAAATGAGACTGCCACGTCACTCCGTTCCTCGCAGTGACATACGGTCTCCAAACACAACAAATATATAAAACAACAAGGAACAACTATGGCATACGACGAATTATTAGCAGAGAAAATCCGATTATACTTCATCACCAACGGAGTAGAGAATAGAGAGATAAAGATGATGGGCGGGCTTTGCTTTATGGTAGATGAAAAGATGTGCGTAGGAGTCATGGGCTCAGAACTAATGGCACGAATAAACCCAGATATATATGAACAATCAATAGCGAAAAATGGCTGCAATGTAATGCAGTTCACTGGTCGCCCAATGAAAGGATTCGTAATAGTAAACCTAGATGAAGTTGATGCCACTCACGATCTGGACTATTGGCTGCAACTATGCCTAGACTACAACCCACTTGCCAAATCGAGTAAGAAGAAGAAATGAAAAAGAACATTAGAAGATTAATATATACACTTTCAATAGTATCTATTGTATGGATAGGATTGACTATTTGGGTGCAGTTTTCAAACAGTGGTGATGAAATAATTATCGGAGAGACAGGCGGAGAACCTACTGTCCTAATCACATATAACCCCGACCCAATATATAATCTCGACGAACAGATATGCATAGCCTTTGCTAAAGGACTAGCTACCAATGGAATAAAGTCGAGAATTATCACTACGAACACTGAACCACTGACCGAGGAATATGACATCTACGTATTCTGTGCTAATACATACAATTGGGCGCCCGATTGGGGAATCACATCATTCATATATAACATCCCAAATCTAGAAAATAAGAACTGTATTAACATCACTGTCGGTTCTGGTTCTACTTCCCGAGCACGAACCATATTAGCCAAAAGCGTACAAGATAGAAATGCAAACCTTATGGATTCACGAGAGTTTTGGCTTCTCAAACCTAATGACGAAAACCGAATAGAAGAATCTAACATCGATGTAGCCGTTGATATGGCTAATCAATGGGGTTTGGAAATGGGGCTGAAGATTAAGTAGGCATTTGTGAGTTAAAAAAGTGTTTAAAAAAAAAGGCAGTCCAAAGTATGAACTGCCTTAGTCGTACTCAAATATTTGTGTGTGTTATTTCACTATTACTAATTGCTTAGTTAAAGTGACTTTATCCAATCTTAATTCAATAAAGTAAGTACCATTTACTACATTGTTAAGCTGTAATTCTACTCTGTTCATACCAGAATTCAAAGAAAGATTTCCAATAGATGCAACTTTCTGACCATTAGAATTATAAATATTTAAATCAGCTATTGCAGACTCATCCATCGTTAGAGTCAGATTATTCAAACTATTAGATGGGTTTGGATATATATTGATAACTCTATCTGCTAATTCGCCAACACTTGTTGGGTTTAGTGCTTGAGTATAGAATATACCTCTTTGAGTTGACATAACTAATACATCATTGTTCGGGTCGTCAATTCCTGCAATTGAGGTCATCACTGGGCCCATAAATGCTTTTAAATCTGTAGCATTTGAGAAGTTTCCTTGAGTATCATCTAGTACTTTAGCCCATACATTAGTTTTGCTATCAAATTGGAATATAGCTTGTGACGTTAGTGCATACACATTTCCCGATTCACTACTTGTTAGGTCTATTATTGCATTCGTTGTTAGTCCGTTATTAGCTTCTACGAAAGTTAATCCATTATTTTGAGAGCTCATAACACCAGAAGTGCTAGAAGATATGAATATATTCCCTGCTAAATCAGTTCCGAATCCAGTTATATCATCCACGATGCCTTGATAGTTAACCTCACTAATTACACTTGTTGTTGTACTCAACATAAATGTTGTACCTTCATTAGTTACTATTAGCAAGTTACCCTCTGCGTCTGCAATTACTTCTGACATAGAATTGATATTTCCTTCTATATTAGACCAAGTTGCACCAGCATCTTTACTTCTCTTAACCAATGTTTCTGAACTAGCTATGATAGTAGCTTCGCCATCTGACTCCACCTTATTAACAACTTCACCGTTGAATTCAGCTGATAAATCTGCTAAAATCTGACCTGTTTGACTGATTTTCAGGAATCCATTGTCTCTAGTCGCAACAAATATCTCATTAGAGTTATTAACGGCAGCATCTAAGATAAATCTACCTTCTAATAATATCTTGTTAAAGCTATTTCCAAAATCTTCACTAATAAATAGTCCACCTTCGCTTGATGCTAATATCTCAGTTTCAGAAATTATAGCTATTTCACTAAAGTTTATATCCGTTAGATCAACTTTAATTTCTTCTCTGTTATCATTATCTATACTACCACTGAATAGTCCATTCTTAGTTGAAAGTAGTAAGCTACCATCGTTTGAAATATCAAAGTTAAAAACATTATTAGATGAACCAATATTACCATTTAGATCAGAGAATACTGATAGATCGTTAGATTTGGATAGTTTAAGTTTAGAGTCACCTAGTACAATCAGACCACCGTTATTAGTAGTTTCTAATCTTACTATGCTATTCAAGCCAAGATTACCAGTTACATCAGTTGTTTCGCTATCAGCATTTAACCATATTTTGTTTTTCGTAGCTAATACTAATCCATTGGTAGTAGTTGCGAAATCTAATATTCCGCTTATTTCAGTTTCACTTCCTTCACCTTCTACTTCTTGGAATTTTACACCACCATCTATTGATACAAATAGGCCTGTTTCAGTCGAAACAGAAATATAAGAACCTAAAGCATTTGCAGTGATTATACCTTCAATATTACCGTTTACGCTAATCAAAAATAGATCATCATTACTATTTATAAGAGCTAATTTTGACTCTTCACCATATTTTACCATCAATCTATTATCTGCTGATTTTTCTAACGAGATTATGTTTTCTCCATAGATCAAATTATCGCTGAACATCTGGAAACTATCACCACCATTGAAAGATACCATCAGACCATTGGTAGTACCAAGATAAAACTTGTTGTCATTAGTAGCATCCACTTCCAAAGAAGTAATAGTAATTGCCTCTAACTCCGTTGATAAGTTATACCAAGTCTGTCCATTATCATCTGATTTGAATAAACCATTGCTCATAGTAGATAATATAAACTCTCCACTGCTATTAGAAGCAATGTCTGTCATAGTACCTATATTTATCATTAACTCTTCTTTTGTGAAAGTCTCACCACCATCTTCTGATGTATATAGACCTTTATTCGTTAGTAGCTCTATTCTATTATTGCTAGCTAATTCGAATGAAGTTATGCTTGATATATTTAACTCTTCCGTTGCATTTTCGAAAGTAACTCCACCATTTTGACTTACCATAAAAGCATTGTCAGTTTGTACGAACAATTTATTACCTTGAGTTTCTATATTTATTATATTCTCATTGTCCAATACACCTGATAATTTCGTGAAAGTTTGTCCATTATTAGTTGATTTGAAAAGACCATTCGAATTAGTTCCCAAATATACATTTCCTTGAGAGTCCCACTTAATACTACCTATCAGGCTCAATGACAATCCCAAATCTAATGCTTCGAAAGTTTCACCTTCGTCATCACTTATATAAAGCAATGTATTATTAGTTACACTTATTCTGCCATTGCTAGCTACATCTACACTAGTTACTTTCGTATCTAGGTCGAGCAATCCTGTAAAGTCAACTATTTCGTAATTGCTAAAAGAGCTATTTTCGGAGATTAGTAAACCATTTTCAGTTCCTATTAAAATTTTTCCTTCAGCAGAAACTTCAATTTCAGATGCTACACCAGTTTCAATTTCTGAAACTAACTCAGTCCAAACTCCAGTCGAATTAGTCAGTTTGTACACACCTTTGTTAGTAGCTGCTATTGAAATACTACCCATTACTTTCAGATTGTTGATCACCATCTCTTCGTCATTGATATCACCTATTCGAAAGTAACCTTCGGCGTTTCCACTCAAAGTTCCTTTACTAGTAACAGCAATTTTGTTGTCTCCATCAGAAGAAAATGCAATAATAGAAGAACCATCGTAGTTCAAGTTTAATTTAGTTAAAGAGTTCGCATTTTCCCCTAGAGATAATCCATTCTCGTCTATCAATAATAGTTTATTATTCTTAGTGATTTCTAGATTAGTAACTAGATTACCTGACCCTTGAATCTTAGTGAAGTTCGTTCCATCAGTGGAACTATATATTCCTTTATTCTTAGTAGAAACCAATATACCCAAACTAGAGTTAGACTCTATGTCAACTATAGCATCTGCTATAACGCTTGAGTTCAAAACTTCATCAAGTTTTAAAGTTATTTTGTTCAAAGTCATCAACGCACCATCTGCGTTACCCAACCATACATTCCCAGCACCATCTAATTCGATAGCAGTTATAGAAGTGATAGCACCACCGATACTAACACCTAAGTCAAGAGCACTAAAATTAAGCCCACCATCATTAGAAATACTAATACCTGAGTTAGAGCCAGATACTAACAAATTGCCCTGTGCATCTTCGCCAATAGCTAAGATAGCATCACTGCTTGATTGGCCATTAAGATTGAGTTTAGACCATGAGCTTGATTTGCTACTCCATTTGAATGCACCATTACTAGTAGCTGCCAATATCATGCCGCTAGTCATAACTTCTAGATTAGTAACTGTCGTATTGCTCAACTCTTTGGTAATATCAACCCAAGTGAAACCGTCGTCAGCTGATAGCATTACTTTGCCTTCTTGAACGACTAATAACTCACCCGTTGACCCAACTTCAAAATCAGTAACCTTGTTCAACTTTAGGTCTGAATCAATATTAATCCAAGACATGCCATTGTTAGTTGACTTCAGCAAACCAATGTCCGTCAGTTGGTATATATTATTATCAGATTTGACTAAAAATTTGCTGTAGGTATTAGCTATGTATTCGGCTGTTTTGTTGAACTCTATTGCCCCTAGAGTAAGGGTCGTAACTGCTATAAGCAGTAATAGCGTAAGTAATTTTTTCATTTTTGTAACTCCAATAAATTAATAATAAATATTATTTTTATTTGTGATGAGGTTTAATTTTTAAACCGAATTTTAGTACACTTACGATATTAAGGTAGCATCGGATTTTATTTGTTAAGATTTTTTCACAAAATGGAGTAGCTAGATTTGCTTAATGTGGCTTATGGCAAGGGATATAGAGATATAGAAAAATTATGTTTTTTTTATACTCCTTCATTGGCGCAACCAGAGAGGTGGTGCTGAGTAGTATAAAACTCCCCAACCGAAGATGGGGAGCAAATTGACTGGTCATTAAGCGGCGTCGAAATGCGGTCACTGACCCTGCCGCGCCCCTAGTTCACTGAGCGGAGTCAAAATGAACGGTAACCAAGAGATTCAAAACAACAGTTACTAGGTATAAAGTAAAAGTCCCTCCTTGAGGAGGGATTTAGGGAGGTGTTAATTTACCACCCCGTCCTGCTTCGCAGTCCACCCCTCGAGAGGGGAATTTAAAAAAACTCCCCAACCGAAGCTGGGGAGGGAGACTCACACAATCAAGACATAGCTATACAACTTGACAATGCTAAATTAAAATCTAATCCACGCTTACTTTATCTACTTCTTTTTCTAATCTAATCTTAGATGTATCAATTAAAGGCATAATTACTTTGTCTAAATATGTTCCTTGATTATAAGAAAACAATATTCCTCTAGTTGTAGATATAGCAATGGAGTTTAAAGTGAATGCAAATTCAGGGGGAAGTATAATCTCTTTTGAATTCTTGTCTTCCAATTCTTTAATGTTTTCTACTGAGAAATCTATAAATGTGACCAACTTACAAACTAAGAACTTACTAACCCTAGTGGTTATTCTTATTTCTGTTTCAACCCTTACAAACTTATCCTTTTCATTAATACGCAATCTATTGTTTATCGTAAAATCTAACTCGTCATCTTGTTCAAATGAACTAAAAGATGCTAGATTATATTCATCTACGAAAATATTATTTATTCCATAAGTTAATTGTACACTCATGATAAAACCCTATCATTTTCGTTTTGTAAATCTGAATCAAAAGTAACTAAAACACCACTATTACTCACTGACCAGCTGTTTTTATCATCTTTGTCAACAAACTCTTTGGCTTTTAATTTGAACTCTGTTTCAATTGCTGTCTTAAAATTGAATTCCTTCTTCTCTTCATACATTGCTACTAATTTAATATCTAGCAATAAGCTAAGTTCTACAAGCTTATCTACAGTGAAATTCTGTGTACCGCTTAGCCACCTAGTTATTTCAGATTGGTTTTTTTTACCCATCTTTTTCATTAGGTCTTTTTTGCTCCAACCCTTAGCTATCATAGCATCATCTATCATAGCCGCTATGTTCATCTTAGTGCTGGTTTTCTTATAACTTATAGGATCTATCCTGTCATTAAGCCATTTTATAGCAGAATTATTGCTATCTCTTTTTCTATTCATCTTCATCTCCGAATTTTAAATTTCCTAATAATCTCATATAATTGGGACTAAAAGTAATTTCTCTATTTTGTACTTTTAATTCTAAATCACGACTTACATGTCTTAGAAAATCATTATTTTCTTTTAGTTCTTCGCTCTCTTGCAATGCTCTAATATTTTTAGGTTTAACTCCACCATCGCCAATTATTAAAATTGTTTTGCCTAAATTTATAAAGTACAATCTTAACTTACTGTTTGGCTTATCGAAAATGGCTTCAATTTGACTACCTGGAAACCCTTCATTTGGTTTAAAGTAACTCTGCCTGTATCCAGATTCGTTTGAAACTACTTTTAGAATTTCCCATATATATTCTATTTCACTTAAATGTGAATCTTTATATTTCTCAATAAACCTATTTAATAGCGTATCTTCGCTACCATTTAGTCTTATGCTATATATAGTTGCCTTATCTCCACACAGCTCTTCTATTTTAACTAATTCATACTTCATATAATAAACGTTTACAAAGTTAACAAATTTTACTTATAAGTGAAATATTTTCTAGATTAATCAATTTAAAAACCTAAGAGTTTAACCAATTTGAGACTTCTTGAATACACTTTTCTAAATCATATTTTAACTGATAAACCCAAAACCTCTTTACTTCCCATCCTAATTCCACCAATCTTTCATTTCTTAGTTGATCGCGTCTTAAATATTCATTATCCCAATTCTTATGATACATTTCACCATCTATTTCAACATTCAATTTTCGTTCACCATCGAATAACGCAAAATCTAATTTGTATAAATCTACAGGATATTGTGGAATTGCATTAATTTTTGCTTCCTTTAATTTTAAATAGAATAGTCTTTCCCATTCTGAAACAACAGAATCATCCATGATAATTGGATAATTTCTTAGTTCATTAACTTTCGACTTTGCATCTTTTTCACCTTCAATTTGAAAACTATACTCTACAAAATTTTTGAGATATTCAATACCTGTGTTTACTAAATACTCTCTATCACCAACTACAAAAAGATGGGCTCTTGCTCTAGTAATTGCCACATTGAACAGATTAGGATTGTTCATATAAAAGAAAGTTAGATTCTCATAATTGTTTTGTGACAAAACGGTTGAGAAAATAATAATATCCTTCTCATCTCCTTGAAATTTATGTATTGTATCAACAGTAAAATCTAACGAGTTTAAAGCCAAATTTAATTCATCATCGTTATTAATTCGTTTCTTAATTTCATTTGTCTGTTCTCGATACGCAGAAACTATTCCAATTGAGCCATGGTATTTATGTCCTAGAACTATTTCCTTCAATATTTTATATACCTCTTCTACTTCATACTTATTTATCAAACTGCCATATGGTGGTCTTACACTTTTACCTTTCACTTCTATCCAATTGAAGGGTTTAAAAAAATCTATTTTGTTCAAACCATCAAGTTTGGTTAGAATCCTAAGTTCATCAAAGTAGAATTGATAATTAGAGAAATTTATAATTTGGGGATCTGAACGATAATGATTTCTCAGATTAATCGATTTTACGGGATTTATTAAAGTAACTGCTAATTCCAACAATGATTTTTTAAAACTCCAATCAATCTGATCTATTTTATATTTGTTAATCAATTCGTTATCTACTTCGGATTTCAAATTATCAATATGGTTTAGCTGCTTACTGTCGCCAATTATCACGACTCTTTTAGCTCTATATAGTAACGGTATTGTGGAAGCAACATCACATTGGCTTGCCTCGTCTATTATCAATAAGTCAAAATAATTTTTAGTAAATGGAATTTTCTGTGCTGATAAGGAAGTAATTGAAACTGCCTTGAATATGTCTAATAATCTAGTTTGTATTATTGACTTTCTTCTCCAATCCCTTGAGTTAAGAAACTCCTTAATCTGTTTAAAATAATTATCAGGAACGTCTTTTATTCTTCTTTTATTATATAATTTAAAAATAGTTTTTGAGGATTCTATTATGTTAGACTTATCTGTATAAACTGATATATATTCTTTCTCAATACTTTGACTAACTAATTTCGAATAAACACTAAAATATTCTTTAACCTTTATAGAATTATTGATAGTCTTATGTAGAACATTCAAAATATTTTTACTATATTCTAGATTATTAGAAATTGATTCTTCATATGATATAGAATCTCTTTTAAATATTTTTCTAAGTTGATTCATTATCTGTTCAAGTTCATTTTGATAACTTTTTCTATAATAAAACCAAAGTAACTTCTCAATTAAACTAAGTTTAATTTTTTGAAGCTTTAGAATAGTTCGTTCTAATTTTTCATACATTTCTTTATAATAGTTCACATCAAGTCTATGTAAAACTTCTATTTTAGTTTTCGAATTCATTTTGATTTCATCAATTTCACTGTCAATGCTATCTAATTGGTTCCTTTGAGACATTAAAGAGTGAATTATTTTTGTTCTATTACCTAATGTTGATTTTATAGCTTCTCTATTCTTAATTAGATTTTCAAATTCGATCTCTTCATTTCTATTGAATGTAGTACTTAATAAACTACTACAATATTCATCGAAATTATTATCAGTATCTTTGCCTAATCTCAATAAAAAGGGCTTCTTACCTGCAAGATTATTTGTCCTTTCTTTAACTACATTTACTGCTTGATTATTCTTACTAGTAAAAATCACTTTTTGATTGTTTTCTACTGCATTAATTAAAATATTTGTAACCACCTGAGATTTACCAGTTCCTGGGGGACCTTGAATAATAGTTAAATTCCTTGATAACGAGTTCTCAACAGCTTGTCGCTGTTCATCATTGAGATTGGTATATGGATTTATGCTGAAGCTATTGTTCTTTTCTTCTTCATCTAAACCGAAAAAAAGATTATATAGAGCTGTTCCTTCAAAAGCACTATCTTCCTTTTGACTTAACAATAAAAGTTCGCTTTCAAGACCTTTGGTGAAATTGGATTTATCTCCAATGAAAATCATTGCTTTATTATACACCCCTCCATAGTTCACATTATTAAAATCAATATTTGGTTTATCTAAATAATCAAAATCAAATTGATTTCTATAATTCCAGTAACTTTTAGTTCTCTCAAATAATTCAGTAAAATATATTTTGTATTCACTTAAGCTTAATTTTGCTAAATGTTTCTCAACATCAACAAATTCTTGAATAGATTCATAATCCGAAGTATTTTTACTTAGTTTAAAAGCAGATTTATTAAGGATTGGATTTTCTATATTCACCTTAATTCTATAATTATCTGTAATTTCAATATTGAAATAAACTATTGGTGTGGCTTTCAGTTCAAAAAGTCGATTGAAGCTTTTCTTTTTCTTAAAGTAAAATGGATAACCATAGTAAATATCAGTACTATTCTTATCTTTATTATTTAGCTTCACAAGCTTATCTATTGTAGCCCAATTTGCATCCCCCACTTTCAGAATATATTCTTTTTCAAGAAGATTCAAATTTTTACTAATTATATAATTTCTTTCGTCTTCAGTATTCTTAATGATAAAACTAAAATCATCCCTTGTATTTGCTAAACAATCAAGATAGTATTTACATAATTGAGCAATTTCTTTACTCACACCAGCCCCACATACTCATCTAGGCAGTCGGGATTAGCAAGGGCGGAGCGGTTCTTCACTTCTTCGCCATTCACTATTTTGGTGACAGCTAGCTCTACTTTCTTTCCACTTAAGGTTACTGGTATGTCATTCACTTGGCGGATAACTGCCGGTATGTGGCGGGGGGTTGCTCCCTTGCGTATATTATCTTTGATAGTGACTACTAGGTCTGGGGTTAGCTCCTCGCCATCACGTAGGGTTACGAATAGCACTACTCGAGTGTCTGATTCATATTGCTGACCTACTACTATACTGGATGTGATTTCGGGCATAGCTTCTACTATTCGGTATATCTCGGCTGTACCAATTCGGATACCACCGGGGTTGAGTGTTGCGTCTGAGCGGCCATAGACTATTACTCCACCGCGTTCGGTTATCTCTATGTAGTCGCCGTGTCGCCATATCCCCTCGTAGTAATCGAAGTATGCACCGAAGTATTTTTCGTCTTGTGGGTCATCCCAAAAGTGGGTTGGCATACAAGGGAATGGCGGATGGCATATTAGCTCGCCTTTTTCACCAATTACCTCTTCCCCTTCGTCAGAGAGTGCTCGAACGTCCATACCGAGGCCGCGGCTCTGTATCTCTTCGTCATATACTCCGAGCATTGGGTTGCCGAGCATAAAGCAAGATACGATGTCCGTACCGCCGCTTATCGAGGCAAGCTGTACATCGGGCTTCACTTTGCTGTATACCCATTGGTAGTTCTCTGTTACTAGAGGAGAGCCAGTCGAGTAGATTGTTTTTAGTTCTTCGAGATAATAGTTTTCATCGGGCTCGATTCCTTCTTTTTGGCAGTGTGTTAAGAATTTGGGGCTAGTGCCGAGTGCCTTGATTTTCTCTTTGGATGCCTCGCTCCACATTATACTAGCATCGGGGTAAGTTGGGCTACCGTCGAATAGGTATAGAGTCGCTCCTACTGAAAGTCCACCAACTAGCCAGTTCCACATCATCCATCCACAAGTGGTGAAATAGCTGAGTACGTCGCCCTTGCTCAGATCTCCGTGCAGGTAATGCTCCTTGAAATGTTGGAGTAAAGTGCCACCAGCACCGTGGACTATACACTTCGGTATGCCGGTAGTACCAGATGAATACATAATATATACTGGGTGGTCGAATGGTAGTTGTTCGAACTCTATTTGCTCTGCGGAATTGTCCACCATTGTGCTGAAAGTCGTGTATTTATCGCCCTCTAGCATTGGTACGTCTATCTCTTCTAGAATTATTACTTTTTCTATTGAGTCTATGCTTTCTACTATTTGAGCAAGCTTTTCTGATGTGTCGTAGGGCTTTCCGTTGTAAGAATATCCGTTGACAGCTATTAGCACTTTTGGCTTTATCTGTCCGAATCTATCCATTATCCCTTGGAAACCGAAGTCAGGCGAACTAGATGACCATATTGCCCCAATCGAAGTTGCCGCTAACATACACACAATAGTTTCGGGTACATTGGTAACGAATCCAGCTACTCTGTCGCCTTTGACTACGCCTAGCTGACGCATAGAGTGAGCCATTTTCACCACTTGGCGGTAAAGCTGACTATGACTAATACGTGTGTTTGCCTTGCCTTCTCTGTGGGCTATTAGAGCAGTTGTGTTGTCTCTGTATTTGAGTAGGTTTTCGGCAAAGTTAAGTTTTGCCCCCGGAAACCAGATTGGTCGAGGAACTTTCTTGCGGTTCAAATCCTCCATATATACATCACTATACATTTCGGAGTGCTTGACATCTGCTAAGTTCCAGACTTCTTTCCAAAATTCTTTTTTATTTTCGACAGACCATTTGTGTAGGTCTGCATAAGAGTCCATTTCCAGATTGTACTTACTATTGACGTCGGTCATTAGCTTGTACATATTGGTGCTTTTTATCTGTTCTTCTGTTGGTTGCCAGTAGGGTTGCTTATTGTCAGTCATTTTATTGTCTTTTCTATATTATGGTTAATATAAAAATAGCACAAATTGAGCTAAATGACAAGAGGAGAAGATTAAACTTTAATCTTCTCCCCTTTATTTCATTTAAGTGTTTACTCTTCTCTTACTAGAAATTAGTAATCTTATATTTGTCTGTTTTTTTAAGCTGATTGATAATGCCTCGCTCACCGATTATGTGACCCGCACCGACTACTATGAATATAGTCTTGTCTTCCTTCAGCCATTCCTCGACTTTCTTTGTCATATTATCATTTCTCTCATCTATTATCTTTTCGTACATCTCCTCTAATTCGGGGTACTCATATCTAGAGCTATCCAATATATGTTGTAATTCTGCTTTATTTCCAGTTTTCCAAGCATTAATCATTCTATCTACCTCTGTTTCAGGCTCTTCAGAATTATCTAACGTATAATTGATAAAACTATCTCCAACGTTATCAAACTGAGAAAGTAAATCCATTTGGTAATCGACAGTTTCTAATTCTCTTACCTTTTTACTATCATTTGTGGCTTTAGTCATGAAGTGTTGGTCTATTCCCAAAGCAGCGTCATATCCGGCACCTCGGAGCATACTAGTTTGAACAGACATAGCCGCAGCCCAAGGTCTCATATTCCCAAACATAGATTCTGTCATTCCCATAGAGGAAAATTTTTGTCTAAGCTTTTCGTAATTCTCTGCACTAATCCTATCTTTCAATTTAGTTCCATCAGTATATGTCATGTATTTCATAAATAACATTGGATCTGCTTTGGTCATATCTATTTCGAATGCAACTATATCACTACCTCTGTATGCCTCTTCTATTCGATAGTCCAGAGGGTACATATTCTGCTTGGCTACGTGTATAGAACCAAGAAGGAATATATGCGAATTTCCATCATCTACTTTCCACAAAAAAGTTTCCTCCGTATTCTCTGTTTTTAAAATAGAACAAGATACTGTTACAAGTGAAGCTATTGCTAGCAATAAAATTAATCTAATTTTTTTCATTTTTTTTATTTTTAGTTAGTACAGTTATATAATGATAAATATATGAAAAAATTCGCAATTGAAACTCTATTTCACTTTTATTCATTTTATATTTATTAATCAATTAGTCCTTAATCTAATGGTCTCCATAGACAAGACTTTTATCTACTTACCTGAAACGCTATATTAAACTAAGTATTGCAAGTAATATAAGCAATTCTCACTTCGTATGTAGTACTTTGAGCAAAAGTACTATTTATAGTAAAAAACAGCAACGCATTTACAGCTATTGCAGATGTTACTAATTTAGTAAACTGATTATTCTTCCAAATTCCTTAGTGCTGACAATATGGAATATGCATTTTTCGTTACAATTTTTGCATTATTGATATCCATACTATCTGATAAAGTAATTGCAGTATATCCTTCTTGCTCAACACCTTTTTTGATCTGCTCTAATTGAAAGTTAACAGAGCCATTCTTTTCACTCAATTCCAAAATAATGAAATCCTTGCCTTCCAACTGCACTATGGCATCCCTTGGAACAGCCATTTGTTGTTGTGTTCCAGTTTCTACCCAAGCTTTGACATACATTCCTGGGAGCAAGCCTTTTTGATTACTCGTTATATGGCAATGTACGGGAATACTACGATTTTCTCCAGCCGATTTACCAATAAGAAATATTTTTGCTACGCGATTAAAATTGTTTTCGTTTGCGAGCGAAAACTTAACCGATTGACCTTCTTCCAACAGACCTAAATCTTTTTCGAAAACGTTTAAAGCTAGATGGATATCATCTAGGTTTATTAGTTCAAAGATTACATCGTGTGGAGTTACATAATCGCCAATATTCTTATTGCTTACCTTTACAAACCCTGATATAGGTGCATAAAGATTAGCAGTTCTGGTTATGTTGCCTTTTTGAACAGATGTTTTATTTATTCCCGCCAATTCTAATTGTTGCTCATATCCTTTGATACGAGCTTTCATAACATTCAATTCTGAAGTAATCTGTTGAAACGTTTTTGCAGAATTTATATCTTCATCACGCAATTTTTGCTGACGTTGATACTCTTCTTCGAGAAATTGAAGTTTGCTCAAACTTTCCAAATAATTCTGTTGGATATTTATAAATTCAGGATTCTCAATAGTGGCTATAACTTGTCCTTTCTTTACCGCTTCACCAGGTATTAATGCTGCTGATTTTATGTAACCACCTAAAGGCGCTGAAACAGAGGCCATACTTTTTGGTTCTATATCTATTAGACCAGTAATTTTGATGATATTACTCAAATTTCTCATTTCTACTTGACCAGTTTCTATGCTAGCCAGATTGTATTGGGCTTTTGTCAAGCTTATCTTATATACTCTATTTGATGCCGTTGCTCCTTGATTAACATTTGTTTCAGCAGGAGTTCCATTTTCTTTATTGTCTTTGTTTCCGCAAGCCGTAATTAGTATTATCGACAATAACAATGCAGAAATTTTTGTGATAGATTTTATATTCATTTTTATTTTTCCTTTTAATTTAGAATCGATATTATTTTAAGCCCATTAGGGTTTCTACTATTATTATAGATTTGTTATATTGATAAAGCGTATTCAAATAATCTTTTTGTATTGTATTTGCCATTGAGATATTTTGCAAATACTGAGTATATGATACATCACCACTTTTGAAGCTTTTTTCAGAATTGTCAATAATCAAATCTGCTTGTGGTAGAGCTTCATTTTGATAATACTGAAGTGTACTTTGCAGCTTATGATACTCCTCAACCAAATTTTGCAACTCACCATAAAAGTTTATTTTAGTCAACTCCAGCTGTGATTTTGCAATGGATTCATTTAGCTCGGCCTCATTTATCTTAGAAATATACCCACCTGGGAACAAAGTCACCGCAATGCCAACTTGAAAATATGAAAACCTGTCACTATTTGTATAGACTTTACCAAGCGGATTTTGACTCCCAGCAAATGTTGGACTGTTGTAACCAAACATAATATCGGGTAACAATTTATTTATCTCAACTGTAGTCATTTGTTCGTTGATCTTAAGTTGCTGCTGCAAATATGCAATCAATGGACTTTGAGAAACGGAGTCGCTTTGAAAAGTCATATCCAATGTATTAGGTATCAAATTATTTTCTGCAACCGTAATGTTATCTCTTGTATTAAGTAACGTTTGCAGTTGCTTACTTGCAATTTGAATATCTGACTGATTTCGCATTAATTCATTTCTTATTTGCATTGACTGTGTAGCAGATGTTACACTTTCTAGCTTTGTCGATTCCCCAGTTTTATACCTCATTTCGCTGAATCGACTTAGATTATTATAGAGAGTGTCACTTTTTAAAAGTAATTGCTCTTTTTCCAATGCATACTGTAAATTCAAATATGCGGTTTTGATATCGCCCTTTAATTTATTTTCTTCTATTGCCTTCAATTGTTCACTACTTTTTACTCTTTCTTCAGCGAGTTTATATTGACTTATGTAAAGCATAGGGAAATTAATACGTTGGAATATACTGATCATATTATCAGTAATACCAGGATTATTAATATCACCTGTAGTATATGACAACTCTGTTTTTGGTATTGTGAAAGCACCCAACTTACCAGTTTCTTCTACCTCGATTTGATAATTGGCTATTTTGATTCGTTTATTGTTTGTCAAGGCCTCATCTATAGCTTGTTGCAAGGTTACTGCTCTTACTTTTGACTGATTGTCTTGTGCCTGTATTTTTGTTATTGGACTCAATAGTGCAAAAAGAATAATACAGCTTGTAATTACGTTATTTTTTTTAAATCTTAGTTTCATCTTCCCTTCAGTAAAATAAATATATAACACGGGCAATACAATAAGTGTCAATGCGGTCGCCGTAATCAAACCACCAATAACCACAGTAGCCAATGGACGCTGTACTTCTGCACCTGATGAATTTGATAATGCCATAGGTAGAAAACCTAAAGCAGCTACGGTAGCGGTCATTAATACAGGTCTCAATCTTACACGAGTACCTTTTACGACACGTTCATAAATATCGGTTACACCCTCTTTATCCAGCCTATTGAATTCTGCCACCAATACGATTCCATTTAAAACCGCCACACCAAATAAGGCAATAAATCCAATTCCTGCTGAAATACTAAAGGGTATGCCTCTTATGATTAGTGCAAAAACACCACCAATGGCAGATAAAGGGATTGCCGTAAAAATGAGCAAACTTTGTTTCATTGAACCAAAAGTGAAATAAAGAAGTACTAAAATAAGCAACAAAGCTACAGGCAAAGCAATCATAAACCGCTGATTAGCTTCTTGTAGGTTTTGAAATTGACCGCCATAGGTTACATAATAACCTGCTGGCATATCAACTTTTGAATTCATAATTTGCTTGATGTCCTCAATAATACTTAGTACATCCCTATCACGCACGTTGAAGCCAACTATAATTCGACGCTTTGCATTGTCACGCTGAATTTGTACAGGTCCTGGTTCAAATGAAATGTTCGCCACCTGACTTAACGGAATTTGATTTCCTTGAGGTGTGCTAACATATAGATTCTGAACATCGGTAATATCAGTTCGGAAATCTTTGTCCATTCTCACAACAAGGTCAAAGCGACGTTCCCCTTCATAAACAAGTCCTGCAGAAGTACCAGCAAATGCAGTTTCGATCGTATTATTTATGTCCTCGACATTCATACCATATTGAGAAATCTTATCACGGTTCATTTTAATATTAATCTGTGGTAGTCCGGTCACTTCTTCAACAAACAGATCTTCAACTCCTTCTACCGATTTTATTTTGCTACCCACATTACCAGCCAAATCTGAAAGAATATTTAGGTCTTCGCCATAAATTTTAATTACAACATCCTGTTTTGCGCCGGTTAAAAGTTCGTTAAAACGCATTTGTATGGGTTGTTGAAAACCAAAAGTAGCATTAGGGATGACAGACAGCGATTTCTGCATCACTGCTGCCAGTTCTTCTCTTCCGCCAGCTTTTGTCCATTCCGATTTCGGGCTTAAGATAATCATCATATCTCCAGCTTCAATTGGCATCGGGTCTGTTGGAATTTCTCCTGAACCAATCTTGTTTACAATTTGTAATACTTCATCTGGATATTCATTTAATAATATGGTCTGAGCTTTTTGAGAAACATCAATCATCTGATCGATAGAACTTCCTAGAGGAACTCGTGTTTCAACCGCAAAATCTCCTTCGTCCAATTGGGGAATAAACTCCCCACCCATATTTGCAAAAACTATAAGCGTTAAGACTAATAATCCTACAGCCAATCCAAATACAAATAGTTTTGCATGTAGGGCAGCTTCTAAAATAGGTTGGTAGATACGCTGAAAGAAATCCATCATTTTATCTGAAAAATTGCGTTTATGTTCCGTCTTGCGACCCAGTGCAAGGGCAGACATCATTGGAACGTAGGTCAGTGATAAAATTAATGCCCCAAGAATTGCGAACATTACTGTTTGAGCCATTGGGTGGAACATTTTTCCTGCAACGCCGGTCAAAGCTAAAATAGGCACGTAAACGATTAATATTATGATTTGTCCAAAGGCAGCGGAATTCATCATTTTTCCTGCAGAGTGCTTTACCTCAGTATCCATTTGTGCAGACGATAGTTTTGCAACGTCAGCATATTTCTTTTTACTGGTATGAATCCCAAACATTACAGACTCAACTACAATCACCGCCCCATCTACAATTAATCCGAAATCAATCGCCCCAAGACTCATCAAATTTCCTGAAACACCGAATAGATTCATCATAGCAATAGCAAATAGCATAGAAAGTGGAATGACCGAAGCGACTATCAATCCACCTCTTAAATTTCCAAGAAAAAGGATTAGCACAAAAATTACTATTAACGCACCTTCCGTAAGGTTAGTTGTTACAGTCCCGATTGCACGGTCCACCAAACCTTTTCTATCCAAAAAAGGCTCAATGGTTACGCCTTCAGGCAAAGTTTCTTTAATCTGCTCAATTTTAGCTTTTACATCATTGATAACGGCAGAAGAATTTGCTCCCTTTAGCATCATTACAATTCCCGTAACAACTTCTCCTTCTCCATTTCGCGTAGCTGCGCCATAGCGCACACCGTGACCAAACTGTACTTTGGCAACATCCCTAATAAGAACAGGTATCCCGTTATTTAATTTAACAGCTATTTTCTCCAGCTCTTGTAGATTGTTAACTAGGCCTTCGCTCCGAATAAAATAGGCATTAGGACCTTTATCAATATAAGCACCACCCGTGTTTTGATTGTTTTTTTCCAGTGCTGTAAAAATATCTCCAATAGTAACATTCATACTTTGAAGTTTATCTGGGTCTATTGCAATTTCATATTGTTTCACTAAACCGCCAAAACCACTCACTTCCGCTACGCCAGGTGTTCCCAATAGTTGTCTTTTGATAATCCAGTCTTGTATGGTTCTTAATTCGGTAGCATCATATTTATCTTCATATCCTTTTTCGGTATGAATTACATATTGATAAATTTCACCTAACCCTGTAGTTACGGGTCCCATCTCTGGTTTTCCTATCCCCTCAGGAATATCTTTGGCAGCAAGCGTTAATCGTTCTTGAATTTGTTGCCTTGCCCAATATAAATCTACGTTTTCTTCAAAAACAATAGTTACAATGGAAAGTCCGAAACGAGAAAAGGAACGCATATTCTTAATCCCAGGAATACTCACCATTGTTTGTTCTACTGGAAATGTAACTAATTGTTCTACTTCTTGTGCCGCTAAAGTGGGTGATATGGTCATCACCATAACTTGATTGTCTGTAATGTCTGGCACAGCATCTATGGGAAGCTGAGATAGCGAATAAACACCCCATCCAATTAAAGCCAGTGTCATTAATCCTATAACAAGTTTATTGTTAATTGAAAATTGAATTATTTTGTCTAACATTTGTTTCCTTTTTTTTTAATGTTCGAAGCCATTTGCAGGTGCTTTGATTAGTATATACTAAGATTGAATACTCAGAATATATACAAATACTACAAAAGCACAATGCAATTATGGTTCAGGAATATATATTATTTTTATAAGTAAATTGCTATATTATTAGCTATAGAGTCGCAGCGATGCGAAAGTAGGTGTTATACTAAGATTTAGGAGGAGTAACTTTGGGTTGTATATATTGGTCGATTGTAGCGAAAGTATGCTCTTGGCATTCAGTAATTGTATATTCTAAAACAAAATCTATCTGCGCTACTTCCTCTACTAATTGCGTACTACAGCAATTGCACATACAAAATGGTGTGCAAGTCTCTTGATATGGAACTACGTCAGAGTGCGCGTTAGCACAATCAACTACGCTGTATTCCGCGTGATTATCGAATGCATCATCATGACTATCTGTGCAAGGGAATGCAACAAATGTAGTAATCAAGATGAGCAATATGATAGAAACTATTTTCAAAAGTTAATTCTGTTGTTTTATTAAGAGACTCAAAAGTCTTTTATTTATTTTTGCAACTTAGTAAAAAAGTTGATGAATGAGAAGAATAATTACATTCATGTTTATTCACTATATGTTAGTTAAAGCCGACGGCAATACTTTAGATTGCTTAAGCAAGTTATTTGGAGAGAATTAGAATGTATTGCCTCGTTTTTAATAGTCGGATAAGGAATTAGAGGGAACCCTCATAGGGACTTCAAGTCCCATAAACTGGAATAAAAAAAAATACTAATACCCTCTTTCCAGAACAATTAAAAGAAAGCCCCGACTTTTCCGTATCTTGCGTATAATAATATTGAAAATAACAGAAGAATATGCTGAAAGGAAAAAACGTACTTATATCTGGCTCTACTCGTGGTATTGGCTGGGCTATAGCAACTAAGTTAGCTGACGAGGGTGCAAGCGTAATAGTAACAGGGCGAGGAAAAACAGCTCCGTCCAAACTGTCACCAAATATGATATACTTCCAAGTGGATTTCTCGAAATATGAGAATATAGCCAAATTCCGTGAGCAACTAAAAAGTAATGGTATAAGCATAGATATTCTTATCAATAATGCTGGTAATACAATCGTCAAGGACTTTAAGGATATGTCAATTGAGGATTTCGATACAGTAAATGACCTCAACTACCGCTCTGTTTTTGCTATTACTAGGTTGTTCTTAGATGATTTGATTGCGAACAAAGGTGGAATTGTTAATATATTATCAATAGCTGTAACAGATATTTTCAAAGGGAATAGTCTGTACGCAGCTAGTAAATCTGCCGTTTCAACTATGATGAAAGTTCTAAGAGAAGAGCTAAGGGAAGATGGAGTGGATGTAGTCAATGTCTATCCGGGCGCTACTAGTACTGACCTGTGGTCAGACGATTTACGAAAAGAACACGAACATAGAATGATGAAGCCAGAAGATATAGCGAAAGCAATACTCCCAGCAATAGATGCGATAACTGAGAATAGAACGACAATCGAAGAAATAGTACTTAGGCCAAAGCAAGGCAATATATAAATGGAACTTTCAGACAAAATAGCGAACCTCCCCCAAAAGCCGGGTATATACCAATACAAAGACGCCTCTGGGAAAATAATCTATGTAGGCAAAGCGATAAAGCTCCGCAATAGAGTGCGTTCATATTTCAATAAACTAAAGCAGCACGACGCTAAAACTCGTGCATTGGTTGCCAAAATTGATGATTTGGAGTTTATTGTCACCGATTCGGAGGCCGAAGCCCTTATATTAGAAGATACGCTTATAAAGAAGCATAAGCCACGCTACAACGTTAATTTGAAAGATGACAAATCTTACCCCTATGTGAAGGTAACGAGCGAGCCATACCCCCGTATATTCCAAACAAGGACAGTTGTGCGTGACGGCTCCAAATATTATGGGCCTTTCACTAAAGTTGGTGATATGCACAGAGTTCTTGATCTAATACATAAGCTATTCAGACTGCGAACTTGCGCTCTGAACATAACGGCTAGTACTATCCAAGAGAAAAAGCATAAGATATGCCTAGAATTCCATATAAAGAAATGCGATGGTCCTTGCGAGGGTTTGATTTCTTTCCAAGATTATAACAAGAATGTTGATTATGCTAAAAGTATATTGAGTGGGAAAACACGAGATTTAGAGCTATTCCTGCGTGATAGAATGGAGCAGCTTTCTGAGGAAATGAAGTTCGAGGAAGCTGCTGAAGCTAGAGATCAACTCGGAGCTGTGAGACAATTCGTTTCCCGACAGAAAGTAGTAACTGCTGACTTAATAGATAGAGATGTATTCGGAATTTGCAGAGAAGAAAATACGGCGTGCTCGTTAGTGTTCACAGTCCGAGAAGGTAAGCTAATAGGTCGTAAGCATTTTATAATCAAGAAAGCCGATGAACTGAGCGATGCAGAAATACTACAACGTACATTAGATACGTGGTATTCGGAGCAAGAGTTCGTACCCAAAGAAATATTCTTGCCTACAGAGCCAGAGGATTTGGAGACACTATCGGCAATCCTATCAGAGAAACGTAAAACTACAGTTCATATTAAAATTCCTAAGATTGGTGATAAAAGACATCTGATTGATTTGGCAGAAAACAACGCACAGTATATTCTCAAGGATTACTTGCTAGCTATTACTAAACGTGAGCAAACAATACCACACGCAGTACAAGCACTTCAGCGAGATTTGAGATTGAAAAAAACACCTCGTATAATCGAATGTTTCGATAACTCGCATCTACACGGAACTGAACTAGTTAGCTCTATGGTTTGCTTCGAAGACGGCAAGCCAAAGAAATCAGATTATCGCAAATTCAAGAATCAAACAGTTAATAAGAACGATGATTTTGCAGCTATGAGAGAGGCGGTTGAACGCCGGTATAGCCGATTGATTAAGGAGAAATATAGATTGCCAGACTTGATAATAATAGATGGTGGTAAAGGGCAATTATCTTCAGCCGTTGGTGTTTTAAAAGAATTGGGAATCTTCGACAAAGTTGCAGTAATAGGACTTGCAAAAAGATTGGAAGAGGTTTTCTTCCCTGGTAATTCAGAAGCTGTTTTGTTACCTAGAACTTCGAGTTCACTTAGGTTAATCCAACAGCTGAGAGACGAAGCACATAGGTTTGCTATTACTTACCATCGTCAATTAAGGTCAAAGCGGACATTCAAGACAGAGCTGACAGATATACCCGGTATAGGTGCCAAAACTGCTCAGAAATTGTTGATAGATATGGGATCGGTAGAAGCTATTCGCAATAGTTCTATAGCTCAAATCAAAGTCCATATCGGCGAAAAGCAAGCGAAAAGTATTCACAAGTACTTCGCCGATAAAGAGAATAATATTTTAGACGATACCGCGGCTGAAGCCGAGTCCTAGTACCATAAGAGCGATAGAGATAAGAGTTAATATCCAAATCATAGATGATGCGCTGGATACATTATTGTTTTCTAAAGTAGAAAGTGTTTTCTTCTTGAAGACCACGAATAGCCCCATAGTCAATAGTATCAAAACTAATTTCCAGATGAATAGAACCGCTGCATGGTTAGAAAAATCGAAAAGTCCTTTCATACCGCCAGCGTAAATCATAGCTAATCTAAAACCGGTTAGGAATTGCATAGTCAGTGCTATCATTCCTAGTATATGAAATGAACCTTCATAATCTTTTATTAGAGATGCATTATTTGCTTTTTTTGCTTTTGGTAAAACGCCAAGAGCCATGATAAGCATACCGCCTATCCATATAGAAGCACCCAAAATGTGCAAGATTATCAATACACTTTTTTCTATTCCCATCGAACATACCTTTATATTTGTTGTTACTGCTTGCTAATCCGAAATAAATACGGTCATAGAACGTATATATTGATAATATGAAACCAAAAATCAGACATATCGGACTATACCTTCTCATTGCTACTTTATTTAGCACTGCGTTAGCTTTGTCTTTACAAGTGGATATGACATTCACTATCCCACTTTATATCATTTCAGTGATTTTGATATTCCTCGATGACAAATATATCGATAAATTCTTGAAAGAAATGACTCCAAGACCAATTCCTATCGATAAAGATAAGAAATAGCCTTAGTCAACCAATACTTTCTTAGTTATAACTTGTTTTCCATTGTTTATCTCTAGTAAATAAACTCCGGTTACTAGATTACTTCTACTAATTGCTACAGTTTTTTGATTGTTGATGTTCGATACTGAAATAACCTTTCTACCTTTTATATCGAACAAACTTATCTCATTATCCAGAGTTGTACCTTCACCTAATGTAATATTGATGTTATCATTTTCTACAGTTACGCTATATTGGTCTGCTAACTCAGATTCAACCGAAGAGACAAATTCAGGATCTATTATACTAATATCATCTATCTGGAATTCAGAAAAACAAGTAGGGAAACCACTTGATACAGTAAATCGACTATTCGGGTTAACCCTTATAGCAAATTTGAAATTATCTGTGGATGCCACGTATTGATTTATAACTATATAGTGTTGGCTCCAAGTACCCTTTGCATCTTCCTCATCATCTAATTTGAAACCCTCTTTCCAGCTGCTGCCCCCATCGGAACTAATATAAATGAGTAAATCAACATCTGCTGATGGATCTAATGATTGTTTAGAGTACCAAGTCTTGAATTTAAGAACGGGGTATTTATAACCCTCTAATTTATATATAGGTGAGTATCCTTCTAAAGCTGTAAATGGAACACTATTAAAAAATGATTGTGCATTTACTTTCGCTCCAGTCACTATGGAAATATTATCTGAATCTTCAGAATCTGAAGTCTGACTTACACTAAGACCAATTTGTGAATAGTCAAATACATCTGGAGTACCTATTTCAAGTTCAGCTCCTAATGCTGAGCCGACTCTTTTGAATACCCATTCATCACTTAACATATCCTCTTTTTTCAACTCTAAGTATCCATATTCATAGATAAATGAACTATTTCCTGTTTTAGTACTTAACTTTTCTAAGACTTTACCTGTACTTACGTTTTTGAGATTAAAATGATATGTTATCAAAGCATATTCAATTACCTTGTTAAACTCAAATTTGTATCCATTTTTGACTTTTGTTGCTTCACTGAATGGTATTTCAGTTTGAGTTTTAAAATCATCGTAAGAGTAAACCAGAGAAATTTCTAAACTATCTTTATTGAAGTTAGATTCTGCAAGAATATTACTGCTTATAGAAATGATATTGTTAGTACTGACAAGATCAACTTTTTGATCATGTATTAATGCCTTTCTCAACATTAGGTCAAACCCGATATTGTGATTGTCAAATGCAGTAATTATGGCTTTACTATTCGGAGTACCATTAGTCAAATCTCCATCATCGTCGTCGGCAACTAAAACTTCTATTAGCCATTCGCTAAAACATACGTCGTTTTCTTCATCATCTGGAAGTCCGTAACGAGCGAAGTGTGCTATATTCCTAACAGTTTCTAAATCTGTAAGCTCACGCAAATCCCACAATGCACCTGATAATATCTGACTATCGTGATGTGACTCACCAATTATATCATCTGGATATTTAAAATTGTTTTTACAATTACGGATTATTTGATTTGGGTCAGCAGTATAAGCTCCATAACCAACTCTTGAGTCATCTACCATTAGTGCTGCAGTAATATCGGCTATTCCTTCGTTAGCTGCACCATTTACCATACCTTCCTGTTGCCCTAATTCTTGATAAAGTAATTTGTTAATACTATGACCATACTCATGGTAGAGTACAGTTGGTGTTTCAGATAATCTTGCTGATTTATCATTTATATTAACAAAACCAATCACACTTCCACCTGAATAGGCATTAGGTGAGGTCCCAAATCTCGTCGACTTATCAAAAAGAAGTTCCATCTGAAAATCCATGGCTTTCTTAGTAGTATCGAATGCTTTGTAGTAATCTCTGATTTTATTTAAGTGATGGACAACCATTCGCTCTCTTATATCACTATTCGAATCATTCCACTCTATTACATTATTCTCACCGGCCTTAATCTCAGTGTTTATTTTACCTTGTTCGAATACTTGATTTTCAAATTTCGCCCATGGACCTTCGAAGTTGACAACTATCTGTTCGTCAGTATTTAGGTCAAGTTCTAATTTGCCATCTAGTCCTGTTGTGTATTGCTTTCCTTTTATATTAATTGTTTGGTAATCAGCAGGAACTCTTACCACTGGGCTTAGTGCGCTTTCTTCTTTTATATTAGTAAAAACTTCCACAGTAGTTTTTAATTCGTGTGTCATTTTCTTACGGAAAAGTGTCTGACCATTAATAGATGAGATATAGACAGCATAGTCTTTGTTATCAACTTTGTATTCAGCTCTATATGCAGCTTCTATTCTATAACTACCATTTTCATACATCGGGAAAGCATAAAGTTCTCCAGATTTAGCATTATCCATAATTTGATTATCTTTGGGGCTCAGCTTAGTTTCCATTTCATATGCTTGGTTAAACCCAACACGAGGAGTCAAATCGACATTATTAGTTTCGTAATATTCTACTCCATAAGAAAAAACCTGTGCATTTTTATTAACTTTTAGCTCTATACCAGAGAATACAACGGATAGCCCATTTATCTCTTGTTTCAAATGAACGTACCATTTACCCATCACATAGTTTGAGTTGTGATATACTACTTGTGATTTATCTACTCCTAGCATTTCTGCATTATCTTCTATGAATTTGAGAGATAGAGCTTCTATATTATCTTCTGTAACAGTCTCATAACCACTAACGCTGATAGGTTTACCGAAGGCACGGAATGCCTTTTTTGTAGTGCTTTTTCGGAATTCTGTCCAATTATTTGTGTTGCTTACTCTGTCGACTTCTACAACTGCATTGGTAGTACTTGTATTCAATTCCTCGAGAGAAGTACCACTGCTTTGTTTATCCATCGCATTGGAAAAAGTTAACGAAAATAGGATTAGTCCAATAATAAGATATTTGTTTTTCATAGATAGTTCCTCTTGGAAATGAAAATGAGTATTCCGACAATATACGAAATGAATGATTTATTTTCCCTATAAACAAGTTAATGGTCTGTTAAGTTACACTTAGAGGTAAGTTTTTTTAATACTACTATATAAATATAAACAAAACTGTCCACGAATTACCTAATATCTACAACTCTGATAATTCCCCTCTAGACAGGACGGGGTGGTTAATTATTGCTACTAATATTGAACCGTAATACTTCCTCTCTTGGACTCTTCTAACGCCTGCGGCGTTATCAGAGTGACGTGGTTTACAAGAAGTTATGGGGTATGAAACGAATATACTACGTCTCTACATAGTATAAAAAAAGCTCTACCGGATTAGAGTAGAGCTTCTTTCGTTCGTCGGGGTGGCAGGATTTGAACCTGCGGCCCCTTGGTCCCAAACCAAGTGCGCTAACCGGACTGCGCCACACCCCGAACGGGTAATTATATTTTCATCTTTTGTAAAAAAGATAGGCACAAAATTGATAATTCTTTGACTAATTACCAAATTTATTTTTAATACAACTGCATTTATTTTAATTTGAGATTGATATAAGCATAATTCTGTAATACTATGAAACTAACAAAGAACGAAGAAGACTACTTAAAAGCACTATTCAACTTGACTATAGAACGTGATGGTGACAAGGCAGGTACTAACCAATTAGCAGAGCATCTGGGGTTCTCACCTGCTTCTGTGAATGGTATGCTCAAGAAGTTAAAAGCAAAGGGGCTAGTCTCTTATAAAAAGTATGGTAAACTTGAGCTAACAGAAGATGGTAATACTATTGCTTTGCAACTCATTCGTAAGCATAGACTTTGGGAAACTTTCCTATATAAATGCATGAATTTCGGTTGGGATGAAGTCCACTACGTTGCAGAACAGCTAGAACACATAGAATCTGACAAATTAATTGCGGAATTAGATAGGTTTTTGGGTTTCCCAAGTACTGACCCACATGGTGCTATTATTCCTAACAAAGAGGGGGAATACACCGATAAGCCCAAGCAAACACTTAACGAAATGGAAGCAGATTCGATTTGTAGGATTGTTGCAGTCAAAGATAGCTCTGTAGAATTTCTCAAATATGTAACGAAAATCGGTTTAGAACTAAGCAGTAAGATCAAAGTAATCGAAAAACGCGAATTTGATGAATCTTCACTTATCGAGTTCAATGATAGACAGTTGTCGGTTTCTAAGAAATTTTGTGAGAATATATTCGTAGAGCAATTAGGAAAGAAATAGTGACAATTTCTGCTAACCTATACCCAATTAATTGCTTTACTTGTTTGAAGATTTACTCATAGATGTTTAACTTACCTATAATAATAACTACCCAGATAGAAAATGATAAAAAAATCTCTCATAGACTTACTTTTCAAAGGCTTTTCCATAGTAAGATGGAACGACAAACTAAGACCAATAGACTTAATCCAAATTGATAAGCATTCGCACAAGATGATGATTGCCTATTGCTTTGCCAAATACGAGGAAGAAGCTGGCAAAGAGTTCGTTTGGAATGATATTATCAAAGGCGGTATATACGAGCTAATTAGACGAAATGTAATTAGCGATATACAATCACCGGTCTTCAAAGAGATTAGTAAAAATAAAGCATTAGTGAAAAAGCTCAACTTCATGATTTACAAAGAAGTTGAGGGCAAATTCAGCAATGATGAGATAAAAGAAGAGTTCTACCGCTATATGACCGAAGATGATTATATACATCCTTATAGTCAGCGAATATTAGATGCTGCACATATCTACTCTACTTACTATGAGTTCCTAATAGTTCGCCATGCGAATCCTGAGGGATACAAAATAGACCATATTCACAAAGAATTAGTCAATGAAGTAGAGAAATATAGCGATTTGGTCGGTATACAGAACATTTTAAATAAACAGAAAATAAAGAATTTCGTTGAGCTAACTGGTGAACTCCGCTACCAAGTACGTTGGGGACATCTGCCGCGCATACCCAATACCTCTGTTTTGGGGCATACTATGCTCGTGGCTTGTCTTTCGTACTTCTTGACGAAGGCTATACCGAATGTTGCAGACAAACGCATATACAACAATTTCTGGGGTGGAATATTCCACGATTTGCCAGAAGTGGTAACTAGAGACATAATAAAACCAGTGAAACGCTCCGTACCGGGTATGCAAGAAGAGATAAAGCGTATAGAAGAAATGCTCGCTGACCAAGAGATATTCCCACAAATAGAAGCTCAATGGATAGACGAGATGAAGTTTTTCACTCGCGATGAGTTTGCGGCTAAGATCCACAATGGTGAGATAGTAGAGCAAGACGAGATTAACCAAAAGTACAACAGCAATGAGTTCAATCCTTACGATGGTACTTTGCTGAAAGTGGCCGACGATTTCGCGGCATTTTTAGAGGCTCGTAATTCAATAGATTACGGTATTCGCTCTAAAGAACTAGAAGAAGCAGCAAGCGGAATCACCCGTAAGTACGCTAACAAAATAATAGCAGGCGTACCAGTCTATAAATTATTCGATGAATACAACGAGAAATAAATGGATCCGAAAATAAAGAATATTGGAATGTTCGTACTACTAGCTATTGGTAGCTTTTTCTTTTTTTTCTATTTAGTGGATCTGGGATTGTATATGTCTTTGGGAATCACTATACTATATATGTACCTGTTGTATAGGTCGTACAAACGTAAAGAGCAGATATTAGCAGAGCCTGATGATGAGGTTTATTGAAAATATATATAATTATATTGGAATAGAGAACGGTCCCGAAAATGAAAAAAGTAATATTAATCTATTTATTTTTTATAATGCTCATATTTAGCATTTCTAAATCTGAATCAAATAATAGTGATGAACTTAATCTATTTATTGTTAATTACGTTTTAATAGCAAATCATATTAAATCTGGGTCTTTCTATTTTGAGCCTAATTTTATAAAGAGTATTTGTGAAAAAAATATTGAATCTGTAATAATTAAACATGGTGATTGGAAAGAATACGAATTCAGTTTTGAAAAAGATGGAAAGATAAAATCTATTTTTGATTATGTAAACATTTTGGAAGGATTCAAATATTCGAAAGTTAATGATACTCTCTTAATTAATGATTCTCTTAACCATCGGAATTATAAATTTTACTTTGTGAATAATAGAATAAAATCATTCGAATACAAAAGATTGAATTCAAATGGCAAAGAATTTGAATCATTTAATGAAATTGAATTTGATGTTGAGAACTTTTCTATTGAAATATTTAACTATAAATACTATTTTGATTATAAAAAAAATTTCCTAGCCAATGGAAGAACAAGTAAAAATTTATTTACTACTTTATTTTGTGGGTCTGGAGTTGACATATTTAGGAAGCTAAACTATAATCAAGATACAATAATAAATACAATAAATAAGTCAAATTTGGACAACTATTTTGAAGGTGTGTTTCCTCCACCTTTTGAATTCAACTACAAAGGTATTAAAAACTCTATTGAAAATAGTTTCGATGTGTTTCGTGAGGACAAACTAAGGTATAAATTCAAATTAAATGATAAAGGCTTGGTTTCAAATGTTTTTCATTACTTTGATGACGGGAATGTAGAAGAATATAACTTCTTATATACTTATTACTAATTATTTTTTCTAAAATTGAACTGAAATTACATTAAAGAGTTTAGTTGCAATTTTGTATTATAGAAAATACCCCGTCCACGCCGTAGGCGTGGCCACCCCTTTTTTAAAAAAGGGGAATTAAAAATAAAACTATTTGAGAAAAATGATGACGGGAATATTTAGGTTAATAATACTGGTTCTAATAACTGTTTCAGTTGTAAATGCAACGGTTATTGAAGTGCGTTTTAAAACTGATTATAATGACCGACTGATTGTTTTGAAAGATAATCCACCGAGTATTTATAAGAATTATGGTGATACTATATTCAATGAGTTTACTGACAAAGATATCATACTTGAATTTGATATAGATGAGCCACAAATTCTGACACTTTACTTCCCATCTACTAATATGACTGAGGAAATATTAGTCATTCCTAAAGATAAATTAAAGATTGAGATACAAGAGATTAATCACCAATTTAGAGCTATTGAATTATCCAGAAAAATTGATGTTTCTACTATCGAAAGCATAAAAAAAAGGAATAAGTTTAGTTCACTCTACAAAAGTAATCTAGCTCGGATGACAAAGGATTACAATGATATTATTTTGAATAAAATTTCAGAATATTATGACAAGACTGCAAATATTCAAGATGCTCGATTTTTTATGGAAGTGGAACGTGATGATAAGAATAGACCCTATAAAGAGTTTATTGAATTTATAAAAAATGAATTCAAAAATGAGTATTTCAAGGAACAGATACTACTTTTTATACTTGAGGATATAAACCATAAATCAGAAAAATATGAAGTTCTAAAAGGTTATTATGATCAGATACTACCTGCTATATTGACTAAGAATGGCAAAAAGATGTACAACGATAATCTTAAAAATATTGAAGTTCTAACTGGGGAAAGTGATATAGATATAGATTTGCTTGATAGCACAATGTCAAATACAGATTATAAGTTATTGTACGTAACAGCAAGTTGGTGTGGCCCATGTATAGAGTATAAAGACTCTGTTATAAAAGCTCTTGAGTTAAGCCAAAGTATCGATAATTTTGAGATGCAGCTATTCGCAGTAGAGAATCATATTACTGATATGAAGAAAACTTATGATCAATATAATACCGAAGTCATTGTATATCTGAAAGGCATTAACACTAATCCTTTGGGGGCAAGATTAAATATAAATAGTGTACCATCTTTATACTTTATAAAAGACAATAGAATAATAAAATGGAATTGGATTTCACCTTTCGAATTACCAGCCTTTATTCGCGAGAATTTTGAGATAAGGGAGCGATGATTTGAAACCAAGAAAGAAATCATTATTATTCATGACACTTGTATCTATTCCGGCAATACTATTGTTGTACTTCGTTGCGGAGTGGACTATCTGGCAAATTGCAATTATATTTGCACTTCAAACTGTTTATTATTTCTATATATTCAGAAAGCAAGATGAAAAAGAGAAAAAAGAATGGGATGAGAAGTGGGAAAAGGGGGCGTAGTCTTGTAGTCCCGAACTCTTTACTTTTGCTTAGCACAGGCTTACGCTTCGTTTCTCTGGAAATATATTGTCAACGGCATAGGCAGTTTTGAGACGTATGCAATCCGTCTCTACAATCTCTGATTCTGACAAATGAGACAGTTAAACTTTTTCAGTCCTTACTGTGACATTCTAAGAATTCTACAAACTAATCTATATCTACCTTGATTGTAGTATCAGATTGTAAATAGAATTTGCATTCATCGTACGAAGGCTCAGCCATGAATATTCGGGGGTTATTTGAGAAACCAAAGTTTTCTTTTGGTGCACCAAAGAAATTATAGTCCATTTTCTTATTTCCATTCTCGTCTTGCAGTACTGCCATAGCCCACCAACCTTTTTTGACATTAGGTATAGTGACTTTCAATACTTTAGAATCTGCTTTTACTGCCTTAAAGAAAGTAGTATTATCATGATCAAGAAAGTCATCTTTATTATCATAAAATGCTAAATAAACGGTACCTTTACCTGGATCTACATTTTCAACTTCTACAGTTAGGGTATGTTTGCTACTAGCCGTAGTAAGAAGTAGCATTGTCATTACTATTATCTTTATCATTTTAATAATTCTATTTTTACGTCTATAATTCCAGCACGAATCATATCCAATTCTTCGGCTGCTACTCGAGTTAGATCTATAACTCTTCCTGCTACGTAGGGCCCACGATCGTTTATTCGAACTATAACAGATTTATTATTAGCTAAGTTTGTTACTTTTACCAGACTTCCGAAAGGTAAAGATTTATGAGCTGCTGTGTATTCTCTATTACTAAAAGTCTCTCCATTTGAAGTATTTCTTCCCTCGAATTCGGAGCCATAATATGATGCTTTACCATACATTACTGTAACTACTTCGGTATTATTATCCTCATATTTAGTAGTGTTTGCACTAGTAAACCTAACTGCTGAAGAGCATGAAGTAAAGAGTATAGCTGTTAATATAATTAGTAATGTTCTTTTCATATATTTCTTCTTTTATTAATAAATCATTAGACCGTAATAGTTTTACTTAGCAAGCTACTTAAACCCACCTAATTCCTAACTTAAAAAGGGAGTACCTTACCCTTTTATGACAAATATTTCATTAGAGTTTTTAGTAATGCCTATTTTTACAACTTATTTAGTTTAAGCTCCGTTCATTGCGAATAATATCTGTTTGCAGATATTGTGTGGTATTCTCATTTTATACAATTTGATCAATAGATTACCACGCTTCGCTCGCAATTACACTGTTATTAAGAGTTATGGGCGATAACCTACTTTATCATCTTATTTAATTCTTTAGCTCTTATGTGGTGAATCAAATCTTTCACATTTTCTGATTTGCCTCGACTGCTAATGAATATCGCATTATCGGATTCTATTACTATTAGATTATCTACGTCTGTTATAGCTATTAGTTTTTCAGTTGATTTGATCAAACTATTGCTAGTTTTCAGAGCGATTACTTGACCTTTGAGTACGTTATTGTGCTTATCTTTATCGCAAAGATTGAAATATTCATCCCAAGTACCTAGATCACTCCATCCAAAGTGAGATTTCACTATATATAGTTTTTTTGTTTTCTCTAATAGACCATTATCTATAGATACAGAGTTTATTTGCTTATAAATATAGCTTCTATTTTCATTAAAATCTTCTGCTCCGATTTTAGCTTCTATTTTCTTGATTAACCCTGAAAGCATTGGTAAATACTCACTTATCTCATTTCGTAATGTTTTCATTTTTGCAGAAAATATGCCAGTATTCCAAACAAAATCACCTGACTCTATAAAGCGGCGAGCGGTGTCTATATCGGGTTTCTCTGCAAATACTTTTGCTTTTCTCAAACCAGCATCATACAATTCATCTTTCTCAATATCATTATCGGCATACTGTATATATCCTAATTGGCTGTTAGGAAACTCAGGCTCAATCCCTACCGAAACCAATCCATCAGTAGTAATTGCAGCTTGAATTGAATTTTCTACCGCGGCTAAATATTCATCTTGATTTTCAATTATATGATCTGATGGAAAGATAGTTACTACATCGTTTTCATCATATTTATGATTAATCATTGCTTGTGCTAATGCAATAGCAGGAGCTGTGTTACGACCGAATGGCTCAAGTAATATATTCTCTTTTGGTAGAGATTCGATAGTTGATTGTAATAGCTTCTTATACTTTTTGAAAGTTATGACATATACATCTGCGGGGTCAAAGTATTTACATATCATATTATATGTATCTAACACCATCGGCAAATCCGAAACAAATGAACGAAATTGCTTTGGATTAATATCCGTACTTTCTGGCCATAATCTGCCTCCGGTACCACCGGCAAGTATAACAGCTATTTTCTTCATTTACATTACTCGTTTATTTTGTTTATAATGTTCGTAGTTGATTTTCCATCCACGAATGGAATAATTACAACTTCACCACCATTGTTTTCTACTATATCTTTTCCAACCACATCTTCTTTTTTGTAATCTCCACCCTTCACCAAAATGTCAGGGACAATTAAAGAAATAATTTCTTGTGGAGTGTCCTCTTCGAAGATAACAACGTAATCTATGCTTTTTAGTTCCGAAATCACTATTGCTCTGTCCAACTCAAAGTTGATTGGTCGTTTTTCGCCCTTTAAGCGACGTACAGAAGCATCGGAATTTAAGCCAAGGATTAGTATGTCTCCTTGCTCTTTCGCTTTCTGTAGGTAAAATACGTGCCCCGAATGTAAGATGTCAAAACAACCATTTGTGAAAACTATGGTTTTTCCGTCACTTTTTAGCTTTTCCGAAAGCTCTTTTATATTTTTTCTTTCTACTATCATAAATATGATAAGATGTCATCTTTTGTTACTGAAACAATTCCTGGTTCACCGCATACATATCCAGCAGCAATATTTGCTATAGTCGCCGCTTCTGTCATATTTGCTCCACCAGTTTTACATGCCGCTAAAGTTGCGATTACTGTATCGCCTGCCCCGGACACATCGGAGACTAATCTTGCTTTTGTATCTACGTGATGTATATTACCATTCGCTTCGAATAGCATCATACCCTTATCGCCAAGAGTGAGCAGTACGTTATCACAGCTAAGTTTATCTAGTAGCATTTGCCCAGCTATTTTTACATCTTCTTCTGTTTTAATCTCTATTTTTAGGGCTTGTGCTGCTTCCTTCTTATTTGGTTTGAATGCAGTAACCCCTTTATATGCAAAGAAGTTAGCAAACTTAGGGTCAGCATATACTTCTATATTATTAGACTTAGCGTACTTCAGAACATCTTTTATTAGCTTTGAAGAAATTGCACCTTTGTCATAATCACCGAAAATAATACTTTCTATATCACTATTTTTCTGCAATGTTGAGATAATATGTTTTTCACCAGCAGTATTTATTACATCTCGCACTTCCCTATCTAATCTTACTATCTGTTGGTTGTTGCCTATTATACGAGTTTTTACAGTAGTTGGTCTATCACTATCTTTATAAAGTCCACTAGGGTCTATTCCCCGTTCTTTGCATATTTGTTCGAACATTTCGGCGCTATTATCATCACCTATTATACCGCAAAGTATTGATTTTATACCTAGAGAATTAAGATTTGAAGCAACATTTGCAGCTCCTCCTAGGTGAAATGTCTCATGTTCTAGATCTATAACTGGTACTGGAGCTTCGGGTGATACACGGGTTACACTACCCCAGAAGTATCTGTCTAGCATTATGTCACCTATGACAGCGATTTTCTTACCAGCGAAGTTTTTGAATATTTCTTTTACTCTAGTTTTATTTAGATTTTTCATTTACTATCTTTACTTAGTTGATGTTTTAGGTTAATAATACCTGTTTCTAAATCGGAAAATTTCATCCCAAGTGATGTTTCAGCTTTTAAATTGATCAAACCACCTTTCTCTGGTCTAATTGCTTTTTGTTTAAGAGCTGATGATGGAATCTTAGTAATTAGTTTTTTATCGAATCCAAAAATTTCTGCTATTAAAATAGCTATTTGGTATCGATTATAATAACCTCTACCTGCAAAATTATAGATTCCCTTTCTTTTCTTTTCAATGATTTTGAATACACCTTTGGCAATATCATCTGCCAAAGTTGGATTACACCATTGCCCATCTATTATTTTCAGTGATTTTTCTTCTTTTAGTGCTTCTATAACCCAGCGTATAAAGTCAGTTTTATTATAAGAACTATTACCATATACTACGTTTGTTCTTATAATTGTGCTATTATTGCTTGCCTCGATTCTTACAGCATTCTCCCCTGCTAATTTAGATTTGCCATAATAGCTCAAAGGATTTGGTAAAGCATCTTCTAAATATGGTCCCTTTTTGCCATCGAAAATATAATCAGTGGAGAATGTGATGAGATGGAATTTATATTTATTTGCGAATAGAGCTAGTGATTCTGGTAAAATAGCATTCATCTCCATAGCCATTTTCTTATTTACTTCGCATCCATCTACATCTGTCATTGCGGCTGCATTAACAACTACATCTGGTTTTTCATCTTCTAGGATAAAATCTAATGTTTTCTTCTCACGAATATCGAATGTATATACAGCATCTTGCTTTCTCTTGTTTATATACTCTGAACCCGAGGAAAGCAGTATAATACTATAATCGGTTTCACGGCACAAGAACTTGTAAGTAGCTTCTGCTACTTTCCCTGATGCTCCCGTTATGATTACTTTCTTTCCGATAATACTTCCTCAATGTTTCACGTGAAACATTATGACTTCAAATATAGTGTTAATATAGACACATCAGTTGCAGATATACCCGAAATACGAGACGCTTGTCCCAATGATCCAGGTCTTATCTTTGATAGCTTCTCTTTCGCCTCTGTAGAAAGAGAATTAATACCATAATAATCCGTGTTATCAGGTATCATTCGATTCTCATTCTTTAAGAAGTGGTCTATCTCCGTCATCTGTCTTTTTATATATCCTTCGTACTTTATTTCCGTTTCTAGTTTATGTGTCAATTCGCTTGAGCGACTAACTGTTCTTAGATTCTTATATAATCCAGTAGCGCTATCTAGTACTCCAGACATTCTTGTTCTTGATCGTTTAGTAAGCTGATAAATATCAGTTGAGAAATGTATTTCTGATTCATTAACAGATAACAGATACTCATTCACTTCATCAGGTGTAACTTTCAATTCTTTTGATTCTTCATAAGCAGCATCAACTATACTTTGTTTCTTATTGATTTCGTCCATTCTTCTATCAGAAACAAGACCAATTCTGTGCCCATATTTCGCGAGACGTATTTCAGCATTGTCTTGTCGAAGTAATAATCTATACTCTGCAAGAGAAGTGAAGATTCTATATGGTTCATTTGTACTTTTGTTGACCAAATCGTCTATAAGAACTCCAATATATGCTTCAGAGCGTTTCAGAACTAATGGCTCTTCCCCTTTTATCTTTAATCCAGCGTTTACCCCAGCCATGAAACCTTGAACAGCGGCTTCTTCATATCCTGAAGTTCCGTTTATTTGTCCTGCGAAGTATAATCCTGCTACAGCTTTTGTCTCTAATGTGAAACGTAATTGGTATGGGAAAAAGAAATCATATTCGACAGCATATCCTGGGACGGTAATATTTGCGTTTTCTAATCCAGGTATAGTAACGATTGCTCTTTTCTGAATATCTAGAGGTAAACTAGTAGAGTATCCGTTAACATAGACAGAGTTTGTATTCAACCCTTCGGGTTCTAATAGAATCTTATGACTTTTGCGCTCTGCAAATCTAAATATCTTATCCTCAATTGAAGGACAATAACGTGGACCAGCGCCCGTAATATTACCTGTAAACATAGGTGATTGATCAAATCCTTCTTCTAATATACTATGAGTAGTCTCATTCGTATCTGATTGATGGCAGACCATCACATTACGTACTGCTGATGATCTATGCGAAAATGGAACAGGCTCTCTATCAATATCAGCAACTGAAAGTTGAGAATAGTCAATACTTCTAGAATCAACTCTAGGTGGTGTACCCGTCTTGAGTCTTCCTCTTTCGAATCCATAGTGATTGAGCATATCAGATATCTTATCGGAAGTATCCTCACCAATTCTTCCACCTTTGGTCTGTACTAGTCCAGTATGCATTACTGCTTTTAGAAAAGTACCCGCACATAAAACAATGGCTTTACATTCTAATATACTACCATCTTCAGTTCTTAAACCAACAACTGAATCATTCTCTATTAATATCTCAGTTGCTTTAGCTTTGATAAGGCTAAGATTTGTAATATTTCTAAGCGTTTCATTTACGTAAAGGGGATAAAGGTCTTTGTCTATCTGGCAACGAGGTGACCAAACAGCTGGTCCTTTGGACGTGTTCAGCATCTTAAAAGAAATACCTGCTTTATCAGCTAAGTATGGCATTT
>PGYR01000080.1 GCA_002839765.1 Ignavibacteriae bacterium HGW-Ignavibacteriae-4
ACAGTTTACAAAGGATGGAAACCAAAAAATGTTACGTAAGCTTGAGAAATACACTATCAATGAGATTAACACACCTTCCTACAAAGCCTTTCGTGACGAACCAATGCACAAGCTTGGCATCGGCACAACGCGTGATATGAAGTCTGTAATCAGTGGGATTTTTTGGCCCGTAATGCTATGCAATGAATACTCTATGCGTGAAAAGATAAATGTATGGCGTGGTAAATTATTTACTACAAAAACTGCTAACCTGTGGAGTGAGTTAGTTGTAACGGATTTAACTAATAAAATACAGAAGATTAACACTCCGGTCTATTTTTTACATGGGATATATGATTATACTACGTCCTATACTTTAGCAAAGGACTATTTTACGAAGCTGCAGGCACCTCTTAAAGGATTTTACACCTTTGAACAATCCGCCCATAGCCCTCTGTTCGAGGAACCTGAGAAGATGAAACAAATTATACAAGAGGACATACTGGCAGGAGCATATAACCATGCCGATATACAATAGGGGTAAATTGAGAAGATTTAGATATAATAGCTTTACATCTTGGTGTAAGTAAAGATACAGTGTATAGATGGATAGCAAAAATGGAATATCTATTCGGAGGTAACGATGAGCACGTATAGTTATAATTGGCTTCTTCCCTTTTCAGTATTGGTTTTAACTGGCTTTGGATCTGCAATACTATCACACCTAGTATCCTACCAATATCTGCAAACAAAAATTAACCTGATTTGCAGCATGTTTGTAATTCCCTTAATAATTACCGTCTACAGCTTTGTATTTCAGAATAGTTTTTCTGTTAGCAATGCAATAGCCCTTGGGGAAATTGCTATGATTGTTATGGGGATTGTTTTATCTACTGTTATTAAGTATAAGATCCGCGTTAAGACAGCCTTGTTTGTAAGTACGCTCACCGGAATTGCATTATGCGTCGTGCTTTCGCACATACATTTGTTTTCATTTCTTATTCAGGAGCTTAGAGTCTATCTTCTTCTCATTAGTCTTGTTCTCACATTGGCCTTTAAGATTATCGTAAGTAAAACAAGCGAAGCAGAATTTAGCATAGGCTTTTATTTCCTGGGGATATCTCAGTTTAGCGCAATTTTCCACTCAGTTCCTGTATTAAATATTGCCGCATATGCTTTGAAGCTATATTTTTATTATTTTGTTACAAAGTACTTGTTTAGACATATTCATCAAGAAATCATGAAAGAAGTAAAGGAAGCAAGACGGATTAAGAAGGAGTTTAATGATGTACTACGCTATGAAGTAAAAAAACATACCCTCTCTATGGAATTGAGCCAGGAGAAAATTCAGCAGCTGTCCAAGACAGATTCGCTGACTGACGCCTATAATAGAAAAGCCATTATTCATCTGTTGGAGCGTATGATTGATAATCAGAAAATCAAAGTATTCTCTGTTTTGTTGCTTGATATAGATAAATTCAAGAGTATTAACGACACCATGGGACATTTAGTGGGAGATAAGTGTTTGAAGTCACTTTCGATTATAGTAAAAAGGAATCTGCGATCGGGAGACTATCTGGGGCGTTACGGTGGTGACGAATTCATTATATTGCTTCCCAACACGGATACAACAGTCGCGTTAACTGTAGCGGAACGTTTTAGACGATGCATACAGGAGGAAACCGCTAATCCGTCTTTTACAGTCTCCATTGGTGTTGCAACCTATCCAGCCGATGGCGAAAAAATGAGTACATTATTTGAATATGCTGACGCTGGGTTATATATCTCCAAGGAAAATGGGAGAAACCGGGTTTCAAAGAAACCTTAGGTGGTAAGAAGCTTTACATAGGGACAACACAAGCGATGAGCATATTACATTTCATGACGTAATAACGACATTTCATGCAGGTTAGACTGTGAAGATTGGGGATAGCTAGGGGCAGTTGATTATAGACAATGGGCTTGGACGTTGAACTTCGGAAGTGGGGTAGATATCGGTATCGATAAGTCCTGGCATATGGGTAATGCCGTCAGGGCTGTCAGGAGTTTTTAATTGTTACATAAAAATAATTGCCGTATTATATCTTTTGCACATCCCTAATAATAAATGCACACCCCCTAACGTCAAATCGTTTAACTTTTGACAAGGGGTGTGCATTTAATCATTTTGTTAAACGAATTCAATTGAGCATCATGGTTTGTTGATACTCGAACATAGGCACAGACTCTGGTCTGGCGAGGAGGGGCGAACGGTGATTACACAGTAATTAATTTTTTATAACACGACCGTAAAACACGACCACAACAAAAAGGGCTTGCGTTTCATCTTCACCAGATGATCGCAAACCCTTTTAAATTCAGTGTTTGGTGCGGAAGGCGGGACTTGAACCCGCACGACTTACGCCACACGCCCCTCAAGTGTATGTGTAATTTATGGAGGGGACAAAATGCTTACAAACGCAGTAACGAAGTGGCCTTTGGCCGATTGGTTGCTGCGTATTTTTGTGTTTTTTCGCATACAACCACTGCTTTTTTAGATAATGTGAAAGTGTATTTTTCCTAAATGAATCTGGTGCGATATTGGTAGTGTGTGCTTATACACCTATACCTATTTTTACCATTTCAGACACATATATACTCTGGATTTAGATAAATAGCAAGTGGGAAATCCCCATAGAACAATTCTTCCATAGGGATTATTGGTATAAAATTACCAAATCTAAACAAACTAGTTCAAGGAGGTATTATTAATGAATAATCCATTGATGCATGAAAACGACATACTAATTGCAGAGGACAATTTGGGTTCATTTTTTGAAAGCTTAATAAAAATGCATGAAAATACAAATATCTTTTACATACTAAAAAAGTTAGTATCTCTAACGAAAAAGGTTCTTGAAGAGAAGACTAATAGAGAGTTTGTAGATATTCCAGTAAGTGAATTTCTTGATCAAGACATTATCAGTCACATCTGTTCATTGTTACCCAATAATAAAGCAAGAGGTAATTATAAAGTTTGGTTTAAGAAAATAATAAGAGCAGCTTTTTCGGCCAAAGAGGAAGTGCTTAAGCTAAATCCTAAGTACTGTCTTCTGATAAATATAGTCACATATTTTGACTACAATCCTCCAGAAGTAAAGACCAAAAGAATTCAGGCAGATCCAATTAAGGACCATCCTCTGGTTGGAGACTTAATCAATTACCTATATGAGAAGAATTTACGCAGCCAGCACCATAGCAAGTATGGGGTGCGTGATTTTTTAAAGTGGTTATGTTCGAATGTCTCACCATTTACATGTATTAAGCCCCAGGAAGTAGATTTTAAAAAGATTAACAAGAGCCATTTAAAAATATACAAAAGTTTTCTAGAAATGCAGGTAATTAAACAGGATATAGGGATTAGACATGCTGTGACTACCTTTAATGCTGTTAAAAGAATGTTTGCATTTTTAAAGGAAAAAAATCATGTAATGATAAATCCAGCTAAGGATTTAATCATTCATGAAAAGGTTCATGTTAAAAAGCCGGTTTTAATAACCTTGAAACAAATGGAGTTGTACTTAGAAGCAGTGTATCTCCATTCAGTAAATCCTCTCATGGATGTTGCATTATTTTCATTATATACATGCACAGGAGTAAGGAGCATAAGTGCATTGGGCACAAAAATAAAAGATTTTGATCCTGTAAATCATATCCTAAAAGTTACTCTAAAGGGTGGAGATGAGCATATTCAACCATTGCCAAGTGTAGTTGTGATCCAAATTGAAAGGTATTTGCAGACTAGATACTTTGTGTCAGAAGTAAATTATGATGAAGAACCATTGTGGGTTAATGTTAAAAATCGGCCAGTTGATAGACAGTGCGTTATTAGGAAATTTCATAAATATAAAAGAATAGCCGGTATTAATGAGAGTATTGGAGCAGTACACTTTTTGCGTCATTTATTCTATAGTGAGCTTATCAATGATGGTTTTAAGGTTGAGGACATTATAGGTTGTACAGGAGTTAAATCACTTCATGAGGTTGAACCGTATATACATTGTCGAAGAAAAGACATGTTTGATAAAATGCTAAATAATTTTAACGTAATTGGATTAAGTAAGGTGGTGAAAAGCAATGAGGGCCCTTGATTTTCCAGAGAATGCATCTTTTAAGGAAGTAATGGATTTTGTATCAGGTACTACTGGTTTGTCTTTTGAGGATGTTCTTCAGTGTGTACTTGAAAAGAGTAATAATGAAAAAGATGTTATTTATAAGGAAAGCGGTGTTACTTATACCCAAGCACTAAACAGATACTATGAGTCAAGCACATACAAGAATTTGGCTTTGACAAGCAAAATAAGCTATGATATTACACTTAAACAGTTTACTCAATATCTTAATGATGCCTTGTGGAGGGGTGTGGCAGAATGCGAAAAAGAAATTGGAGACATAAAGAAATATGTCATAGAAGATTTCTTAAACAGTTTTACATCAGGTAAAAAAGAGGGAAGTAGTATAGCCCCAAGAACACTCCAGAGGAAGCTTGCCACCTTACAGGCGGTGTACAAATATCTTCTTAATGAGGGAATTATTATGGGTAAAAATCCAACAAAAAAAATTAGGCTTCCCAAGAAGAGCCATATAAAGCCAGATTATCTTATACCTGATCAAGTTGAGAAAGCTTTAGATTATAGCAGAGAAGGCTATTTTGCTGAAAGAAATTTCACGATACTATTTTTCTTACTTAATACAGGTGCTAGGAAAGAAGGAGTTTTACGATTAGATTGGGAGGATATTGATTTCAAAAGTCAAGCTATCTCCCTTACAGAGAAAGGAAACAAAACAAGAATAGTACCATTAGTTCCAGCTTTGGCCGATCAACTTATATATTATCAAACGGTGTATAAAAGCATTTTTTCTGAAAATCCAACGGGACCTGTTTTTGTTAATATTAAAGGAAAATATAGAGGGACAAGACTAACAGAAGAGGCTTTAAGGTCGTTTATGAATACTGTTTTTATTAGATTAGGTTTTAATGATTGTAAACTGCACAGAACTCGAAGAACTTATGCTCTACAATGTCTTCAGGATGGGATGAGTTTACCAGAAATAAAAGAATTGTTAGGTCATGAGAACGTTGCAACCACTATTGATTACCTTCGATTTAATAACGAAGATCTTAGAAGGACTATGTTTGAACATTTTCCATTTGCAGTTTTAGCCTATGAAAAGGCACGTGAAATGGTTTAGGAGGATGAAGTGGATGATAATTGATTGTTGTAATCATAAGTTAGCCTCAGAATTCCTTAATACTTATAAAAAGAAAAGAACCCAAGATGGCATCAGGCAGCATCTGAGCAGGTTCTTTTCTTACATCTACATATTAGATGAGTTGTCCCCTGAAGAAATAAATTTCAATAAATTTATTGAAATTAAATTGGGAGATCAAGTATTTATGAGACTTCCTATTAATCAGGCCTATATTTCTCAATATTTAAGTCATAGATATAAGATAACAATGCACCTGTCTCCCATTATCGAGCCATATCCGCTTTAAGAATGTTTTTTAGATACTGTGTTGAGAGAGGAAGAATTTCAGTTAATCCGGCTGAAAATATCCCTTATCCAAAAATAAATAAAAAGGTTGATCAAAAGAGACGACTTAATCAGCAGGAATGCTTGTGTTTGCTTAAAGCTGCTGCTGCAATGGGCCTAGAATACTATACGCTAATATATACTTTACTTTCTAGTGGTGGGCGCCCCGATGAGGTGATTAATTTGCTTGCAAGTGAAATTGATTCTTATATGGGTTGTTTATACATGGAAGGGAAGACTGATCTTAGGCGAAGACCGTTAGTAGATGGTTTAAAAGAAACACTAGATATGTACTTTAATACCCATTATTATAGAACATTATCTAAGAAATCAGAGGAGGACTATGTTTTTTTCTCAATGGATAAAGCAGACGGATCTTCTTTAAACAATTCAGAGCTAAATAAGATTATTAACAAGGTTGCTATAAAAGCAGGTATAAATCAGAGAATAACAGCGTATTGGTTTAGAGTTTCCTTTGCTAATCTCTTATATTTTAATGGTGTTCATAAAACAAAAGTTCAGCAGTTAATGGATCATGACAAAATAGAAACCACAGAAATATATCTTGTGCCTAAAAAAGGTGATTCTGTCTTTAATATGTTGGAGGAATCTAGTGGATAGGTTACACTTAACTGGACAATAAAAATAAGGTCATGTAAATTAATAAGTAGAAAAGGAGAGATTTTACATGGC
>PGYR01000081.1 GCA_002839765.1 Ignavibacteriae bacterium HGW-Ignavibacteriae-4
CCGCCATTAGTGTAAGTTCGACCAAACGTTCCCCAGTTTCATCTAAAGGAGAATTATTGAATTTACTACAAGACACTATTAATAATAAAAGAAAATATACTGAATATTTCATAAATTAATTTTTTATTGAACAATTAATTAAAGTTTTGCCGACTTGTCCACCTTTTAGTATCAATTCTATTTCTGGTTCTATATCTAAAAGGTTGACCTCTTTTACCATTTCGTTTAAACAATCAGGTTTCCACTCGTTACTAAGCTTTTTCCATAATTCTTTCTTTATATCTAACCCTCTTTCAGCAGAATCTATACCTATAAGGCTGACTCCTCTTTGCAAAAATGGAAATAGGTTTATATTCAAATCAGAAGATTCCACTAACCCTAATACGCAAACTATACCGTGATAATCAGTAGAACGGAATACAGTAGATAGTGTATTTCCACCTACTGTGTCTATTGCTCCAGCCCATCGACGTGGCAATAATGGCTTACCAGTTGTATCGAAGACTTCATCTCTTGAAATAACTTCGTCTGCACCTATTGACTTAAGGAAATCAACTTTATCGAGTTTACCAGTTGAAGCGATTACTTTATAACCAATCTTATTAAGTATAGCTACAGACATAGACCCAACACCACCTGTCGCTCCTGTAACAAGTATTTTACCTTTATCGGGTGTTAACCCATGTTTTATTAGTTCATTTATGCAAATAGCTGCGGTCGAACCAGCAGTACCATAAATCATTGATTCTCTAAGTTTCAGAGCATCAGGTAATTTAACAATCCAATTATACGGTACAGAAACATATTCTGCAAAACCACCATTTGTATTCATACCTAAATCGTGTCCAGTAATAATTACTTTATCACCTTCGACAATTTCGCTATTATTGCTTTTAACAACAATTCCAGCAGCATCTACACCCGGAGTATGTGGATAATTTCTAGTTATTCCTTTATGCCCTTTTGCACTAAGTGCATCTTTATAATTCAAAGAAGACCATACAACTTTGATTAAAACATCATTTATGTGTAAATCATCTATCTCTAATTCTTTGAAGGAACTTAAAAATTTATTCTTTTCTAATTCTTCAGTTACAAATGCTATGTATTTCATCTAATTTTATTTTTTGATTTGTTCTAAAGCTTTTTCAGTTTCTTTAATAAGAGGATCTGTAGTTATATTCTTCCCAGTAGCTTCTCTCATCCACTTATTTGGAGTTAATCTACCAATCTTTGCCATTCTTTCGAATTCAGTACCCAGATTTTTACCTCGTATATACTGCTCTATCTGGAATTCTATAAGATGCCCGATAGGATAAGCTGATAAGTAAAGTGGATAAGAAATCATATGTGAATATACGCCTAATATGTTACTATTTTCTAAACCAAATACAGGTGCATAATATTTATTCCAAATTTCTTTTGAAATCTTATTAACGGCAATATTTAACTCAACTTTAGTAGCATTAGGATTTTCATATAACCACATCCAAGTTTTTTGATCCACTAAAGATGCACCCATAATCTCATACGTTGACCAGAAATTATCCAATACATATAAGTTATGTTTGTTTGGATCTTTTGAATCCATCCCCAATAATTCTAAATCTCTCATCTGAAACACAAATGCTAATGCTTCTGTGAATGCTGTGTTAGGAACACCATTTAACATATAATAATCAATATCATAAAGAGATAAAGTTTGCTCAACATTGTGTCCAACTTCATGAACAGCGATATTATACCCCTTATAATCCATTCCATCTGGAGCTATCTTAGTTCTCAATCTAGCAGAGACTCCTTTCATCACCGCACCCCAAGCATGGCCTGCACCTCTTGAAGGATCCACCTCTATTTTATCTGTTATATATTTAGCTCTTTCTTTAGTCCATCCAAATTTTGTAAGTATATTTGGTAAATCTTTTTTTACTGCTTCTGGATTCGGATATCTCTTCTTAGTGATTTTATTAAGATCTTCTTCATTGATAGAACTTCTTGATTTGAATCCATCATACCAAATATCAAATGGTTGAAGGTCTCTCCCCAATCTGTTTTTTATTAAACTAGCTACTTTTTTTACAGTGGGAGAACTCACGAAACTTACAAAGAGAGATTCAACTTCATCAATTGACATCTCCATTTCTCCTGTGAACTTTCTTTGTATATAAGTTGACATGGATGGAGAATAATCGTCTATTTCCTTTAATACTTCGAATTGATTTAGGATTTTCTGATATCTAGTATTAGGTTCGCTTTCGAATTCAATAACATTACTATTTTGGGAAAGTACGTTTGTTATTGGATTCCATTCATATTCATTACTATTAATAAACTTCTGTGGAATTTCCTGAGTAATTATTCTCTGCATTATAGAGTAAATTAATTTTTGCTTTTTCAGTCCTTCTTTATCGTTTGAGTACTGAGATTTCAACTCATCTCTCAGATTCCAATGAGTTATAAGTTTCATTTCTTTGGGGAATGGATGATTACCTTTATCATCTACTATATTACCCATGTAAATATAATATTCATAAATATATGCATCTGCTTCTGAATTGACTTTAGCAAAATCTTGAAGTAATTTGCTTTTAACTCGTGATGTAAATAAATCACCCAAACGAGCATAAGCCCATTCTTTTCTACTCCACTTATCCTCATTTGCTCTTTTTTCTTCTAAACTAAAATAAGGGAAATTCAAAAGGACAGTAAATGCTATTTTGTTCTTATATAAATCTGATTCCAAGTGCGAAGAAGGATCATAACTATCGAACATTCTGTCTAAGTCAGTGATTTCACCCCATTCTAATGCTACTGGCATTTTAATATCTAGCATCATTTTATTAAAATGACCTTTAATAATTTCTAAGTTTCTTTGTACCTTTTCGAATAAAGTATCAAGCTTTGGTCCTTCCGAATAAAAATTGTCTTGTACAAAACTCTGAAAATCTTCATCACTTCCATCACCTTCATTCCATAACTTTTGAGCTTGGACTACACCTTTCTTGAACCTCAGATTATCTGTACTAGATAATTTACTTTTATTTAAGAGAATAGCATTTACGATATCATCAGATATATTCCCCTTTTCTTCAGAATGGGGTTCAGAATAAGATGTATTTGTGAGTACGGTTAAAATACAAATAAGTAATAACAGTTTTATTTTTTTCATTAATTCTAATTTAATAATCGTTGAAAATTACAATTGAATATAGTGCTTAGGATGGAATTAAGCTAATTTTTTTAGCTGGATTCAATATAGTTCATGCAATATATCAGACAATATTGTACTTTAAATAGACTTATTTTTCTGTCAAATCTCGGTCATACGCCTTGATAATTTCAGCAACTAATCTATGACGAACAACATCGTGTTCATTAAAGTAAACAAAATCAATACCTTCTATGTTTTTTAGGATTCTTTGAGCTGAGACTAATCCAGATTTTTTACTTCTTGGTAAGTCAATTTGTGTAGTATCACCAGTTATTATTGCTTTTGAACCAACACCTAGTCTAGTTAAAAACATTTTCATCTGTGTCTCAGTTGTATTCTGAGCTTCATCAAGAATTACAAATGCATTATTAAGAGTTCTCCCTCTCATATAAGCAAGGGGATTAATTTCAATTATATTTCTCTCTTTCATAATTTTATATTTTTCGGGGGAAAGCATGTATTGTAATGCGTCAGTCAAAGGTCTAAGATATGGATCTATCTTCTCTTGTAAATCCCCTGGTAAAAAGCCCAAAGACTCCCCTGCTTCAACGGCTGGTCTTGTCAATACAATTCTCTTAACTTCATTTAGTTTAAGCTCTCTAAGAGCCATTGCTACAGCAAGGAACGTTTTTCCAGTACCAGCTGGACCAATTGAAAATACGATATCGTTTTTTTTAACTTTCTGAAAATATTCTAACTGTGTTGTTGTTTTTGTTCTTATCTGATTTTTGAATCCTTTGTAAACGACATTATCATCATTTTTCATTGAAAAAGACTCAGGTTCAGCTTTATTAACCGTAGTTAATTGTATTACAGTTTTAACATCTGTATCGTTTAGTACACCATTTTTCTTTAGCATATAAAGCAATTCTTTGAAAATTGAATCAAGAACCTTTACTTCATCCTCTTTTCCAGTTATAACAATCTGGTTTCCTCTAACAAAAATTGTAGATTCGAATGCAGACTCGATAAGATTTAATAGTGAATCATTTGTTCCAAAAACTGAAACTAAATCAGTATCATCAAGATTAATGTATTTAACAATTTCAGACATAAAACTATATACTCAATTATTATAAAAAAAAAGGCCTCATTGAAGATATTATCTTCTATGAGGCCTAAATTAACTCAAATTCTGAATGAATTATTGACCATCTGTACCAGTGCCACCAGTTGTAGCATTGCTATCAGTTGCTTCTTTCTTCATTCTATAATACTTTCTTTCAGCTTTTAACTCTTCAGGATTTTTTGGTCCTTTAGGAGGAATAGAAAGTACCCATCCTGGTTGAATAACATCTGGGTTTCTAATCAAGCCAGTGTTAGCTTGCCATATTTTAGGCCATTGATTAGGATCACCGTAGATTTCTGTATTACCAGCTATGTTCCATAAACAGTCTTTGTTTTCTGCCCAAGTACCTACTGTATAAGTAGTGATTTTCTTTTCTCTGTAAAGACCTTTAATATCTTTACCTAATTTTACCATTCTAGGGTAGATGTCTGGTAATAAAGAAATTTTATTATTTCTTAATTCCATATATTGTCTTTCTAATTCTTCAACTTCTGATCTTTTGTCAGCAAGTTCGTCATTAGACAATCTTTGCATTTCTCTTACTTTACCTTCTAATTGACCAAGCTTTTGTTTGAAAGCTTCTAAATCAGCAGCATTAGCACCGATTAATTTCATTAAAGCATCATTACAATCTTCAAGTTGCTTTTTAGTATCAGCAATTTTAGCTTTGATATCTTCTTGATCACCTTTTACAGATGCAAGTTGATCTTCTAAGCTTTTGATTTTTGATTTGTAATCGTTAATTCTAAGTGTTGCTTCATCTTCTGTTAGTTCTAAATCAGGTTTAGACGCAAGAGGCATTTGAGCTAACAAATGACCACCAGCTAAAACTGAGAACAATAATATAAATAATAAGTTTTTCATTTTTCCTCTAAAAAAATTGTTATACTGAATAAAAGTAAATTAATTGTTATCTGGCCAAACGTTAGGCCATTGTGACAATTTATCTTTAACAAATTGAGTCTTATCATTACAATCGTTTAATTCAGACTCTCTACTTTTTAGCTCAGATTTCAATTTATTCAAATCAGCTTTTGCTGTTTGGATATTCTCTGTAAGCTGCGCTTCTTGGCGTCTTAAATCTTGCAACATTGCTAACTGTTCTTCAGTTATCATGCTTGTACAATCAGTTAAAAACAAACTAGAGGCTGCGAAAATAATCGCCGCGGCAGTCGTTTTTACTACTTTATTGGATAACATAATGTACCCTCCGATATCATTTATTAATAAAAGTTAAATAGTATTTTTCAAATATCGTAAAAAGTAAATTTAATTACTAGCTAAATAGTCTATTTAGTCATCAAAATATTTTAACAATGACTGTTTTTCTTAACAAAATTAAATTTAAGCTCTAATTTAATTAATTTTGTATAATTATAATATCAAAAATACTAGACGTAAATACTTATGCAATTCGATAAGAACTTTAATTTCAAAGATAAAGAAAAGAAATGGTACCAGAAATGGGAAGATAATAAGATATTCAAAGCAGACGAAAATTCTGAAAAGGAACCTTATTCCATTCTTATGCCTCCGCCCAATGTAACTGGTATGTTACACTTCGGTCACGTACTTAATCATACTCTCCAAGATTTATTCATCAGAAGAATGCGTATGGACGGAAGAGAAGTTGTTTGGTTCCCTGGTATGGATCATGCTGGTATTGCCACTCAAACTAAAGTTGAACAAAAGCTAAAAGAAGAAGGATTGTCTAGACATGATTTGGGTAGAGAGAAATTCGTTGCAAAAGTATGGGATTGGAAAGAAGAGTATGGTGGTATAATACTAGAACAGCTTAAAAGACTTGGTATTTCTTGTGATTGGGATAGAACACTATTTACGATGGATGAAACTGCATCAAAAGCTGTTGAGGAAATGTTCATTAGATTATATGACGAAG
>PGYR01000082.1 GCA_002839765.1 Ignavibacteriae bacterium HGW-Ignavibacteriae-4
CTGCTCTTCGATTTGGGGCATATACTCTACAAAGAAGAGTACATAGAAAAATCAAAAAAACTACTAATGGGTATATCCGTAGCTGTACGCAAAAGTCCTACATACCACAGCAATTGGGCTTTGCTCCAAGGTAAAATAGAGCTAGGAGTTTACGAAGTAGCTATAGTCGGTAAAGATGCCACAAAAGTAGCCAATGAAATGCAAAAGCAATATCTCCCGAACTGTTTATATGTAGGTGGTACAGAGGAAAATCTACCTCTACTCAAAGGGCGATTAACGGACGGTACAACTATCTATGTTTGCATGGACAAGGTCTGCAATCTGCCGACAACAGAGGTGGGGAGTGCGGTGAAGCAGGTTTTAGAAACTAAGAGGTAATTATGAAAACACTAGTATTAGGAGCAAGCGGAGCGACTGGAAAACACTTAGTAGAGCAGCTTTTGGAGATGGGGCAAAGCGTAAAAGCCATAGTCCGCACACCAAGTAACCTTCCCGAATCGTGGAATGAAAACGAGCGATTGACTATAATCCAAGGTAGTATATCAGAGATAAGTAAAGCTCAAATGATAGAGTATATCAGCGATTGCGATGCAGTGGCCTCATGCCTAGGACATAGCTTGAGCCTAAAAGGGATATATGGGAAACCGCAAAAATTAGTCACCAATGCGGTAAAACTAATATGCGAATCGGTCAAACAAAATGCTACCGAAAAACCAATCAAAGTACTGCTGATGAACACTGCTGGTAATAGCAACAGAGATTTAAATGAGCCAATATCAGTAGGGCAGAAAATGGTAATTGGTTTTTTGAGATTAGTTTTACCGCCTCACGTAGATAACGAAAACGCAGCGGACTATTTGAGAACAGAAATAGGGCAAAATAACCCGACAATTGAGTGGGTAACTATCCGCCCCGATACTCTTTTGAACGACGAAGTAGTAACCGAATACGAACTACACCCTTCACCAACCAGAAGTGCTTTATTCAACCCCGGTAAAACAAGCCGAATAAACGTAGGTAACTTCATGGCAAAGCTTGCTACGGACGACAACCTTTGGAACACATGGAAAAGCCAAATGCCCGTTATCTACAACAAAGATAGCTAGTATTTGAGTTTGTGGAAGTGGTTAGGATGTGGTATATTGGGGGATGAATAAATGTTAGTAATTTAAATAATAATTTCTCCTAGGGGTTAATGAATATGGACAATCTTAAAAATTATTGTCTAAGATGTGAGTTCGAAACTAACCATAGAGTTATTGCCAATAAAGACTATAGAAGTGATAATGATGAATATGATTATTCCATAAATTATATGATTGTGGAATGTTTAGGGTGTGAAAGAATCTCATTTAGAGAAGATTATTGCGATATTGAATCCGCTTATCTAAATGAGATAGGTGAATGGATTCCTGAAATAACTATTGAAATATTTCCTAAGAAGGTTAGAACATCGAAATCACTTCAAAATTCTCATATACTTCCAAGTAAAATCAAAACAGTCTATAATGAAGCAATAAAGGCATATAATGCAGAATGTTTTATCCTTTCAGGAGTTGCTTTCAGAGCCATAATTGAAGCAATTTGTCTAGACAATGATATTGCTGGTAATAATCTTCAAAAAAAGATTAATAATATGGTTAAAAAGAAACTAATAACTGAAAGAGAATCTAAAAGGCTCCACTCAATACGTTTCATGGGGAATGATTCTGTGCATGAAATGAAAGTTCCAAATGAGAGTAGTTTAAAAATTGTTTTCTATATTATTGAGCATTTACTAAATAATCTTTATTTAATTGATTACACTAGTAAAAATCATCTTGAGACAATTATTAATGAATATTCAGAATTTGAAAAACTTCTTAAGAATTCAATAACTACATTCGAAAAAGATGAAGAAATTCCTTTAGCAAGAATTTTAGGTAAAAAAGTAAGGAGATTAAATGGGAGACTTAGTGATTTTGACGAAGAATTAAAATCAAAAATTGAATTAAATGAATTTACTTTACTGAGAATTGGGAAAGTAGATGTTTTTGGAAATAGTAATAAGCAAGTCCAACATTACATAATAACAAAATGATTATGAGTAAAAGGTCAGAATCGCAAAGAAGCACATCAACAGATAGTGAATTAATATTAGATCTGAGAATTATATATAATAGGTTACACAACCTGCACATATTATATAATTTCAATGCTATTATAGTAGAAAATGAGATACTTATATCAAAACCTAATTCAAAAAATCAATTTGTTGAATCAAGATATATAATTGCAAGTTTAGTTCTTAGATGTGAATCAATTTTAAAATTTTACTTTCAATCCTATAATGAATATAACAGTTATTTAAACAAAGCATATGAAAAATATGCAGAAAGTATTTTTAATGACTATGAAAATATTTATTCTAATTGGGAAAAGGATTTACAATTTACTTCTGAAGTTGTAATTCAGCATTTAATTTCACTTTTTGACTATATCTCTAATCTTTCATTGTTGACATTAATTGGTACACATAAAAAAAATGGAAAATGGAAGTCCCATTATTTGCTAAAAGATAATTATAAGGCTTTATGGGAAAAGTTTCAGGTTATAGAAAAAGGATATTTGGATAGATTAGCAAGTATTAGAGGGCAAATTTTCCATGAAGGATTTATTAATCTAAAAACAAACAAGCGTATTTCAATTAAAAAGAAAAATATTTCCATGAACTTCTTCATTAATCAGAAGTTTCAACGATTATTAGTAAAATCTGAATTTATTGAATATGATAGTGATGTTTCAATATTCAATGGCTTTAACTTATTGATTACTAAAATCTTTAAAGATATAATTGAGTTATTAGAAGAACTAAAAAAATGTATAATTCAAAGGTCAAAAAGTAGAATATTAAAATCTGGAACCGAACATCCAATGAAAGAATTAGGTAACATTTTTAATAATGTTAAAGAATTAACTGACCATTTATTCTATCATCAAGGTTACTATTGGAATGATGAAAAAAATTATAAAAATATGAATTACTTTAACAGAAAAATCAATGAACAATTCCAACCTTTTCAAATTTACTCAGAAGACTTATAATTGAATAACTCCTCCTCAAAATAAATTCCACCCCAACTTCTCACCATTAATCACATTTTTGTTAATTTACTTCAAATTATTAACTCAAAAAGTAAAAACAATGCAATTCATAGATTTAAAAAGCCAATACGCACTTATCAAAGATGAGATAAACAAAGGAATAGACGGTGTTTTGGAGCACGGTCGATATGTGTTCGGTCCCGAAATAGAGGAGCTAGAAGCAAAGCTGGCTGAGTTCGTTGGGGTGAAACACGCTATCGCTTGTTCTAGCGGTACTGATGCGCTTGTTATGCCTCTAATGGCTTGGGGAATTGGCCCAGGTGATGCGGTATTTACGACTCCATTCTCTTTTGTAGCTACTGCCGAAGTTATCGCCTTAGTTGGCGCTACTCCTGTCTTCGTTGACATTGACGAGAAGACGTACAACATAGACCCCGTCAAATTAGAAATTGAAATAGAACGAGTTAAGGCGGAAGGCAAGCTAAACCCGAAAGCGATTATCCCAGTTGACCTATTCGGTTTGCCGGCGGAATTGCACAAGATAGAAGCTATTGCAGAGAGACACGGACTGAAGCTATTGGAAGATGCAGCTCAGGGGTTCGGTGGCTCACTTGATGGTAAACGTGCTGGCTCGTTTGGTCACGCTGGTGCTACTTCGTTCTTCCCAGCTAAGCCACTAGGCTGCTACGGAGACGGAGGTGCTGTCTTTACGAATGATGATGATTTGAAAACGGCTCTTCTCTCTATCCGAGTGCATGGTATGAGTGCTACTGAGAGATATGACAATGTTCGTATAGGGCTCAACGCTCGTATGGATTCTATACAAGCTGCGATCTTGCTTGCTAAAATGGAGCTATTCGATGGGGAACTAGTTAAGCGTAATACGGTTGCTTCTCGCTACACTGCTAATTTGGGTAACTCGGTTGTTACTCCTTTTGTGGCTAGTGGATATTACTCTTGTTGGGCACAGTACTCTGTACTAGCTAAGGATAGCGAACACCGCGATGAACTTCGCAACAAGTTACAAGAAGAAGGAATTCCGACTGCTATTTATTATCCTATTCCATTGCATTTGCAAACTGCTTACTTGTATCTAGGATACAAAGAGGGTGATATGCCCGTATGCGAAAAAGTTGGCACGAAAATTTTTAGTCTTCCTATGCATCCTTATCTGACTGATGAGGAAGTGGACAAGATTTGTGAAGTAATAAAAGGTTAAAAAATGAAAGGGATAGTACTCGCAGGAGGCAGTGGTACAAGGCTATATCCGGCTACTAAGGCGGTTAGTAAACAGCTATTGCCAATATATGATAAACCAATGATTTACTACCCCATTTCGGTACTTATGCTCGCTGGGATTAAGGAAATATTGGTTATTTCTAACCCAGAGTTCATAGAATTGTACAAATCTCTACTCGGTGACGGCTCTGATTTAGGTGTTCGTTTCGAGTATAAAATCCAAGATAAACCTCGTGGACTAGCAGACGCATTTATAGTTGGTGAGGAATTCATCGGCGATGATGATGTCTGCCTAATATTGGGCGACAATATATTCTATGGTCAAGGTTTCACTGGCATCCTCAAGAAAGCTGCCGAAATAGAGCTAGGAGCTACTATTTTTGGTTACTACGTTAAAGAACCTTCTGCCTACGGAGTAGTGGAATTCGACGAGAATAACGTCGCTGTTTCTATTGAAGAAAAACCTGAAATCCCTAAGTCAAACTATGCTGTACCTGGGCTATATTTCTATGATAATAGCGTAATAGAAATCGCTAAAAATGTAAAGCCATCTGCTCGTGGCGAAATAGAGATAACAGCCGTCAACAACGAATACCTGAGACAAAAGCGGCTGAAAGTGGAATTGCTCGGTCGTGGTTTCGCGTGGCTTGATACAGGTACTTGCGACAATCTGATGAACGCGAGTGATTTCGTTCGTACAGTGCAAAATAGACAAGGGTTCTACATTGCCTGTCTAGAGGAAATCGCCTACAATAAAGGCTTCATCAATAAGAACCAATTAGAGAAATTGGCAACTGATCTGATAAAAACAGAATACGGTCAATATCTGATGGACATAGTAAACGAAGGCTAGATGTCTTAGAGGTGGCAAATCATCCAAAAGAATTTTGACTGTTCTGTATTAATATTTCTTTGGCACATATATTGCTTTATTAATGATAATTAATAATTCCAGATAAGTTGAATATATGGTAAAAATAATACTAATAGAAGACGATAGTATAATGTCGAGTGCGGTGAAACTGCATCTCAAAGTTATGCTCGAATTTGATTATACCTTACAAGTATTCCGTAACGTATTTTCAGCGATAGAGTATTTAGAAACTAATCCTTGCGATATACTAATCTCCGATATTAACTTACCCGATTCGAAAGGGAACGACACTATCAAGGCATTCAGCTCACTACCCGAAGAGACCAACATAATCTTCATGTCCGGAAGCTCAGATGATACAGAGTCGCTTGATCTAGAGAACCATCTAAACACACACTTCATAATGAAAGATATGGATTTCAACGAGTCTATGTGGCATGTTTTCAGCAAAAAGCTGAAATCTCGCAGCATCGGGCAAAACCAACCAAAATGTATCTTTTTTAACTTCAAAGGAAAGTTCCATACCATCTTCCATTTGGTAGTTTCCTGCAAATCTCAGTATCTTTTCAGGATCATACTCTACTGCAATACGTGGTTTGGAGATTTCCTCAACAATTTTATCTGAAAGAAGTATATCTGCAATTCCATTTGCCAGACGGCGGGTATTGATACTTTCGTTATTAAACATCAGGATTATGATCAGATTATCGTCGGGAAAAATCATAAACTGATTCCTGAAAC
>PGYR01000083.1 GCA_002839765.1 Ignavibacteriae bacterium HGW-Ignavibacteriae-4
GGTGATTGGACCGAAGAAGAAAAAAGAGATTTACTACAGTTTTTAAAAGGGCAGAAAGCGTTGAGAGAACAGAATAAGGAGAAATAAGCAGGCTTTATTTGAGTCTGCTTTTTTATGGAGGAACGATGGGTAAAATTGAAACACTCAATTTTTACATTAGTAATTGCGATTTAGAAAACCAAAGTGTTTTTGATCATCAAGATCTAATTAATGAAATTACTATGACTTATCACTCAGAAATATCGAATTTAGAATATGGTTTATCTCCTAAATTTATTGATGATTATATTGATGATGAATCGGTAGATCCTATCCACGATTTAAAGGTTTTAAAATTGAAGTTAGAAAATCATAGAGATAATCTCATGCATGAAGACCAAAAAAGAGCTGAAGAATTGAAAATATTGGAATTAAAGAGTCAGATTACGATTAATAATAATAACCATAATACCAATAATTCAAATTCATCAGCTTCTGCTGTTGCAACAATTACTATTAACCAAACCATGAAAAACATAAACGAATTACCGGAAGGTATCTTAAGCAGAGAAGAATCCGTGGACCTAAAAGAGCTTATTCATTCAATTGATGAAATGATTTCTGAGAAAGATAACGAAGGAGCTAAATCGAAAATATCAAAAGTCTTGTGCACTATTGGGAATAAGGGATTTGATCTTTTTGTTGCAGTTGCTCCATATCTGATTCAAGCTGCAACCACTGTTCAAGCAACTACTTAATATTTTTACTGAACTTCTATTGAAAATAAGACAACTATTTTATAATTTCAATTTTTATTATTCAGAAAGCATCTAAAAACTTTAGTCTCTAACATTTTTTTATTAAGAAAAGCTTTAATTTATTCATAAAAAAATGTATAATTAATTGTTAAGATAATATGCAAACAGTTTAATTATATGCGAGGAGGTTGTCATGAATGATATTTTAGAGATTTATAAATCTGATTGTAGAACAGGTGTAATCAGTCGAAAGAAAACTGTTGGACCTGAGTTGTCACTTGTAAAAAATTATATAGATTACAAAAAAAACATTCATAATTTTAATGGGCCGAATAATTTGGCAATATTTATTGAGCCCAAAATCAACAATGCTTATCCGGATATAATTTTTGCTGAATATAATCCAGATGATTTTGGTGAATGGAAGTCTGTCAGAAACGAATTAACAATGACTGATTTTAAAATATTGTACCATATTCACACTTCTTCAGCTATCGATAATACTAACTTATTAAAAGATATCGGTTTAAAGTGGAAAGATATTGCTCTATCAACGGAGAAATTATTAGATTCTGAATTAATTATCAGAAAAGATCAACAGTGGGTTATTTCAGACGTAAACAAAATTAGATTAAAAAAAATTGAAGCTATTGAAGCCAAAATTAATAAATGGGAAGAAGTATTACAGCAGGCAATCCTAAACAAAAATTTTGCTTCAGAAAGCTATGCACTTTTAAAACAATCAAAATGTCCTAGCAGCGAGATCATACGAAAATTTAAAAACCTTGGCGTTGGTTTATGCTTTGAAAACAATAATGAATTTCAATTATTATCAAAGCCAACTAAATGTAAATTACCAGGAAATTTTAATTCACTTTATCTGAACGAACTAATTGGACGAACAATATTTAATTAAGGAGATTTTATGATAATCAGTTCTAAAAGACTCACTAAATTAATCCCAGGCATAACTATTAAAAAGACATTCAAAGATTCTGGTCAAAAGCAAGTTTTTTTGGTTAATTATGGTTTATACACTAATGTAATATTGAAAGTTGTTAAGCCTGGAAATGCTAGAGTAGAAAGAGAAATAGAGATTATTACAGAAAATAATATTGTTAATGTCCCAAAAATTCTTGAAGTTATTAATTACCAAGATGATGATCCTGACTTATGTTTTCTTTTAATATTTGAAGAATATATAGACGGCTCTGATTTACGATCCTTTCTTGAGCAAAGAAAGTTATCATCTCAAGAAGGATTAAAACTATTGCGCGACCTACTGGAAATTACAGTTCAATTGGAAAATTTAAAAATAGTTCATCGCGATATTAAACCCGACAATATTATTTTATCAAATTCTGGAGATTTTTATTTAATCGATTTTGGTATTGCTCGTTCACTGAATGCAACTTCATTAACATTTACAGAAGTTGCGCATGGTCCACACACTCCTGGTTATGGCCCTCCCGAATTAATAAATTACAAAAAAAGTGAAATAGACAGTCGAACTGATTTATATTCAATAGGAGTAGTTGCATATGAAGCTCTTGCAGGAAAGCACCCATATATCTCAGGCAATGAATCAGATCTGCCTGAAATATGGTATGCTACTCAAACGGTATTACCACAAGATTTCTTTATAGAAGGTGATTGTGAAAACCAATTAATTTCTTTTATTCAAATATTAATGGATAAATATGTAACACGACGCCCACCAACAGCAAAAAAAGCATTAGAATGGTTTAATACAGTTTGTAAATCTTTAAGCGTGGAGGTTTAATTATGGAACTTTATCTTCAATTTGGATATGGAATGAAACAATTAGTTATTGATTTAAGCAAAAAATGGGGTGGTGCAAAAGTAATATTGAGTCCCAGAGATGCTACCCCTGAACAGTTAGAAAACTGGTACCCTGAGTTTAAAAAAAATAATGTTGAATGCTTATTTGATCCACAATGTTATTATCCAAAAACAAACCACCCAAGATTAAAATGTTATTCATATTGGAATAATTCTATGTGCACACAATTGGAATCAAACAACAGTCCGGAAGAATCATTAATAGAAAAGATAAACTATTATAATGATTTAGTAGAATCAAAAGATTTTATTATACCTAGCATCTTACTGGATTTTGATTCTAACTGGTTTAATCGTTGGGAATCACACAGTTTAAAATTAATTGAAGCTTCTGCGAAAATTGTTAAACACAAACAGAAGTTATTAACATTATCATTGCCATCTGGTTTATTAACGCAAACTGAAGATAAAATTGAAAAAGTTTTAAAAATCGTTGAAAAATGGGAAGTTGATGGCTACTACATTATTGCTCAACCATATGAAGGACAATATCTTGTCAAATCTCCCCTTTGGTTATCTAATTTACTGCTTCTTACTGCTGGTTTAAAATTACAAAATAAGAAAGTAATCGTCGGCTATGGCAACCATCAGTCGCTTTCGCTTTCAACAGCCAAAGTTGATGCTATTGCTTCAGGCACTTTCCTAAACGTGAGACGATTTACAAATAAATTTGAAGATAACGAAGGTATCATGCGTAAAAGCAAATGGTACTATTACCCCAATTCTTTATCTGAATATAAATTTGAATTTTTGGATAGCGCATTCAACTCAAATGTTCTTCAATCGATGAAGCCCAAGAGTGAGTTTGATTCGTCATTTGTTGATAAAATTTTTTCCGGCATGATGCCTTCAACAGTAAAAATCAAAGAAACAGAGCTTTTTAAACACTATTTAACATCTTTAAAGAAACAATCTGAGTTATGCACTCAACCAAGTTATGATGAAACTCTCGCTGCCAATGAGGTGCTTTACAAAACTGCAGAAAAAAGGATTGAGCAATTGAAGTCAAAAGGTATATATGCCCAAACAAGAAGTTTCGAAGATATTGTTGATGTAAATAGATCTGCTATTCAAAGGTTAGATGAAGTAAGAGGTTTCAGTCTAAAACATTCTTGGTCTGAAATTTAATTAAATAGACTCACGAATTTTTCCAAAACAACTCTACAAATAGATTTTGAGAATAAAATTTCTATATTCATATTAGGTTCGAAGACGTCATCTTTTGAAATGACGTTTTCGTTTTTCTGCAATTATTTACCCTCTCTCGATAACACAGAACTTACGTTCTATGTTATAATACCTTCTACCGGAACATTCGTTCTATTTCAGGAGGTGTTATGTTTAAATTTTCTAAAGAGTGTGCACTCAGCACGCTGCATTCAAATAATATTTTAGAATTCCCTATCCCCATCTATGACATTGAGCAAATAATCATTGATCATGATTTTGATATCGTGATTATTCCCACTCTCAGAAAATCTTGTGTTTTTGACCAAACTCTTTTTGTAGCCAATCTTCCGGATACTGAATTCCGAATTTCCCTAGCTCATGAACTTGGTCATATTCTTCTACATGATTTTTTTATCCATTCAACCCAAAAAGAAACCAGAGCTGATGCGTTCGCTCTTTATTTTCTGATGCCCCCAGAATCTTTCGAGATCAACGCAAAATCCTTTAATATATATGAACTGGCAGAATTATATGGCGTTCCATTTGAAGCCGTTAAAAATCGTTTTAAGCTAATTTCAGAAATTAATAATTAATCTTAGGAGGTGTATTTATGAAATTACCGAATGGTTTTGGAAATATCAGTAAGCTATCTGGTAAAAGAAGAAATCCTTGGAGAGCGAGAAAAACTTGCGGATGGGAGACAATTGAAGATGATAAACTAGTCCAAAAATTTATAACAATTGGTTATTACCCAACTCGCCAAGATGCCCTGCAAGCCCTTTCTAATTTTAATGAGAATCCTTATGACATTCAAACAGAAAAAGCAACTTTCGAAGACGTTTATGCCGCATGGTCAAAAGAACATTTTGAAAAGATTGTTCCATCGGCTGCGAGAACATGGAAAAGTGCCTACAAGTATTGTGCCCCGATTTACAAAATGAAAATGAAAGATCTTCGAGTCAATCATCTGGAACAAACAATAAAAAATGCAAAAGTTGGCGATTCCACAAAAAGTCGAATAAAGTCTTTATTTAATCAAATGTTCCGCTATGCAATGAGGCATGAAATAGTCGACAAAAATTATGCTGAAATCTGCAATGCTGTTAAAAGCCCAATGCCCACAAGAGACAATGTACCATTTACAAAAGAAGAACTGCAAATTCTGTGGAATAATATATCTTTTCCATTTGCAGATATGGTCTTAATTGGTGTATACTCAGGATGGCGACCACAAGAATTAGCAACGCTAAAAATTGAAGATATTGATTTGAAAAATCATACAATGTGTGGCGGTCTAAAAACCGATGCCGGAAGAAACCGGATCGTTCCGATCCACTCGAAAATTTATAATTTAATAGAAAAACGATATGATCCGAAGAATAAATTTCTTTTTTATGATGAGAATGGACAACAAGGAAAAACAATGACCTATGATAAATATCGTGGCCGATTTAATAAAATAAATGAAAAGTTCGGTTTTAAACATCGCCCTCATGAGACAAGACACACTTTTATTACAATGGCTAAAGAGGCCCAGGTAAATGACTATGTATTGAAGTTGATGGTTGGACATGCTATAGAAGATATCACGGAAAAAGTTTATACTCATAGAACGTTGGAGCAGCTTAAAACTGAGATTGAAAAGATCAAATAAATTGAATTCAGTGTAGTTCAGATGACACACGTATGACACAAATAGTCTTGAAAGCGCCTTTTTAAAGGGGTTACTGCTTCGATTGAGGAAGCAAGCAAGTAGGCTATACAGTCATCTTTCGCATTAAAACCCCATTTCAGTTAAGATAGATTTACACCGTTTTTGTTCACAATACTCAAACAATACTCGTGTAATACTCACTAACAATACTCTTTTTTATAAAATGAACCCAAGCTTAAAAACTTGGGTTCATTTTTTATTATTTATCATGTATGGACACCCTGATTAAGAGTCAGGTACGAATTGGAATATAGCCTCAATTTAGAACAACACCGCCATTTTGACGCCACCTTTTTTAACTCGAGACATCGGGAACGTTTCATTTTTTATGATCGATACTCATTCCAGGTTTGACGCAAATTCCGCTGCATTCCTTAAATCCTCACTGTTTGGTCTGCCTTTGTTCATTCCACCAAAGAATTTAAGAAAACTGTTGGTATTAAACCCTTTGC
>PGYR01000084.1 GCA_002839765.1 Ignavibacteriae bacterium HGW-Ignavibacteriae-4
GTACCATCAACACCAACTTGCGAAATATCTTAGGCAAATAAAACAGAATTAGCCAGATTACACCTACATTTGCTACGAATTGCAATGGATTAATTCCCGCACCAGCAGGAAATTCGGAAATATGCCTATGCAGCGTAAGAAAAGCATCAGGAAATCCGAAATACAAAACATGTTCAACGTTTCCCTCTTTTATTGTGAATACCCCTGCATGCAAAGAAATTGCCGTTGCAAAAATAAGCAGTCTGACCTTATGGCTTTTTAATAATTTTTCCATGCTTTACCTCAAAATATTTCTAACAGCTTCTGCCAGCGCACCATTAACCACCGGCATTACAATTTTGTTTGATTAGAACATTCTTCAGATTTTCTTCTTATTAACGCTTCGTTAATACAGTCTTTTTCTATTTCTAATTTAGCATCTTTCTTCTCATCTATTCCTAATGCTTTTCGAATAAGCAAGTACAAAATAAATATTGGCAACCATCCCCAAACACTTAAAAGAAAGCTCATAGTGCCTGTTAGTGATTTAATAAAAATATCGGGAAGGATGCTAGTCCTAATTTTTGTCTCAAAGAGGGTGCTATATCCGATCGTAAACAAACCTAAGAAAACATATAAAAGTGCCATATTTTTTAACAACTCATGGGTTTTTGTTTTATATGAACTTTTCATTTTGAACAATTGACTTTCTAATGAACTACTTGTGGGGTATTTTTTTATATTATTATACTTACGCGAGTATTCTTCTGCTAAATTGATTTTCTTGACTCCATATATATATCCACCTAAGTCATTTGCCAGTATAATCAATATAACCAAAATAATTATTATCACTACTATTTTCCTCACATAATTTTTATAATAATTTTAAATTTTTGTTCTAATCAAGAAAAGGGAAAACTAAAACTGAGTTTCAACCAGGTGGCTCGACCGATGCGAACGAGACGGCCAATCCCTTTAATCAAAACATGTTGATATAGATATAGTCCCGTACCCGAATCGCGAGTTTAATCGCATTGATTTGGTAAATTAAGGGAATCAGGTATCTGGAAGTCATCGACTACGATGCCAGTGATTTTTTCCCAAGGAACTGCGTGAAAAATAGAATCAAACAAAAGTGGGTGGAGACAACATCAGTATGGCAACTGACCAATGGTTGTATACATCAGCTGTTTGATCACATCGGTGGTTGGTCTATAATTATTTGCCGTTAAAATTGACTTTCAGATTTTTGCTAGATTTTAGTGTAATCGATTAATCCTGATATCTATTCTCAAAAGGTTTTGGTTTATCTGTTAACTTTTGTCAGTAACGGGGTAATTACATGCTTTTGTACTTTAACCCATTAAGCAGAAAAAGATGGACTGGATTCATTGGTTTCATGGATTTTATTGTTTGTATGAATAATTCTGTAATTTACACACTAATTTAGACTTGACTATATTATTATTTTAGGAATGGATATTATTTTAGAATATCTATATTCCAATGGAATAAAATTCAGTATATAAACTATAATGATCAGTAGACATTTTTGTAAAATTAGAATTTATTAAGATATAGGTATCGAGATAACCGCTATAACTAACACCTAAAGTTCGCCCAGAATCAAGTACTACACCATAGCCATTTGTTTGTCTCCAATCCAAATATGGACGACCGCTTATATATGATGCAACATCTGTACAACTTCCAAACCTATTAGGATTTGTAGAGTATGTGTAATATGCTTTTATGTATAAACCAGATATAAAACTATAGTTATTAATTTGCGAGCCGGTTCCTCTAGTTGCCAAATTTGAATCTGTAAGTGTACTACCGTTAACTGGATTTACAAGCGTATTTTTTTTTGCTAATGATAACTTCTCGGCTAAAGATAATTCAGCTTCGATTTTTTCTAATAATGCTTCTGCTTCCTTGATACTATCAACTTTTATTGGTTGTATCCCCTCAGGTAAATCTTTTTCATCAATAACCGTACCTGAATATTTTCCTAATTCTATTTTTTGTCCAGCGTAATAATCTGATTCTGCGTATGCAAATACATTTGTAAACGGTAACATCATCACACTAAGTAGCAAAATAGTACTAACAATTTTAAACTTTTTCATCTTTATTATATTATCTCCTTTTTAAATTAATTCTTCAACCAATAAACCAGCAATGTCAAGTCTAAATTAGTGTGTAAAAACGACTATGTATTAGGATAACTTAACTCTTCCCAATACAAGCACAATACCAACCACAACGTTCCCCATCATTATACAAACTGAAATCGCTAATTGACCGATATAACAAAATAGCAAAACCAAAAACACAAACAAAACCAAAAAAAAACGTGTTCTCTTTTTATACACAGCTTTTTCGACTTGTCCTAACGGTTTATTTACAGCCTCTACTGGCGCAAGGAAAAAGATGATCATTCCCGCAACAAGTGTCAGTGCGATACAAATAATCCCCGTCCATGGGATAATCTTAATACCCATCAAAGTGGCTGTAATCATTGCGACTGAATACAAATAACATCTTAACTGTGTTTTTGCATGGTAGCCACCGGTATTGGAACGAAGTGGAATAAATGTTAAAAGGAAAATAATGCTTTCCCATACCATATTTAACACAATCCCGATTCCCATAATCGTAGCAATATTGAAGATCATCAACAGTCCTTGCTGTAAACCATAGGCATATAAATTTCTGTTCTCAGCTATGATAATTTCATTGCTTACGAGGATATCTGTAATTCTCTCCGCCATTACGCTTCTCATTTGAACTTTTTGAGTTTTTCTGCACCCTCAGGTAGTTTTGGTTGGTACATAAAAACAAAACAGGCTGTATTAACGTTTAATGTTGTCACCATCAAAGCCAAAGCCGCAATCACCCGATAGCACTTTAATGATAGATTTTTCAAAGCATCCCCCTCTTTTCATCTTTTATTGTCCTAAATCTACCATATATTTTCATTTGTGCCAGATTATGTTGAAATTAATATATTTTTTTGTAGTGAACTAAGAATTTTTTATTTTTATTAAAATATAAAACGAGCAACCTTATTAAAAGAATGCTCGCAACAACCACCTATACAAACAACAGCAGGGAAACCGAGAAGACCTCTTTCTGCTGGGTAATATCCATCGTCCCATCGTATTTTTGCAAAACACTTTTTACATTTTTCAGACCTAAGCCATGTTTGCTTGGCTCTTTATTTGTTGTCAGATATCGATTTCCTTCTTTTATGCGTTCACCCTGATATGGATTCTCAACCAGAATAATTAACCGCCCTTTATCATAGTTTAATTTTGTTTTTATCTCTCTTTCTTTTTCTAACTCAGCAACGGCCTCAATTGCGTTATCCAGTAAGTTCCCCAAAATTATTGCCACATCAAATGATGGAATGCACATTTTTTCTGGAATACTCAGATCAAGGGCGATTTTTATATTTTGTTGCTCTGCTGCCTGAATTTTAAAATTTAGAATACTGTCAATATCGATATTTTCGGTGTAAGCATATTGTCTCGTATCGTCGTAAATATCAGTCATCTTTGATAGATGTTTTAATGCGGTGTCTCGTTCCCCCTTTTCAACCAATGCGTATATAACTGATAAATGATTACGCAGATCATGTCGCATTGCTTTCGTTGTTTTTAAGTATGACTCCATTAGTTCGAATTGCTTTTGATAGTATTTATTTTGCTGTCCTAGCAAGATTTTATCCATTTTATCGACCATGGAAGCTGAAATGACATCATATAAATAAAAGATTGTGAAATTAACAAGCAGTATCAGTACCACTCCAACTAGAACCTGCTCCCAGACCAGACCCGTTGCTTGAAATAAGGCTAGAATGATATATAAAGATGAAATCGGGATTAAAATAATTGCGATCCAATTGGCCAGCGGGATTGTTTCTCCTTTCCTGATATTCTTATAATTGTTTAGGAGGCGAACGACTAGGTATAGCATGATTTGAAAAATGATCAGACCATATTCTGACGAATAGTTGTTAACTGACAGCCAAGAATAATTTGAATAACCGGACAACAAGACAACAATCAGTTCCACACACATTACTATTAAATAAATCAAAAATACTGACAAAAGTCGTCTTTTTAAGCCTACTTTATAGTTAAACGACAGGCCTAAAAAAACAAGAATATTACTGATTATCATAATTACCGGTATATTAATAGTCAAATATACCAGCGCAATAAATATGTAATATCCCGCATAGGATAAGAATTCTATCTTATGATTGACTTCTTTGGTCTCAAAGAAAATATGCATAAATTTATAAACGATATAGGTTCCAAAAATATTGGTTATCAAATATACCATTTCATAGGTGCTTAGCGCCATTAAAGAAACCTCTCACTTTCGTATTTCATCTGCAGTCCTCTGACTTCTTTTCGTTTTAACTGACTAATTGGCAGACAGTCTGAATTTGACATCAGAACCTCTTCATACTTAAAATTGGCTACCTGTTCATAATTGATGATATACGATTTGTGAATGGTAATAAACCGGTATTTGGACACCTGACGAAACACCTCCTGGAGCTTGCCATAAAATAATTCTTCCCCGGTTGTGGTTACAATTTTAATTTCTCGGTTCACACTCTGAAAATAGATGATGTTTTTTATGGGAAACTTATGTGTATCCGATCCTTTTTTGTAGCTGAAAATGCCGCCTAAACGGTTTGCTAATTTCATAGCCAGTTCAACGTCTTTGATCACCTTATCCGGCTCCACAGGTTTTGACAGAAAATGCATCGGTCGAACTTCAAATAAATCTTTAAAATAACTTTCTTTTCCTGAAACATATACAATTTGGGTGACCTGGTTATCCATTTCTTCGCGAATTTTGCGACCCAGATCAAGACCATTTAAACCCTTCATTTCAATGTCCAGAAAGATTAAATCAAAATTATGTTCATGTTCCATATAAATACCGAGTTTTTCAGCCGAATAAAACACTTCAATTTGCATTTCCTGTAGGGTTGATTTTTTATATTCTAGAATAATATTTTCAATTTCCGAACAGATTCCACGCTGATCATCACAGATTGCGATACTAAACATTCAGGACACCTTCTCTTTATGGTTTATAAAATCATTTTACATGACAATAAAACAACTGTCCAGTTTAATGTCGCTATTTAATCCGCTAAAGATGTATCTATTTCTTAATCCACAATAAAAAAACGCCACCGTTAATACGATAGCGTTAAAAAAAAGCGTTCAGTTTTATTTTTAAGCTTCAGTACACATCATTGATGCTGTTAATTTTTAGTCATTATTTGTTGATGGCATCCACAGCCGTCATCAACTCCGAAATAGAACGATACCAGTTTTTAATCATATGGCGCATTAGCCCGACCTGTTCGGCCTTAGCTAGCAGTCCAAATACTGGAATCTTGGAGCCGTAAGCCGCACCGATTTCGGCCCAGGCGTCACAGCCGGATGGCCCGACGTAGATGATCAGATCCGCACTGGTAACCGATGAGATGCAAAAGTCAAAAACCCGTGTTCCTTCGGATGACTCAATAAAATGGGTCAGCTCTTTTTGCGACAGAAAGGCTTCTTCCGGTCGGCCCTCCCGGATCCAAGATAGGATGGTGTGGCCCCGGGTTTCCAATAAATCGGTCAGCATTTCAACGGCATGCTGATGCTTCCATG
>PGYR01000085.1 GCA_002839765.1 Ignavibacteriae bacterium HGW-Ignavibacteriae-4
GATAAACGTACTAGTGCACACCCAAAGAATGTAATTTTCTTGACTTGTGATGCAACTGGCGTATTGCCTCCTATATCTAGGTTGAACTCAGATCAAGCACAATATCATTTCATCAGTGGTTATACATCTAAAATTGCTGGAACTGAAAAAGGTATCGGTAAAGAGCCAAAACTAGCTTTCTCTGCTTGTTTTGGTGCTCCATTCCTTGTTCACCACCCATTCTACTATGCTAACTTGCTAAAAGACAAAATGGAGCTACACGGCTCTAATTGCTGGTTAGTCAATACTGGCTGGGTAGGCGGTAAATATGGTGTTGGTTCACGTATAAGTATCAAACATACGAGAAATGTACTTAACGCTGCACTTAATGGTGAATTGGATAATGTGAAGTTTAGAGTTGACCCAATCTTCGGATTTGAGATACCTGAAACATGTCCTAATGTACCTACGGAAGTGTTAAACCCAATGAAATCTTGGGCTGACGAAAATGAATATATGGCTTCTTACAAAGGATTGGCACAAAAATACATCGAGAACTTCGCTAAGTTCGAAGATGGTGTTACTAACAGCGTAATAGAAGCTGGCCCCAAAGTATAAGCGATAAGTAAAATATAGAATGACAATGATAAGAGACGTAAGTGATTACGTCTCTTTTTTTGTGCCAAAAAAAAGCAGAACCAAATTGATTCTGCTTTCTTCTCATTATTCTTTCATCACTTTTATTGCTCTTGAACTCTCTCCATAATCAACGACTATGAAGTAAACTCCAGGTGGTTGGGAACTAGAATCCCAAGTCAAAGTTGTAGGCCAGTTAGTTCCACTTATCTCAACGTTGTCGCCTTTTTCAACTTGTGTGCCGTTTACATCGAATATCTTTAAACTACTTTTAGAAATAGTAAATGCTTTGTCAAGATAAACTTTCGTTGTAACTAAGCTATTTGTGGGCTGTGGATATGGCGAAGAGTTGTAGAAGTAGGGAGGTATTTCGATATCATTTTCTATTATTCCAGTTGTAGTTAACTCATTCCATTTTAATCTATAAATATCATAAGGGTGAATATCATCATAATAATATGTGATTAGGTAATCACCACTTTTCATGATTCTGCCCAACATAGTACCATTATTTGGTAGTTTTTGTCCTTTCCAACTCTTATAATCTAATAAGTTAGTGGTAGTAAACAGAGAATCTCCTTTACAAATGAAATAATCCCCATCTATTAGCTCCACTAAAGTATTCAAATAAGTAGATTGTTTATTTTGATAAACTAAACTAAATTCATTGGTTTGCAAATCCATTGCTTCGATTTTAAATATTGAATCAGCTGGATTGTAAGTTGCTAAAAGTACATGATTTTTCCCTTTTGACTCTACACCCTTATAGTAGCGTAGATGATTTGATATAGTTGTAAAATATTGAGTAGAATCGTTATACCAAATTGTATCATTATTGAAACTAAATGTTCTAATATCTGTCCAATTTTCTCCGCCATCTATTGTACTTTTTAAATATTGGTTATAATCTTTTAAATCAAAATTTGAGCCGATAAAAGTGAATTCTTTTAAATTATCACCAAGTAAATTTGAATATCTATAGTTACTCTCAACTTTAGAACTTAGGAAATTGAAATTTTCATCATAATAATTATAAATAATTGGTCCATTTTGATATTCGGCAATTACAAAATTTCTTCCTATTTTCATAATCCTATATTTATTTGCAAGATTATTAAATGACAAATTTTTCAGAAGTTTCTCTGTAAAACTAACTCCGTAATCATCAGAAATATATACAAACGAAGAATCTATACGTTTTACGGAAGATGCAAAATAAAGTAATTTTCCTTCATCATTATCATAATAATTAAACCTATGATCTAACTTTAGATACGACTTAAATACAGCCGAATCTCCAATAACCTTCTTAAATGTTTTTGTCGTATCACTACTGCTATATATATTATTAGGTGTAAGCAATAAAAAGTCAGAAGTATTTATTTGGAATAAATTAGAACTTTTGCCCGAGCCAACTAAATTTGATACACGGTTTGTTGTTTCAGAATTTATTTTTTTAGTAACTATAAAGTTATTTGTAGATACTCCAGTTATTCTGTCATTTTCAACAACAAAATCAACTATATCGAAAGGTTTTATATCATCTTGAGAGAGAACAACAGTTGCATCAATTACTCCTTTATAATTAGCTGAATCTTTAGAATATAATTCAAATATATTATAAAATGGACTAAAATAATTATTATTTACTATTTTTAAAGTATTGTTAAAAGTATAAAGTTTATTATTATATGGATAGTAATAGAAAACATAAGGCGAACTCTTTTCAAATAATTTTTTATTATATTCTATATCACTATTATTTAATAAGACTTTTATGCTTGTAAAGTCAGCACTCATTTTAAATAAATAGGTTGAATCTAAGTAGCCTTGAAAAATCAGTTCTTTAGAATCATTTATTAAATTAGTTATATAACATTCTTTTTTTAAAAGACTGATTTTTAAATCTACAGAATCTATTTTAATTAAGTCTTTATCAAAAAAAATAAAACCATCAGAGCTACTATTTATGACAAAAAGACGATTATCAATAAATGACATTTCTCTTCGATTCTTTGATAAATAACCATATGGCATTATAGTTCCAACAAATGGGAGGGGGTAACTGTCCGAAAGTGTTAAGCTTTGAGATAATTTAACAATAGATTTTTTAGCTCTAATATAATAATCATTATTGCCTTTTACCACAAAATGGACTGAATCATCAATTGGGTTTGTTATGTTCCAATTTTGTCCATTGTCAAAGGATTGGCTAACTTCGCCAGTTTGAAGGAAAGCAATTAGTCTATCATCTTCAATAAAAAAGTTGACAATATTACCCGTTTCAAACGGTTTTATTAAATCCCAACTTTGAGCATCGTCATAGGTGTAATAAACTGAGCCATTAGTTCCGTAAGCAGCAATTTTATTACCACTTGCTACTACTCCCACCAAATCAAAATTCACGGATGAAATTTTGGAAAAATCTGACGGCAATAGTAGCGAAGGTAAAAAGAATATTAGTATAAGTAATTTCATTAAAATTCTCCTGATTTTATAAAACATTTTATTTCAAAAAAGTAATAACAGATAAATGTAAAATTAATTACATTTTAAAGGACGTTAGTCAAAAGTAAATGGGGTTAATTTCCCTGGATTCTTCACTTCGCTTCGCTACGTTCTGAATGACGAGGATTATGCTGATTGACTATGAACCCATAAAAAAAGCAGAACCAATTTGATTCTGCTTTTTTTGAAAATTTCTTTTATATACCTGTTTTACCTACCAAAGGCGTGGCGGAGGGACATAAAACCAACCGTACCGAATCCTAGTAGGAATAGCATTTGGAATGGAATAGCGGCTATTTCTAGGTGGTAAACCGAGTAGCCTATACCAACCATGAAGTATAGTGTTAGAAGCAATTCTACAGCTACTAATAAAGTAACTTTGTTTTGTCTGTATTTCTTTTTGATTACTGTTTTCGGAGCTTTGTCGCCATCTTTCGGTGTGCGTGTAAACTCTGATTTTTTACCGATTAATGCTTCTAGTACTGCTTTCGTGTTGTTCACTGCCAAGCCCATAGAGCCAGCTAGGAATACAGGGAAAAGCAATATTCTCTTTCTCCAATCCAGGTGTATCGCCTTTTGACCATACATATAGAATAAGAATGTAGAAATTGATGCAAGAACGAATATAGACATTAGTGAGTATATATTGTCATAGCCAGTAGTTGTGTTTTTAATCATCACTATTGGTATATTGAGCATAGCCACTAATATAATGAATGGGAATACTATATTACTAGTTAGGTGAATAAAGCATTCTAATTTTACTTTCGCCGGTATTTTCGCTTTCCAAACCATTGGTAAAAGCTTCATTGCTGTTTCCACAGCGCCTTTAGTCCAACGGAATTGTTGTGTTTTAAGAGCGTTGATATCAGCAGGTAATTCTGCTGGTGAAGTTACATCGTTCAAGAACATGAACTTCCATCCTTTCAACTGAGCACGGTAGCTCAAATCGAAATCTTCAGTTAGTGTATCGGCTTGCCAGTTACCTGCATCTATTATGCAAGAAGTTCTCCAAATACCAGCCGTACCGTTGAAGTTGATGAAAAATCCAGCTTTGTTACGAACTTGCTGCTCTATAACAAAGTGTCCGTCTAATGCTATTGCTTGCGCTTTTGTTAAGTATGATTGGTCACCGTTTAGGTGTTCCCATCTTGTTTGTACCATTCCTACATTTTCATTTTGGAAGTGGGGTACAGTACGTTTTAGGAAGTCGCTATTAGGTACAAAGTCAGCATCGAAAATAGCTACAAATTCTCCTTTCGCTATTACTAGTCCTTCTTTCAAAGCACCTGCTTTGTAACCAGTTCTATCTACTCTATGTATATAAGTAATGTCAAATCCTTTTTTCTGATACTCATCACAAAGCTTTTTAGCTAATGCCTGAGTCTCATCAATCGAATCGTCAAGTACTTGAATTTCCAGCTTGTCTTGAGGATAATCAATCTCACAAACGGATTTGATTAGTCGCTCGACCACATATAGTTCATTGAACATAGGTAGCTGTACGGTAACTACAGGCCAAACTGCGGGATCTTTTAGGTCGGGCATTTCCTGTTTACGAGTTTTTCGGTAGTAGTGTAGTAGCACGATTCCGTGGATACCGAATCCAAAGAGTATAGTTAGTGCGACGAAGTAAATAGCTATTAGTAAACTTTCCATTCGGAAATTAAATACCTTTTTGTAACTAAAATAAACAGCAAATCTATGAAAAAATTAAATAATACGAAACAAGTATATTTCAATTTTCGTTATAATTCTGCTTCAAAAATTTAACTTATCTCTTTTTGAACTTTTATCCAAATATGGTGATAAGTTGAAAGTATAACTCTACCAACCAGATACTACTGCTAGCAGCACGTCATTGGCTATTTGCTCTAGGATCAAATCAATTGCAACATTCCTGTTAGCTAAGGCATTGTTCAATTCATAATTTTGATAAGCTGAGAAATCTTTATTCCAAATCTCTTTACGTTTCACATTGTCATAGTAAACCGCCTTGCACCGTACTGTTACTCGTCTCTCCGTTTCTATAGCACCACTAGAAACTGCAATAGGTGCATCAGAAATATTGACTATATTAACTTCCAACTTAGCGTCTCCACCAGCTGTTTCGTTGATATTGAACGAGTTATCGCTTCTGAACTCATCTATCAGTGATTGTGCTAATTTGTCTCGGAATAGGGGATTACCATATCCCGATTGATCAAGCACTGGCTGTATATATATTGATTTGAGGTGAGCGGGTATATTCCCACCAGTGAATGAGTA
>PGYR01000019.1 GCA_002839765.1 Ignavibacteriae bacterium HGW-Ignavibacteriae-4
CAGATTTCGAACAAAAGAAAAAGGACGATAAAGAGTTCGCTGCTAGCTCGTGGGCTATGCTCTACTACATATACACGAACTCGAATTACTACGAAAAAACTCATAATAGATACCCAGTTTTTATGGTGATGTGAGGGGGGAGTAGAGACGTATTGTTTACACTGAACGGCGTCGAAGTGCATAGGTCTCATGAAATCAGGACAGGTTTGCAGAATGATTAGGATTATCAGGATATACAACGTCACTCTGAACGGAATGAAATGGAGTGAAGAGTCCAGGAGAATTATTCTGAATCACGGATTATTCGAAAAACGGAATGAATGTATCAATAAATAATAAATATGAGTTTTAAGTAGAACAGGATATTAATTAATGGAAGTAATATTTCACTTCATATTTGAACTTATAAAAATTTCCATACTTGGGACTCTATATGGTACTTTAACTTTCGCAACAATTCTATTAATTGGAATTGTTGAACCTGAGAGTTGATATGCAAAAGTTTCAGAGAAAAAATTGAAATTATGGTTTTTAAGTGGACTCATTTTTTCTGTTGGACTCTTTCTGTTTATGATGACATATTGGGGCAATCATGGACTAGGAGATAATTCAAGAGTACCGGTTGGACATTTCCAATTGGTTACTCATTCAAGTTATACAACAATAGATAAAGGAGAATTAGACAACCCTGTGATTTTGAATTTCGAATACGACGATGATAATCTATATGCACAATTGCACAAAGGATTTAATCGTGATAAAATGGAATATGTAGTATGGAATTTAAGGACTGATGATTTAACCTTTTATAAAACCAAAGAAGACTATTTGAAGGCAGGGAAAAAATATAATTACATAAGTCCAGAAGAATTCAAATCATTTAATACTCATTATAATACGTATTGGCATGGATGGAGATTCTGGTTATTACCATGAAAGACCAACTTAAATGACAACACCCAAGAAAATACTCCTAGGTATCTTATCACTACTACTTGTACCAGTAGTATATATTGTCGCCTCTATGTTGCTGACTACTATCACGATAGACCCCAATACAAATATAAAACAACCCAAAAAGCTGATATACCTTACTACTAATGGTGTCCATCTGGATATTGTTATTCCCAGAAATGAATTAGATAGTTCGTTGTTAAGTGGATTAAAGCATAACTCTGATGATGAGTATTTTTCATTCGGTTGGGGCGATGAGAATTTTTATCTGAACACTCCAACCTGGGGAGATTTGACTATTAGTACTGCATTCAAGGCAATGCTGTTGAATAGCTCTACGCTAATGCATGTAACTCGCTACAAGGAGAAACGAGCAACTTGGGTCAAAGTAAGAGTGAATAATATAGAGCTGAATAAATTAAATAGATATATCCAAAATACATTCCAAGTTGAAAGGGATCGAATGAAAATTATCCTCGAAAACAGAGGTTACTCTTCGAATGATGATTTTTACAAAGCCAATGGAAGCTATACTTGCTTTAATACTTGCAATACTTGGGTGAATACCGCGTTTCAGGAAAGTGGATTAAGGTCATGTCTTTGGACACCTTTCGATTACGGAGTAATTAATAAATACAAATGAGAGAAAGATATGAAAATAGCAGTAACAGCAGCAAATGGTAAATTAGGTTCGTCTATAGTTGAGGCTCTAAAAAAAGAGATAGGAGCAGAAAACGTAATCGGAATAGTGCGAACTCCCGAAAACGCCACCCATCTTGGAATAGAAGTTAGAAAGGGCGATTACAATAGCAGAGATGAATTCAACGAAGCTCTAAAAGGAGTTGATAAAGTGCTGCTTATTTCTGGAATGGACGACCCACAGAAAAGAATCCAACAACATAGAAATGTATTAGAAGCTGCCAAACAGAATGGAGTTACTAAAATAGTATATACTAGCATAGTTGGCGATGAAGTAAACAATGCATTTAGTCCAGTGGTACAGAGTAACCGCCAAACCGAAAAAGACGTACAGGACTCTGGGTTAGATTGGGCGATAGGTAGAAACGGTATATATATAGAGCCAGATTTGGAGTATATAGAAAGTTATAAAAAAGATGGTGAGATTAGAAACTGTGCAGGTGACGGTAAATGTACATACACTAGCAGAAAAGAGCTAGGGTACGCTTATGCTAAAATGCTACTAAATGATGAACTAAATGGGCAAACATATAACCTAGTTGGTGAACCAATTACTCAACAAAAACTAGCAGACCTAATCAATAAAACTTATAATACTGACCTGAAATTTACTCCTGTTTCTTATGAAGATTATAAAAAGGAAAGAGTAGAAGAACTAGGTGATTTCATAGGTAATATAATAGCTGGTATCTACAAAGGAATCAGCGATGGTGCTAATGACGTTCATTCAGATTTCGAGAAGGTAACTGGTAGAGCCCACTTACCAACTATTGATATTATGAATGACTTTAAGAAGGGTTGAGAATTTACAAAGTTGATGTTCCTCATTCTAAAGAATTTCAGTAAGTTAAAATAAAAAAGAGAACCATGATTACAAAAGAATACTTCGACTTTTTCGCTGAACTAGAGCAGAACAACAACAAAGAGTGGTTCGATGCTAACCGCAAGCGATACGAGAAACATGTAAAAATAGCTTTCAAAAATTTAGTAGAACAGATAATAACAGAAGTTTCTTTTGTAGATGATTCTATAGCTTCTCTCGAGGCGAAAGATGCTATATTCCGTATCAATCGTGATATACGCTTCAGCAATGATAAGACTCCTTACAAGACTCAAATGAGTGCTATAATTGCTCCACTCGGCAAGAAAGATAAGACCACACCGGGGCTATATTTCGAGATAGACAAATCTGGAATCAACGTATATGGTGGTACATACATGCCAGACAAAGACCAATTGCTCAATATCCGCAATAGCATAGCTGAGGATATGGATGGATTCCACGAAGCATTGGCTAACCCAGAATTCGTCTCGCACTATGGAGGGTTAGCGGAAGCTGAAAAACATAAGCGATTACCAAAAGAGCTACAACCAGCTGCCGATGAAGAGCCGCTTATCTACAATAAGGCTTTCTATTATGTTAGCCATGAAGAAATAGATATGAGCGATCCACGAATAGTTGATATAGTAATGATCAAATATTTAGCTGCAAAGCCTGTCTCAGATTGGCTCACTAATGGGATAGAGTGAGTTTATAATGATTTGAATCAAACTCCCATTTCACAATTTATTTCCGACATATTATTGAACAGAAAAGTGTTATATATGGGAGCATCATTTTTAGCTATGCTCAATTCTAATTTGCGTAGCATGTTCTATATTATCTGTTACGGGACATCTAGATTCTGTTTCTTTTAGCCATTTATCTATTTCTTCATCCGTTGCACCCTCAAAATCGGGCTGCACGTTGATTATAACTTTTTGGAAACCAGCTCTTTCTTCATAAGAACAACCAATAAAAGTACAAGGATTCATAGTACCATCTATAATAATTTTCATACCGTTTAGTTTTAATCCACTTTGCAATGCAACCGCATGACCTGTTATATTAATACATCCAGCTAGGGACATCAACAAAACTTGAATTGGACTTGGCCCTTTATTAGAACCACCCATATTCGCGGGTTCATCTATTATTAGTTCAAATTCCCCTGATTTTAATTTCATTCTTGTAGGAGATTCACTTTGAGCGTGTACCGTTACGTTTATTTCTTTTATATTTTCCATTTCTGATTTCCTTTTTTGTTTAATTGTTATAATTATTTTTATAAGTTTATACACTAATATTATAGTATTATTGCATTAACATATATGCAATATAACGATAAAACATACCAATAAAAACAAAAGAGTATTTAATCTTTATTATGTGTTTTGTTTAACATTTGGTCTAGTGATTATTTTCATTTTGCATTTTTCTATATTCCTCTTCCGTATAAACACAAGCTATAACACCACCATTCGTATAACATTTATAAGGAATTACCTTTGTAAATTTATCCCAATTCTCTGAAGCATTTGCTAATCTAGAAGCTTCTTCAATAAAATTACTAATAATAACAGATTCTTGTGTCGTATCAGTAATTGCTGGAGTCCAATAAGTTCTATAATTATATTCAGTTTCGTTTGCAGTTTCAATTATATAATCTGTACCATCAGCAATACTTCTAAATCTTCCTGAAAAGTGGATGTCTGGAATTCCATTTATTTTTAGTGAGTCAATCAATTTTAGAATTTGTACTGATTTATTAGAATCTAATTCATATGATTTATAAAAGTAATTTTCTGTTCTTTCCTCTTTAATTTGGTCATACTCTTGTGTCCATGAAGTTATTAAACCTGAAACCACTTTTGTGGGTTTTACCCAAACTTCTATTATTTGACGATAAATCCAAAGCCTACAATGATATAAATTATCTGATTTCGGAATTGAGCTTAGTGCTATTCTTTTTGAAAATTCAGTATTGAAAGAATATGAAGATTTAGGATTACCATCTTTATTAGAAGGTATATGAAGTTGTCTTTTTTGTCCCCAAAGTGATGAAGATGCTAAAAAGAGAAGTATTAGTAAAGTAGTTGTCTTTTTCATCATTAATTTATTCTAGATATTTTTCGGAGACTAGTTTACCTTCTTTATATTGTTCTTCTTTTGCCTCATAACCTAACTCAGAGTAAAAGATTTGTTTTCCTACTTTCTTACCTTCCTTATATTCGACTATTGATGACATAGCCCCATTTTCATAGTACCATATCCAAGAGCCAGACTTTTTACCTTTCACAAATGTTCCTTCAGTGATTATAACACCACTATCACTGTAGTTATAATATGCGCCTTCCTCAATACCCTCATTTAGATTAAATTCATGTTGGACTTGACCATTCTCGGCATAAAATGATTTCCAAAGTCCATGTTTCAATCCATTCTTGTAAGTACCTTTCTCAAATATATTATCAGTAGTATCGTAAAAAACTAAGTAATCACCATTTCCATTGACTATCATAGGATTTCCATTTCTATAAAATGCCTCTTTTATTATATACTTATTATCTACGATTGAAGCTATTTCAAATATTTCACCATTAGAATGATATATTTTCCACTCATCGACTCTCTCTCCCGACTTTACTTTACCAACCTGTTTTAATTGTCCATTTTCATAATATGTTTTATAAAGACCATTGCCATTTGCAATATTCCTTTTTCCCTTACTATCCTGTTGATATATAAACGACACTTCTCCCGCTTTATAGCTATAACTCTCAACTAGAGTTCCTAATGAATCATAATAAGAACTAACACCATTCAACTCGCCATCTTCAAAGTTACCTACAAAACTAATTGTCCCATTTTCATAATATGATTTCCATTCTCCTGTTTGCAAATCCCTAGTATAATTACCTGTCGTCATCAAATTACCAGATTCGTAATATGAGATATAAGAGCCGTGTAATCGCCCCATAACGTAAATACTTGAATCATAGATGGTGCCACTCTCATAGTAACTAACCAAGCTACTAGTAAATAATCCATTTCTGAAATTTGATATAGTGTTCAGTTTACCATTTTCATAATTTTGAATCCAAATACCTTCTTCTTTCCCATTTTTATATTCACCATAATATCTTAAACTACCATCTATATTAAAATATTCCCATTTTCCAGTTTCTAATCCATTCTCTATTTTACCAGTATATTCAATATTACCATTTAGGTCATAATGAACTATTTCACCATTGACACTGCTAGAGATATAGTAGGCCAATATCGCTAAAACAAAAAATGTAATCCCAACGGATGGCAGTCGCATTCGATCATGTAGAGGAGATAGGTCTAAAGACTCTTTGTAGTTCTCAGGTATAGGTCTGAATGACATTCTATACCCTACGTAAATAGCAAAAGCATAGAAAAATACATCCATTCCTGAAAATGATTCTATAATTATAGTATTGACCAAACTCCAATCAAGGTATGTGAATACTTCTAAATATGTCATCCCATTCTCATTGACCAAAAAACCAATTTGGCTAAAAAAATTTCCTAAAAAACAACCTAAGAAAGCTAAACTAGCACCGAGTACCCCATACCTAGTTTCAAACCCAGCACCAAAGAATTTCACCCCATGTCCTACAATCATCCCTACCCCTATGGCCATATATCCAATCTGCATTTCAGCAGCAACTGTAATAGCAGCCCAGATAATCGCACACAATAAAGATAGGAATAATCCGCCTATCACTGCATAAGGGAAGTTTTGATGACTATTCAATCTATTTTGATAATCAAGTGATAAGCTTTCGAACTCTATTTTTTTTGTAGCTTCTTCTTTTTTATTAAACATATTGTCCTCCTAAAGATTGATATTTAATCCAATTAAAATTCTATTGAAACTTTCTATTTACCTTTAAATTACTCCTTTTTTATTAATTTTGCAACTCACTTTCAATTAGCATAAAATTTGATTATCCCTGACAACATAATATACTCCAATAGGCAGACTTTTAGTTTAGAAATAGACGAATGGGGTAAGCTGACTATACGTGCTCCCAAGAAGGCCACAGAAAAGGAAATCCAACAAGTAATTGTTGAAAAACAACGATGGATAATTACAAAGCAACAAACAGCAAAGGTTAAAAAGCCGAAAGACTATAGCTTTGATGGAACTGAAGATTTTTACTTTCTTGGAAAGAAATATCAAGTGCTTTTTCATTCGGAGAGAGGTAAAGTTACTTTCGATGGAGAAAAATTCTTGATAAACGAAAAGTATCGAGAAAAGCTAAAAGATGTTATGACTGAGTGGTATAAGGATAAAGCATTAAAACTTGCAACTTTTCTAACCGATAAATATACCGACAAACTAGGTATAAAACATAGAAATGTAAAAATTACATCTGCTAAAACCCGATGGGGCTCTTGTAGTAGCAAAAAGAATATAAACATCAACTGGCGGTTAGTACTTGCTCCATTGCAGGTTTTAGAATATGTAGTAGCTCACGAAGTAGCCCACCTAAAGTTCATGGATCATTCTACTAATTTTTGGCGAACTGTAGAGGAATTGCAACCAAGTTACAAGACTTACAAGAAATGGCTAAAAGATAATCATAATTTGCTAAGATTCTAAATTGAATTTTTAGTCTATCTTAACAAACCTTCCAAATAAATTATCCTCGGTCCTGATAGTGTAAGTACCACTAGTAAGTTTAGAAATATCTATTTCTTCATTAGGATTTACTCGTCTTGTTAATACTAGTGCGCCACTACTATTATATATTTCAATAGCTGCAGAGCCCGTTAAGCTTGGTATTGATACAAAATCAGAGGAAGGGTTTGGTGAAATTGTGGCTTGTAAAAACTCTGGAATATCAATAGAAGTAACAACGTTTCTTACAACCATTATTTTTTGTTCTGCTTTCAAAGTAAAGTATAAATCACCTTTGTAAAACTCAGAATCAACAGCATTATAATCGAACTGTGTTACATATTCTATTTCAGGGGTAGTGTCTTCTAAATTAAATCTGAAAACTTTATTTTCATTACGTTGAGTAATATAGACGTAATTTCCTTCAGCTTTCATTGATGTAGAAGGAGGAAGGTCAGAAAATACCTCAGTGGAAACCCTATCAGCTGTCAAGACAGATAATTTGGAAATTTTTGTCCCATTATCATGCATAACCCATAAATAGTCTCTATGGAAGAGAACACTAGTAGGGTTTTCAAAATGAGAGTAGATTAGTCTTTGTGTTGTGGTTCCAAAATCTTGCAAGCTAAATTTAGTAATATTATTTGAATATTCTTCAGTGTAGTATACTTCTCCATCCCCATTATAGCAAAGACTAGTTATTCTCTCTTTGCCTCCGAACGCTATGAGTTTAAACTTTTCATTGGATAAATCTATTTTTACTAATCGACTGTAATAACCGGGGTCATCTTTTTGATTAAAATCAATCTGAGTTAGCAAAAATTCTTCGGAACGAAACAGGGATGCGGTCTCCCAAATATTTTTAGAAATAATCACACTGTCCTCTTCCGGACTATTTAGATTATAACGAATTATACCTCCTGATCTGGGGCCAGTATATGAGATATAAATATTGTCATCTGATACATTCAACCATGTTGGATAACCTTCAATCAATTTATAGACGATAGGCTCGTTGCCATAAGCTATATCAAGGGAAAACATTAATAATATTAATACTACTAATTTCATGCTATAATGCTCCCATCAAAGTTGTTTATCATTGTTACTACTAATAACAACTAATCCCTAAAAATGTTACAGCAAGTGCAGATAAAGTGTGCTATGAAAACGTGAGGACAAAGAAAATTCGTTTATATCCGAAATATCATTAATTTGCGGTTATCCAAATGTAATATTATCATAATAAACTAATAGCTACAATTATGTCTCCAAAAGAAATCTCCAAATTCCTAGTCGGTATAGAACTATTCAACGAATTATCTGATGAACAAAGACTCGTTTGCTCAACTAATATGAAAATATTAGACGTAAAGAAAGGAACTATACTCATAGAGCAAGGTTCAGATAGAGATACTCTATTTATAATCCAGAAAGGAACAGTAACAGAGTATATAGAAAGAGATAAAAACAAGCGAACGGTGCTCAATCATTACAAGCCTAGCGAAGTATTTGGTGAAGGGGCACTTATGGATAATTATCCTTATGCTATGTCTGCCAAAGCAGCTACAGATTGTAGAATGATAATATTACGTAGAACTGAGTTTTCTAAAATGATGGAAACACACACTGGAATAGTAGTTAACCTCATATCCGCAGCGTCACGTATTATCGCTAGACGTATGCGTAGTTCTTCGTACCAAGATAGTAATATCTCTATGAGATATGCAACAGGTGCTACGAGAATAGAAGAAGATATGATTGGTAAAAAGGAAGTTCCAGCTGATGCACTATATGGCATACAGACCCTTAGAGCGGTAGAGAATTTCAAGATAAGCGGAGTAACGCTTAGATTATATCCTAGATTTATCAAATCACTAGCTATGGTCAAAATGGCTGCCGCTAAAGCAAACAAAGACCTAGGTGAATTAGAGCCACATATAGCAGATGCAATAGTAGAGGCATGCGAAGAAATAATAAGTGGTAGATACCACAATAACTTCGTAGTGGATATATTCCAAGGTGGTGCAGGTACTTCTACTAATATGAACGCAAACGAAGTGATTGCTAATAGAGCTTTATTGATAATGGGTAAGCAAATAGCTGAATATGATTATTGCCACCCAAATAATCACGTAAACTATGCACAATCTACGAATGATGTATATCCAACTGCGCTCAAGATTACTTTGCTTTACTTCAATGATAAATTAGTACAAGCATTGAAACAGTTGATAGAATCATTTGATAAAAAATCAAAAGAGTTCGCTCACATACTAAAAGTTGGACGTACACAATTGCAAGATGCCGTACCAATGACATTAGGGCAAGAGTTTGCTACATTCGCAAACACTTTGCGTGAGGAAATAGATAGATTGAAAGAGAATGCTAAACTATTCAACGAGATAAACCTCGGTGGTACTGCTATTGGGACAGGATTGAACGCCAACCCAAAATATAGAAAATTAGCTGTAAATTATTTAAAAGATATTTGTGAATATCCAGTCAAATCAGCGAAAGACCTAGTAGAGGCTACACAAGATACTGGAGCATTCGTTATGTATTCTTCGGCTTTGAAGCGTCTAGCTATAAAGCTATCAAAGATAAGCAATGATTTGAGATTACTAAGCTCAGGCCCAAGAGCCGGATTATGGGAAATTAATCTACCTGCTATGCAACCGGGTTCTTCTATTATGCCGGGGAAAGTAAATCCAGTAATACCAGAAGTAGTTAATCAAATTGCTTATAATGTAATAGGTAATGATTTAACTATAACTATGGCTGCCGAAGCTGGTCAATTGCAATTGAACGTAATGGAGCCTGTTATAGCGATGAGTTTATTCGAGAGCTTGCAACACCTTAAAAATGGTATTACGACACTTGCTACGCGCTGTATAGATGGAATAACAGCTAATGAAGATCATCTTCGTGAGATGGTTCAAAATAGTATTGGTCTAGTAACTGCATTAGTACCGAAGTTAGGATACGAAGTTTGTTCTAAACTAGCGAAGGAAGCTCTAGAAACTGGTGCTAGTGTATATCAACTTACTTTAGACAAAAAGTTAATGTCAAAAGCAGAGTTAGATAAAATGCTTTCACCAAAAAGAATGGTCTAAGATTTAGCAACTTCATCTTTTACTTTATCTTGCTTATTCAGATCTCTACGCATTAGGATATAACCAAGTGTACCAGCAAAAATAGATCCCAATAGGATACCTATTTTCGAATACATCTCTTGTGGTGCATCTGGTCCGAATGAAAGAGCTGAGATAAATAATGACATAGTAAACCCGATACCTGTTAGTACAGCTACGTAGTAGTATTGTCTAAACGGTATTCCCGGTTGTAAACTCACAATGTTGAATTTATTTGCTAACCACACGAATGAGGCAACACCTATCTGCTTGCCTATGAATAGACCCGCAAATACACCAGTAGTCACTGGATTAATCAATGCGCCTAAATAGAAGTTTTCAAAGTGAATACCGGCATTTGATAGTGCGAAAAGTGGCATAATCAAGTAAGATACATATTCATCTATCCCTCTTTCTAATCTAAGTAATAGTGGTTGCACTTTGTCTGAAAGTAAATCCATATTATACAAAGCATCTGCTTCGTATTCTGTAAGGAAATCTGTTTTCGTTTGGAATAGTTTTGATCTGAATTTACGCCATAGTCCTTCCGTATTCTCCACGAATTTTTGCTTATCGATAAGGGCATAAGAAGGAATTGTGAATGCCGTTAGTACACCAGCTATAGTAGCATGTACGCCCGATTTGAGCATCGTAAACCAAACAAGACCACCAATAGCAAGGTAGAATAGTGGACTCATTACCTTTAATCTATTACCTACTAACATAATAAATAGGAATAAGAAACTTAGTAATAAGTAATGAAGACTAATTGTAGAAGTATAAAAAACAGCTATAACTACTACTGCCGCAATATCATCAACTATAGCTAGAGCAGCTAAAAATATTTTCAATGATTGAGGGACCCTATCGCCAAGTAAATACAATACACCAAGTGCAAATGCAATATCCGTAGCCATAGGAATAGCCCAACCGTGTAGATTGTCTGTACCTAAGTTGAATAAAGTATAAATAGTAGCAGGTACTAATATCCCACCTAATGCACCCATAATAGGGAGCATAGCCTTCCTAAGGGATGATAACTCACCTATTAGTATCTCTCTTTTTATCTCCAACCCTACTAGAAAGAAGAATACTACCATCAGTAGGTCATTTATCCAATGGTGTAGAGATTTGTCAAGTGTAAAATCACCAATACCAATAATAAAATGCGTGTGCCATAACTCAAAATAAGATTCCCACCAAGGAGAATTGGCCCAAATCATTGCTATCATAGTACATATAATTAGTACTATTCCACTCGCAGATGCATTGGATGTAAATTCTTGGTAAGTTCTTGCTATAGGGAATTCGCTTTTTGCGAGATCAATTTTCTTTTTCATCAAGTAGTTTTTTATTTTCAGTCATTCTAATAATCCTAAAGATAGATAAAAAGCTAATTTATTTTAATTAAACCTGATATTTATGGTCTTTTGTTTCATTAGAAATCAGGTCATTGCTATAAAGGGAACAGAGTTCTTGTCACTCAGAGGATAGGCAGAGTAAGCCTGTGCTGTGCGCGAAGTCAAAGTAAAGAGTCCAAGAGAACTGCGTAGGAGTTCAACATTAGTAGTAACTGTTGATCAATCAAATACAACAACTCCACTAGGAGTAAGATAACTAGGGAACTAATTCCCTTGTTGCTGAAGCTATTCGTTGGCTGAAGCCATCGGGAATACTTTGAATTGTTTATGTTGAAATAAAGATTCTAGAAAAAATAGAAATCCGATGATTCATTTTTGAGATAATTACAAGAAAATCCTTAACTAATACCGCCAAACTAAACCCATTTCATAGCTAGGTATTACACCTAGAAGCCTATAGCTAAATAAACCAGATTGTAGCTCTATTTTTAGTTCTAAATCATTGAATATATTAAATAATAAACCAGAAGATATGAAAGGAAAACTATTAGCAGTTCGCATTGGAAAATTTACAGGTGCATTATAAATATAACTGATTTGACTACCAACATAGTAGTAAAAAACAACAATATCATGCAAAGTATATTTATCGCCTAACCCGACTTGTAAATCTATCGAATTAACTTCATTTAGATTTGCATTTTCACTGAGACTATATTTAGAGTAGCCCAACTTAATTACAACTTTAGTATTTTCTAATAAATGTCTAAGTTCAATATCACTATAATATGATACACTATATCTTTCAATTGATTGGAATATATCTGATTTGTCACTTAAATTAGGAGAAAGAGAATATATCCCAATCGTATTAGAATAATTAACTCCAATACGTTTATAGTCCTCAGAAATCAGGGTATTCCAAGAGAGGATAAATAGCGAAAGGGATATTAGTAACTTCATAAAGCAGTCCTTACGAATTTACAAATCGTTCTTGCGTTCTATACGCTTGTCTCTTTGTTGTTTGGCTAGTACACGTAGATCGGCAACTTTGTCACCTTCATCTACTATTTCGACACCTAGTATAGTCTCTAGCACGTCTTCCATAGTGATCAGCCCCTCTACTCCACCATACTCATCTACTACTACGAACATGTGTTTCTTGCGGCGCAGGAACTCTTCGAGTGCTTTGTCCAATCTAGTATTTTCATTTATCAAGTTTAGTTCACGAGTGATAGAACTAACTTTTTTATCGGGCTCACCTTTTAGAGCAGTTAGGAATACATCTTTGGATAGTACATACCCTATGATTTCTTCTTCTTGGTGATCATCGCTCCATACTGGTATTCTGGAGTATTGGCTTAACTCTGCTATGTCTTGTACTTGAGCGATAGTCTGGCTTGCTCGGAGCGTTATCATCACAGTTCTAGGAGTCATAACATCAGTTACTAATACTTCACTAAAATTCATTATGTTTTTCAGTATTCGGTACTCGTCATCATCTAGTGAACCTTCGTCTTTTGCAGATTCGAATAGGGCTGTGATTTCCTCACGGCTGAATTCCTCAGCGTTTTTACCACTAACTTTTTGAGACATTTTCTCATTAAGTAATTCAAGAGGTGAAAGTACAGTATAGAACAGCTCGAAGAATGGTACAAACTTGGTTGCAGCTGTTTTTGATAGTTTTATACCAATAAAATATGCTATAAATTTGAGTGATAAAGTAATAATAATTAGGATAAGAAATCCACTAATTATACCTAATAGGTTGCTATTACCCATGTCAAATACAAGCCCAAAAGAGAAAAGAGCAATAGCATAGAGCGCTGTTTCAATCACCATAAAGGGATTGAAAGTATCGTCAAACTTTAGCCATACTTTTTGGAGTTTACGTGCGTTAGGAGTTTCGTTTTCTATAAACATATCTATATCATCTTGGCTCAAAGCCGAGATCATATTAGATAGAAATGAAATAGAAGTAGCAATTAGTATAGATACAGCCGTTATAATCAGGGGTACGTCCATAAAAAGCTACAAAGCTCCGTTATAATTTGAGATATAAGTAAGGACAATATATGAAATAGTTGAAGTAAATTCAAACATTTAGTTTGTCCAACCCTTATCAACTATAGTGATACGGTTAGGATAGTTTATATTGCCTAATGGAGTTTTGACTGTTGGTCTTGCGTCTAGTTTTAGTCGAGCAGCGCTTCCGCTCTGTCCGCCTATTGCTAATGCTAGATTAATCATATCTTCGTACCCTTTGTTACCAAAGAATTCGTACAAATCGATATTCATAACCAATGGGATAGTCTCAGAGCTACCAGTACCTGGAATAACAAATTCTTTGTTGATATTCCCAGCTATAGTTTCTTTGTCGTCTATATATAATTTCCAATCGAAAGAAGATAATGTAGCAGCAGATTGCTTTGTGCCACCTTTACCGTCATTTGGATTCTTTGCATCTACGTTGAGTACAAATTGAGCGGGTAATTTCTTATCAGAAAAAGCTTTTGTTAGCTTGATACCATCCATTAATGAGATATCACTAACGGATTTGATATTACTCAAATTCACACCAGCTAATTTAAAATTATTCACATCGTCTAGTTTGAATTCTAGACGTTGCAAATTATTCAATGAATCTGCGAACTGATTCAATGTCTTACAGCTACCTAAGAAAAGAGTAGCTACCATAACCGACAATGCAGTTAAATATATTCTTTTATTCATTATTCTACGTTTAGTCCAGCTTGTGTAAGTACAGCTTCAGAAGATTGACCAGCACTGTCTAGTGCCGCTGCTAGAGCTATTACTTTCTTTTGAGCTATGTTTAAATTAGATAATAATCTCACTTTTGCTACCAATAATTTTTCTTCAATTGGCTTGCTTAGGAAATCATCAGCACCAGCTTCAATTGATTTCAATTGATTAGCTGTATCATTAAGTGCAGTTACGATAACTACAGGTATTAGTGCATCTTCTGCATTTGCTTTCAGATTACGCACTGTTTCGTATCCGTCCATTCTCGGCATCATAACGTCAAGCACTATAGCGTACGGCTTTTTTAGTTTAACGGCTTCTAAACACTCGATTCCATCGTGTGCTACCATCACTTCGTAGCCATGTGACTCTAAATATCTTTTTAGCAATTTCGTAGTGATTTTATTATCATCGACTACTAATATTGGTTTTGTATTCACAACTAAACCCCATTTTGTTAATTTACGTTTCACAAAGATAAATATAATGTATATATAAATAAAAGACTAAATTTTATTTATACTTAATCTAACTATTCCTAATATCTTGTATTTGACTAAACTATCTATTTCAATATTGCTGAATCGTCCATTGGACGTACTTAGTATGATTTTATCGTTTTTCTTCATGTAGTTTTTTACCATTACCTGATTTTTGTATTCTATCATAACAATGTCATTATTTTTTGGTAATGTGTTTTTCTCATATAGAACATATTGACCATCTATCAAACCTTGACTTTTCATCTCATCACCACTTATCTCAGCTAAGCCGTAATTAGTATTCTGAAGTGATTTATTAAGTATAGTTATATACTCTGGTACTTCGTAATCGTCATCTATGGCTGGTATATAAGGAATATGATTAGACATAGCTTCGTTCAATGCTTTGTCGTACAGTCCATCTTCTCTATTATCGGCTACTGTTTTCAATAGCTTTAGCTGATCTGATTTATCGAAGCCACTTAGCTGTAAAGTAACGTAGTCAAATATCAAATCATAGAGTTGGCGAGTGTTAAGGTCCGAATAGTTAGGCATTTATCACCCCAGCTGCGGCTAGTATTATCTTGTTTTTGGATTCCAGCTTTCCCTTCTCGTAGTTCTGCTTTATGATTTCTCTCCGTTTTTCGCCTGCCTTATTATCAGCGAATATATCGCCTTCACCAGTGATAACGTAAGTTGGATTTATCCCTTTCTCGTGCAATTTGCGGAGTAGCCGCACGCTGATAGCAGCTCTACCCAATTCGTAGTTGCGAATTTTGTCACCAGTTTCGTCTAGTATGAATGCGAATTGGTCGGCGGATAGCTTCACCCCTTCGTGGAATATATCACGTATCTCGCGTAGCCGGTTTCCTATTTCTTGGTTTATATTTTCCATATTACATTCACTTAGTTATGATTATGTAGATATTACATATCTGTAATAGGTAACTTACATAAGATATGTGATAATTGCAAAATTATGACTTGAGAGATGTGGCTATTAAAAGATTGAAGCACCAATTTTAAGACTTACTGGATAGAAAGGTTTATTTTCTTTGCCATAAGTTGGATTGAAGGCAAACCCTACAAACCAATTTTTGCCTAATCTATGTCGATATCCAAAATTAAAAGAAACCGAAGTCCCCGTCTGAAAAAGATAATAATCTTCAAGTTCTTGATAAAGAATATTTATTCCTAAATCTAGCTTATGTTCTCTGCCTACAATATAATGAAAGCCACCGAGATAGCTCGGATACATCGTAAATAGTGCTAAGCCAGAAAATCGTATTGCCCCCCTTAATCTTAGACTACCATCACCATATTCTTCACTTACAGTCCTAAGAAGAGTAATCTCCAAATTTGGGGCCCAAAGAGATTCTTGAGGTCCATAGATCTCGGTGTACATATAGGCATCTTCGTCTTCGACAGATAAGAGTGTTGTAGTAAGTAATATAAATATTAGGAAATATTTCAAAATCCCCACCCAAAGCTTAAACTGAATGAAGTAGTAAATTTCTTTGTGTCTAATCTATAAAATGGAGTGTAAGTTATTCTAAACAGGAAAGTCTCGGAACATTCCCTATATCCAGCTTGGAAACCAATAGCATCGTAATGATCCAAATCATAAATCGAAGATACGTTATCAAAGTCTGTATCTTGATCACCTTTGTATTGACGGAAATAATTAGCCCCAAACTCTACCCCAGCTCCATCTCCAATTACTTGTGTAATTCCAATAACTGGTGATGAATAGAACATACCTCCATTGATAACCCCCATCATAGAAGCACCAAAATTAATGTATGTAATCTGAGATTCACCTAAAAACTCAAAAGTATTAATATTATACTCAATAGTAGGCTTGAACCCAATAGTATTACCAATTATTTCTACATATACATTAACATCTTTTGCCTTAGAATATGAAGCAGTAGTGGACAATAATAGAAATATGGTGATAATTATTTTCAAATATAAGTTCTATTAATAAATATAGTTAATCAAAAATACAAAAAATAATTCAAAAACTGAATATGATTTATTTGCATAATATGTAGATTCTACATAAAATTGCAGTAATAAATTAATTATTTAATCAATAATCAATAATCAATAATCAATAATCAATTTAATTATTTTTTTTTCAATATTCAAATTATTAGGAGATATTATGAATATACTTAAAGACTTGCAATACGGTGATTTGACCGAAGATTTGCAAATGATATACGATGTATGCGGCGAAGCAGTCGTGATTCAGATGATAGAGAACCTTGGTGGTCTTAGCTTTTACGTGCCTAAGATTACCAGATTCGATGACCTGATATACAGATATATCAGAGAGAACAAGGCGGAAACACTGAAGAAACTTGCTATGCGATTGGGCGTGACAGAGCAATATCTAAAGTGTCTAGTCAAAAAATACAATTAATGAAAAGAAATCTCCACCTCTCTTTTTCTTTTCAATAATTATTTAATAAGTTGTATGTACAACTTTAGTTTTCTATTTTGCATTTATGAATTACACAGAAATAGAAAAAACAGATTTTTCATCATGCATAGCTGGTAAGGTTGGACTAATTTCCAGACTGACTTCCAATATATTCAGGAAACATCTAGCTAAGCATGACATAACGGAAAGTCAACTAAGCATACTATTCATCACTTCTAAGATGAAAGAAATAACCCAAAAGCAAATAAGTGAATTTTATTGTCTTGAAAAATCCACTGTTAGTCGCAATCTGAAGCGGTTAGCAGACAAAGGGTATTTAGAGCAAAAACAACTACCAAGGCTTGTGATAACAGAATCGGGAATGAAGTTCGTAACCGAAGTCATCCCTAGTTGGAATAATGCGATGAATGAGATAAAAGCAGAACTCGGCGAAAATGGCGTTAATGCCATAGATGAAGTGATATCAAAACTAACCAATAATTAGGATTTACTATGTTAGAATTATCTTATATACTACTTACACTTATTATGAACTTAATTCTAGCTGGAATAGGATTCTACGCTATTAATAAGTCAATATCTGAATCAGTAACTAGGAAAAAGAAAAAGGCAACGGTAGTAATTGGATTAATCCTCTGGCAAGTTTATGTTTACTTGCTTTCTAAATCTGGGTTCTTAGAAAACCTAGATTTTCCACCTCGGTTCGTATTATTCCTTATACTTCCACTCTTCATTTTCACTGGGGTATTCCTTTACAAAAACAGAAACGAAAAATGGATAAAAGTCATTCCACCGCATTGGCTTACTTATTACCAATCATTCAGAATTGGGATAGAAACTATATTCGTATATACAGTTGCAGCTGGTATTTTACATACTAACGTAACAATTGAGGGCTATAATATGGACTTATTATATGCCCTATCTGCACCGGTAATAGGAACAAAAATATATAAGAAAGGTATGCCGACTGGAAAATTCATCAGAATCTGGAATTATCTTGGTCTGACTGTAATAGCATCTATTATATTCCTTTTTATTACTTCTATGTATGCACCGCAATTATACGGAAGTGAAGTCGGACTTTTATCTACTAAATTGGGAACGTATCCATTCACATTGGTAGCTGGTTTCTTGATGCCATCGGCAGTGTTTATACATGTATTATCACTAGTACAAGCAAGAAAGAGTTGAATTGAGATAATAATATTTTAATTCACTTTGCTTACATTGCACTATATTAGAAAAGCAAAAAATTGAAATGAAATATATTCTCATATTATTACTATTGATAACTGTCACTGGTTTGTACGCACAAGACAGCACGACCACTCGTGATTATCCAACTTTCCGATTGGATGAAATAGAGGTAACCGATTCGCGCACAGGAATTGAACTCAAAGATCTCGGAAAACAAGTCGAGGTAATTACTCAATACGAAATCAGCCAGATGCCTGTCAACTCCGTAGATGAGCTACTCCGCTATATACCCGGTGTGGAAGTCCAGAGCCGAGGAATGTACGGCACCCAAGCCGATATCACAATGCGTGGCGGTACATACAACCAAACACTAATCCTCCTTGATGGTATTCGTATAGGCGACCCGATGACTGGTCATTTCAATAGCAATATACCAGTTTCGCTATCCGCTATCCGCCGAATAGAGATAATCAAAGGAGCAGGCTCCGTTATCTATGGTGCTGATGCAGTCGGTGGTGTGATTAATATAGTGTCTAAAAATGTTGGAGGGTTTATAAAAAAGGGAACACGTCATTCTTACTGTGGTCTAGGGAATTACTTGGCTCGTGAAAAATATTTAGATAATAGAATAGAAGAACAGATAAAAACAATGGATCTTGGTTTATCTGTAGGTCAGTATTCTACTTTTGCCGGTAAATTGTATGGTCTTGCTACGTTTGGTGGTGGAGGTTTTAACCTTGAGTTTTCGTATGACCATTCTGAGTCTTATGGCTACCCTGCATTTAACAATACACATAACTATAGTTTTGATATCCGTAACTTTGGTACATCGTTAAACTTTGAATTGAATGATAAAGACTACTTAGCCTTTCGTTTTTCAAAAGATTCTAGAGAATTTGATGCTCGATATTTTTATACTGCATCATCTTTCGATAAATCGAAAGAGAAAGTAGAAAGGTATTTTGGGCAAACAAAATTGAGTATTGGTAGCTACAAAGGGCATGATATAACAGCAAATCTGGGTCTTATATATACTACAGATGATTTTGTTTTTAACCCAGATTTTACATCAAATAATCACAAGACAATAAGTGGTGATATGAATATACACGACCAGATTAAGTTAGGTGAAAGCACGGCAATGACGTTCGGAACAGAGTTGCAGTTCAATAATATGCGAAGCACAGATAGAGGAAACCGTAGCCAACAACAGCTAGGAATATATGCGGTTGGAGTACATGATTTCAGTTCAGAATTCAATATAAATACGGGGCTTAGGGGAGAGTATTTACCAACTAATAATTGGGAAGTAGTACCGACTATTGGTGCGAATTATTACTTAACCGACAAAATAAAATTAAGAGCAAATGCAGGCCGTTCTATCCGTACTCCAGACTATACCGAGCGATTTGTTTCAACTGGATTAGAAGGAATACTTTCTGCAGGCAGAAACTTAGGAAATCCTGATTTACTACCAGAAATATCGTGGAACTATGAAGCTGGAACAGATATACAATTAGCTCAGAAAATATCTCTAAACGTAACGGGATATATGCGAGATTCGAAAAACATAATAGACTATGGCTTCAAGAAAGGCAGTGAGATTACTAATAATCAGAATCTAGACCCAACTTTTGATTATCTCTACGCTCAGAACTTAGCTGAACTGCAAGTTAAAGGGGTAGAATTTAAGATAAGTGGATTTGAAGGTGTTAGTATAAAGACTTTCAATTGGTATGTAGGTGGTAATGTATTGGATATCTCTGTTGCCGATGATGCGAGTTCTAAGTATATTACCAACGCTGCAGGATTGAATTTTTCAGCGGGGTTGTTCTACATCATGACGGATTATCTAAAAATTGGTACAGATGCAATTTACCGCAAACGTGATGTAACACAAGACCAATCACAAGAGTTTGGGTTGACTCCAGAGTATTTTGTTATGGATAGTAAATTGATCTACAAATATAATAAGATGTTCAATTTCGATTTAACAGTTAAGAATATATTTGACAAGGAATATTCTGATATATTGGGTGTGCAGTTACCTGGGCGTTGGATTATGTTAGGCGTGAGTATATCTGACGATATGTTTATAAGGGAATAGGGACTTAACCTTTATACCTTTTAGTATAAAATAATTTATACCTTTTGGTTTTATACCTTTTGGTATAAAATAAATCATTACGCAAATTCCCTTCTGAACCACAACCCAAATGCTGGGTCTAAGAATATATAATCATTTTCACTTTGGTGGATCAAATCCTTTTCCATTAGAACATTTCTGTTTTTTGTTACGTTGTTGGGGCTTCCCAGATCATACTCATCCATTGTTGATTTGCTAGTTAGCTGCTCTTCATTATTAGCAATTGCCTTTAGTAGATTAAGCTGTGTTCTGCTGATACTACTAGTTTCAAGTAGATAATATGGTGAGTTAGTAGTCAATAATTCATCTATAGCTTCTTCGAGGTTACGGTTAGTCGCTTTTCTATTTGTGTTCAGCCAAGTATAATGCGATAATTGCTGTACGTACCAAGGGTGATTATCCATTGCCTCAGCTATAGATTTTGCAAGCTCTGGAGTAATTTCCTTTTTCGTATTAGCGAACCCCTTAACAATAAAGTCAATCCATTTTTTTGTGCTGATTTTGGGTAAAAGAATTATATCCCCAAAGCGATAAAAAGGACGTGAAGAATTATCAAATATATCAAGCATCATGTGCCTCATACTACCGTACAGACAGTAAGTGACATTAGTCTGCCGTTGCCAAGCCGAGCGCATTTTCTTCTCAAATTGTTCGAAATTATCGAAAGAAGCTAAGTTCTGAAATTCATCTATACAAATAACGAATTGTATATTCCTTTCTTCAGCAAGTTTCTGAGGTAAATCGAGTATTTCTTTTATATTTTTTGCTGGCTGATTCCAATTGAACTGCAAGCTAAAATCTGTCATTGGCTCAACCCCCAATGATATAGAAGGAGTAATAGATTTCAATAGATTCTTAGCGGAATCAATCCAATCGTCTAGCTTATTGGATGAAGCTTTGACAATCTCGCTAGCGAATACTTCGAGGAATTCTCTTTGAGAAGATGTTGCAAATAAGTCGAGGTTAACGACTTTGATTTTCGAATTTTTGTTAGCTATTTGTTTTGATACTTTTTCTACAAGTGAAGTCTTGCCCCATCGGCGAGGAGAAATAATCATCGTATTGATATTATTCAGTAGATTACTTTTGAGTCGTTTTATTTCATTCTCGCGGTTAGTGAAGGCAGCATCACTAACTGTCACGCCATATACGAAGGGAGACTTTTTCATATTTTATACCATTTACTATAAAATTTGTTTTACCAAAAGGTATTATACCATTTGGTATAAAACTAATTATAATATTTGTTATATGCAAAATTTGTTAGATTGGAGTGGTTACTTCTTCTTATTTATCTCGTATTCGCGGCGGGTAACTTCGTCCATCAACTTCTTGGACTTGCTGAGTAGTAGGTTGTAGTTTAGTCGTTTGTCTAGGTCACCCAGAACTTCGTAGGCCTCCTTTATCTCGCCGAATACACGTTGTACTTTCTTATCATCGGGATGCAAATCGGGGTGGTATTTGCGAACCAAACGCTTGTATGCCATCCGAATTTCATTGGAGGTGGCAGAGCTTTCTAGCCCAAGTATTCTATAATAATTTTTGATTTTCATTTTTTAGGATTATGAAAATAATGAAAATATTTGGATTATTGTGCAGGTTCAAGAATATTTACGCTACTTAGTATTTCTATATCTGTATCAGAAGGTAATTCTGAATAGCTGATAACGCTAACAACAGGGAATGTAGTCTGTATCATTTTCTTGAAATATGGTCGCACTTGAGCTGAGCAGATAACTACTGGCAGATGCCCTGCTATAGTAGTATCGTCAATAGCTTTAGATACCCCCTCTTTGATACGAGTTATATACTCGGGCGATAGTCCCATAGATGGACTTATCTGGTTACCACCACTCTTTTGCAGTGATTGAGTAATGCTATCTTCTATCTCTGGGTCTAGTGAAATAGCATGTACTATACCATCTACATCTTCGTAGAGTGTTTTGATTGTCTCTGATAGATTGTGGCGAACGTATTCGGTCAGCACATCTATATTCTGAGTTACTCTATAATACTCGAGCAATGATTCTAATATCAAAGGCAAATCTCGAATCGGTATCCCTTCTTCCAATAGGTTTTGTAGCACTTTCTGTATAGTAGAAAGTGGCAGATTATCAGGAGAAATCTCATCCGTCAAAGCAGGATAATCTTCTTTCAGATTATCAACTAACTGCTTAGTATCTTGTCTAGTTAATAGCTTATCAGAGTTACGTTTTAGTATTTCGGTTAAGTGAGTAGTCAGCACCGTCGCCGATTCCACAACTGTGTAGCCCATTATCTCGGCATTCTCACGCTCATTTTGGTCTATCCACTTAGCTGGCAAACCGAAAACTGGCTCTGTTACGTGCTTACCACGTAGCTCACCCTCAGCAGTTCCGGGGTTCATTGCCAATAGCATATTCGGAAATAGGAAATTGGAAGCAACTTCATTCCCACGAATTTTGATTATGTAATTCTCAGGGTCTAATTGCAGATTGTCTCGCACACGAACTGGTGGGAGGATAATCCCTAGCTCTGTTGCTAACTGCTTACGGACGTTTGTTATTCGCTTGAATACATCTCCACCTTGCGCCTCATCTACGAGAGCAATTAGTGAGTAGCCAAGTTCTATTTCAACTGGATCAACTTTTAACAAGTCTTCCACAGGTGATTCGCTTGGTTTTTCGACTTCATCTGCTGCTTGTAAACCTTCGCGAATCTCATCATCAGCTTTGTTTTTAATTGCATTAGTTCTATTGTAAGCGATAGCCGCAATTACCACTGCTATTAGCGTAAACGGGATAATTGGGAAACCGGGCAATAGTCCAATTAGGAACAAAGCCACAGCCGATACATACATCGCCCTTGGCTTAGCACCGAATTGCTGACCGAATTCCGTTTCCAATTGGTCACGAGCACCCGAACGAGTAACAACCAAACCACCTGCAACTGATATCAAAAGTGCTGGTATTTGAGATACTAGACCATCACCAATAGTAAGTGTTGAGTAAGTAGATATCGCTTCGGAAAACGACATATCACGTTGGAGCATACCAATAGCGAACCCACCAATCAAGTTGACGATAGTGATAATAATACCAGCAATCGCATCACCTTTTATAAACTTAGCAGCACCATCCATTGACCCAAAAAAGTCAGCTTCGTGTGCTAATTCATCACGTCTAGACTTAGCCGTCTGCTCATCTATATATCCAGCGTTCAAATCAGCATCTATACTCATTTGTTTACCTGGCATAGCATCCAAAGTAAACCTTGCAGAAACCTCTGCAATACGAGTAGAACCCTTGATTACAACTATGAAGTTAATAACTAATAGGATTAGGAATATGATAATCCCTACAACTATATTACCACCAACTACGAAATCACCGAAAGCGTGTATAATCTTTCCGGCTTCCCCCTCTCCTAATATAAGCCGAGTGGAGGCGACGTTAAGTCCCAACCGGAGCATAGTAGTAATTAGTAGAATAGCTGGGAAAGCTGAAAATTCAAGAGGTCTGACCAGATAAACTGCCACCATCAGTATCATAACCGATAGTGCTATATTCAGCGTTAGAAATAAATCTAGCGCAAAAGGAGGCAACGGCAATAATAGAAGTGCAAGAATAAGTAATATACCACCAGCTAAAACAATATCGGGATTGTTAAAGATTGGTGAAAGAACAGTATTCTTCAATCTGTTTAAAGTTGGGTTATCTAGTAGAGCCAATTGTCTATTTATAGCCAATAATTCATAAAAATCATGTCACAAAAGTAGTATTGCAAGTTGCTTGCCAAATAATTGTTGGCGGTCATTTATTATTATTTCTGGGGTGGGTGAAGGGCACAGAGTGTATGTCACTCAGAACGAAGTGTTTTATAGATATTTCAAGTAATTTCATTAAATTAAGATTTCATTCAATACGCTCATAACTTATCGTAGTAACAATACATAGTAATTTCATTGTGTTTCAATTAGTCCTAAATTAATCCTAAGTATTTTCAGTATTTGTTTAACCTTTTGTTAAACATAATTATATTCTTTACGTTATACTATTTAATCATTATCTAAAGGTTAAATATGTTACGTGTAAATTACAATATTCAATTTAAAAATAGAAAAGTATCTCCTATAATCATTTCTATTACATGGAAAGGACATAGAATACAAAAGTCTATTGGACAATCTATTGAAACTACTAATTGGGATTTCAAAAAGAATAAAGCAAAATCCACTTTTAAAGATGCTGTGAACTTTAATGCTTATCTACAAAACATTGAATCTGCATTACAGAAATATTATTCTGAATCATCCAGTTATGGTAAAGTAATTAATAAGAGTAAGGTAAAGAGCATATTAATTGAAATACTTAATAATGGTATAGTAGAAGAGAATAAGAATGTAGGGGTTGTTAAAACATTTGAGAGATTTCTTAAAGAATATAGAGTTGATGGAAGTAAATTAAGAGCTTCCACATTAGTTAATTATCAGAGTTGTAGAAATAAACTAAAGCTATTTGAAGAAAGAAAAAAGACTAAACTTCAGTTTGACGATATTACTTCTCAATTCTATAACGAATTTGTTGATTTTCTTTACGAATCTAGTAGCAATAATACTGTTGGCTCAATCATTAAGAATCTAAAAACTTATATGAAATGGGCTGAGAAAATGAAATTTCATAATAATACTGATTATAAAGAATTTAAACCACCATCAGCTGAACCTTCATTTAGCATAGTGTTAACTAAAGATGAGTACGACAAGATTTTAGAACTAGAGACAAACAAACCATCACTTGAATTTGCCAAACTATTTATGATAGTCAACTGTAGAATTGGATTAAGGTCTATAGACTTGATTGAAGTAATAAAAGAATTTGAGATAAACTCTAATAAGATCAGATTTTTTCAAACTAAAACAAGCTCACTGCAAACATTAATAATTCCAGATGATGTAATTAGTATGATTAGAAGATTAAAAGAGTTGTTTAGTGATGGATTAAGTAGAGACTATATTAATAATAATCTTAGGGAAATTGGAAAGATGGTAGGAATGAACGAAATTGAAACTTCTGTTAAATTTTATGGTTCTAAACGTGTTATTGTTAAAAAGCCAAGATGGAAGTTACTAACTACACACGTCGGAAGAAGAACATTTGCCACAAGAGCTATGGAAAAAAGAATACCTATTCATATTATAATGGAGTTTACTGGTCATAAAACACTAGCCTCATTTCAAAGATATGTGAATCCTGCTAGCTATGATAACAAAGATATACTAAGTCAATTGTGGAAATAGAAATTGAATAATCTGTGCGTTTTAAGATTATCTTTTTAAAACATTTATCACTTTAATTAAAAAGACTAAAAGTAATTTTTCAAATTAAGGTAAATTAGAACTCTCACTATTATCTAATAAAAAAATATCAATAGATTGTAATACTTTACTCAATTCTTCTATTAGTTCTTTTGTATTCTCTTTTGTTGGGATTAAATCTTCAGAAATTAACTTCTGATATTCTGAAGATATCGAATATAATTCCTCTGCACCAACATCAGCTGCTGATCCTTTCAGTGAGTGAACTAGACGCACAGCTGGGGCTCTATCATTATAATCAAATATATTCAATAACTCATTTAAGAAATTCTTATTATTCTGGCTGAAAAGTGTTAAAATAATAATATATAAATCAATATTACCATCTAATCTAGATAAAGCTAATTCATAATTAATACCTTTTATACTAATTGTTTGAGTAGCAGAATCATTTTGATTATGCTTCTCCTGTTGTTTAACATCTGCACTACTACTCTCTTTTATGTCCTCAGGTTTTATCCATTCAACTAGTGTTTTAAATACTTGGTCTGGATCTAAAGGTTTAGAAATAAATCCGTTCATTCCACTTTTCAAACATTTTTCTTTTGTACCTGTCACGGCATCTGCAGTCAAAGCAATTATAGGTGTATTTTTAGCAAGTTTAATCTGGCGAATACCTTTCGTTGCTTCATAGCCATCTAATTCAGGCATTTGTATATCCATAAATATAAGATTATATGGATTGTCATCTTTTTGTTCTTTCACCATCTCTATTGCTATTTTACCATTTTCTGCATATTCAACATTAAAGCCACTACTTTCTAATATTTCACCTGCTACTAACCTATTAATTGTATTATCTTCAACTAATAGAATTCTTGCTCCTCCTATTTTATCTAAGCCCAAACTTATTTTAGTTTCTTCAACTACGTGATTTTCCCTTGTTGGTGAAGTTAGCTTTTTAGCTGTAATAATTGAATCTAGTAATTTGGAACTGGAAATTGGTTTTACTAGGTAATCATTAATTCCATATGACTTAGCTTGTTCTAGAATTTTGCCTCTGTCTGATTCAGTAATCATAATTATAATTGGAACTACCTGAATATTTCTATTGCTTCTAATTAATTTTATAGTCTCAATCCCATCTAATTCAGGCATTTTTGAGTCTAATAATAATATTTCAAATGGTTTGTTCTGAGCAGACTCCAATAAATTAATTGCTTCAGACCCAGATTCAGCAGCGGTAACGTCTAAGTTAAAAGTCTTTAATTTTTCTGCCAATATATTTCTTGAAGCTTCATTATCATCACAAATTAAAATTTTCATTCCACGTAGTTTTAAAATAGGAACTATGTTGTTTGTATCTTCAAAGCCAGAACAATTATAACTTAATTCAATACTAAAAGTGGTTCCAGTGCCAAGCTCAGATTCCACTGACATTTTGCCACCCATTAATTCAACCAAATTCATAGTTATAGTAAGCCCGAGTCCAGATCCTCCATATTTTCTAGTGGTAGAACTGTCTGCTTGAGAGAATGATGAGAATATTCTATCCATTCCTTCTTGACTCATCCCTATTCCAGTATCTTTTACAGAAATTAGAAGTGAAATTGAATTTTCTTTTTTTGAAATTTTCGAAATTCTAATAATGATTTCACCTGATTCTGTAAATTTGATGGCATTAGAACAAATGTTTGTTAGGATTTGATTGAGTCTCAATGGATCCCCAATTAAATTAAGTGGTACATCAGACTCTATTATATATATCAATTCTAAGCCTTTCTCTTGTGCTTTAGAACTAATAACATTTGTTACAGATTCAAGAACTTGTTCTAAATCAAATTCAATTTCCTCTATGGATAACTTACCTGCTTCAATCTTAGAAAAATCAAGAATGTCATTTATTATATTAAGAAGTGATTTGGCTGAAAAATCAATTTTTTGAATGTAATTCAATTGTTGATTGTCTAAATTTGTTTTTAAAGCTAAATAACAAAGACCTATAATTCCATTCATGGGAGTACGGATTTCATGGCTCATATTTGCTAAGAATTGCGACTTGTAATTACTTGATGTCTCTAATTCTATTGCTTTACTTTCTAACATGATTTGAGTTTTTTCAAGTTCTTTATTTTTATTCTCAATTTCAGTCAAATAAAGTTTTATGTTCTCGGTTTGAATTTCAAGATTTTTATTAGAATGCAACAACATATCTTTTTGTAACTTTAATTCTTCAGATTGTTCTTGCGTTTTCTCTAGAAGTAGATTTGTTTTAGATACATTATTAATATTATTAATTACAATTCCAATTTTAGAAACTGCTTCTTCTAGTATTTCCAAATTAAATTCTGTAAACTCCTCGAATGAGCCCAACTCGATTATTCCTAATAAATTGTCATAATACATAACAGGCATTATTAACAATTGCAAAGGAGTTTTCTCACCTAAAGAAGATCTAATATGAAAATAATCAGAAGGTATATTAGTAAGGAGTATTTTTTCTTTGTCCTTAGCACACTGTCCTAGTAATCCATCTCCGTATTTTATAGTAGAAGAAACGGAGTCTAATTTTTTAAAGGCGTAGGAACCTGATAAATGTAAACTTTCCAAATCGTCATCATTTATATAAAAAGCTCCATAACCAGCTCCCATTAATCTTGATATTTGTGCTATCAATTTTTCTGATAATATTTCAATATTAGTTTCATTGTGAGCCACATCTATTATTGATGAGACCATAGTTTTGAAGTCATTTTGCTTCTTCAATTCTATATTATTCTCGGCAATCTGATTATGTAATAATTTACTTTCAGTAATATCAAATCTGAGAGATAAGAATCTATCAATCCTTCCTTTACTATTCATTATAGGTCCTATGACTGCATAAACCCAATAATAAGTTCCATCTTTTGCTTTGTTTTTTACCTCACCTTTCCAAATATTACCTCTATTGATTACTGACCACATTTCTTTCCAAAATTCTTTTGAATGATAATCAGAGTTTACAATATTTTGGTTTTTCCCAATTAATTCATCTCTGGTATATTTAGAAATCATTACAAATTTTTCATTTACATCTAATATATTTCCTTTTCGGTCGGTGGTTGAAACAATAACAGTTTGATTAAGGGCTTTTGTTTGCATTGATAATTCATTATTAAGTAACTCAAGTTGTTCACTAAAACTTTGACTATTTTCAATACTTTCATTTAGTGAAGCGGTTCTCTCTATTAACTGAGCTTGCATTTTCTTGAAGGACTCACCCAGTTTAGTAATCTCTAAGAAACCATCCAATTCAGTATTAACATGATAATTCCCAGAGCCAATTTCCTCTGCTATTTTTATTGATTTCTTTATTCTTTTGGTAATATAATTCGAAACAACATACATCATCAAGAACCCTATTATTCCAGCTATAATTCTGGCTGATACTAAAATAAAAGTAATACTTTTAGTAGTTGTTTTACTATTACCTTCACTAACTTGTAACCGGTTTTTTTCCACTTCTATAAAGTTATGTATTTCTGATCTGAGTTCTTCAAATAATTCCTCTTTAATTCCATGCTTTGTAAGCTCAACTAGTTCCTTATAAGTAGCTTTCCCCTCGTTAACCTCTTGTCTTTTATTGATTTCATTTGTTATTGTTGTATTATATCGCACTTTCTCCAATCTCTTTATCACCTCAAGTTGCTTAACTTGTGAAGTGTTTTCTTTAACTAATTTTTCTAGAATTTTAAGTTGATTTAAATATTCATTTTTTTCTTCAGAAAAAGTAATTAAAAAATCACGCTCCCCAGTGATTAGATATGCTCTTTGAGATGTTTCCATATCAACAATTTTGTTTTCTAGTTCTAAGGCATGTGAGATAACTTTAAGTGTATGACTTGACAATAAATTGGCTTCTTCTTTATCAACTATTTCAGAGTAACTGAGGGTCGAAAGGGTTACAAGAAATAACGTAAGAATTCCAATTCCAGATAATAGAATTGCTTTTAGTGGTAATGATTTTAAGTTCAAAATGTTGTTCTCCACGTAATAAAAAATTATGTGCTAATGAAAATATTATTAGAAACAAATAATAAGAGTACTATTATTTAAAGATCCATTCTTTATCAAAACATCTATTGATTCTCTTTTTAATGAGTTACGGATTCAATATTACCAGTTATTGACTATCCACTTAAAAATTATTTCTTTACTATTCAAATGAATTGGAACATCTTCCCTTATCATTTTTTCTAATCTATGAGCTGTTCCTAATTTTTTAAAACCCCATTGCTTCATAATATAATTAATAAATAATAGGATTTCATTTCCATTATATCTATCAATTATTTCTAGCGATTCCAAATCAGGACATTCACTTTCCCAATTATAATCTGTATATTTAAGTTGAGTTTTATCCATATCCATATACAATATAATAAAATTATGTATTAATTGTCGGTGTTGTTCTATATTTTTATATTGTAAATCATTAATATCTCAAATTTATATTTTAAAAGTCAATCAAATGGAAAATGAAATAAAAACAACATTAAAGAATTATATTAACTCATCTGTAATTATTCAGCCAATAAATATATTAGAGATATTGTCAAATGATTACAATGCTTATAAGAGATTGTTGTTAAAATATCGAAATAAATACGGTTTAATGATTGATCAGTTTAATGATGAATATCAAAATGATACTGAATCATACTACAAGACAATACATCAGTTAAAAGGTATTACTGGCACCATTGGTGCTATGAAGTTATATGAACTACTAACAGAGATTGAACAAAACCGCGAGAACCATGAATTACTAGAAATCTACCACAATGAGTTTAATAAATCACACAATGAATTTTTAGAATTCATTGAAAAATTAGATGATTTAAACTAATACTACTTATTGGTTTTTATGAATATAGGTCCCTTAATTCTATTTTTAGAAATCAGCTTCGATATATATGTTAAACTTTGAATGTCAATTTCTCCATTCTTTTCAATTACTACTACGTTTGAATTATCCAATAAATCAGCGAACAATATCATTCCAACTTTTATTTCATTAATATTTATTGATTTAAAATTTGATTTAGTGATGTGTGTTTTTAATTCAAGGCTTTTAATTAAGTCAAGCAAATCAACTTCTTTCAAATGATACATTGCTTCCAATTCATTAAACGCTTCTTGTTTTGATATACCTTTAACCAAAATATCATCATATTCATTTAATATTTTTAATAATCTACTTAACGTATTACTAGTACTTGTAATAGAAACTGAATCTATTAAATTGAATGAGAAGAACATATTTCTAATTCCATCAGTAATATCCTCTAGAAATTTCAAATTAATCAATAGTTCAGAAGAAGAAGCCATACGATTTCTGATCGAATTTATTTCTAGTTGTGTTAATTCTTTACCAGATAGATAGCTCTCTATCAGTTCTTTGTTGAAATTAATTATGTTAATATGAGAAAGTATATTTGCAATTTCAAATTGCCATTTTAAATCGGGATAGAATATTTTACAAACTTGAGTACCTAGTTCATTTATTCTTTTAATTCTTTCAGCAATTCTAGTGTCCGAATTTGAAATAAAATTGATTAATATTAATAAGAGGCCTTTCAGTGTATTGTCAAGTACTGATTTCAGTTTTTCATTCGAATCGTTTAATTCAGAAGTTCTTTCTTCAAGTTTTAAATTCAAAATGCGGTTTAATTCTTCTAACTTTGATTCTTGAATAACAATTGACTTTTCTTTATAATAACTCTTGAACGCTTCGGTAAGTGTTAACTCAAGGTCATTACTGTCCCAAGGTTTTGTAAGGAATCTATACAACCTTGCGTTTATCATTGCATTTCCTACCCCTTCATTCGAGGCCTGACCTGTCAACATAATTCTTTTAGAATCTGGGAGAAGTTTCATTGCTTCAATTAAAAAAATGTCCCCTGTCATATTTGGCATAATATAATCTGAAATTATAATTGGTACATCAATTTTCTTAGATTTGAATTCTTTAATTAATTCTATGGCTTCTTCACCTGATTCAGCTATTTCAATTTGGAGCATTCCTTTAAAAATTGTTCGGATTTCATTCCTTAGACTTTCAAGAATTATTCTTTCATCATCAACACAAATAATTACAGACTTCTTCAAAACTACCTCGGTATTAAAATATTAAAACATGTACCAAAATCTATTTTGGATTCTACACTAATCGATCCACCATGCTTTTCAATTATTCTCTTGACTATATCTAACCCTATTCCTGTCCCTTCTTCCCTAGGTTTTGTAGTGAAGAATGGGTCGAAGATTTTTTCTTTGACCTCATCCGGAATACCTTTACCTGTATCACGGAATGAGACTTTGACGAAATTATCTATATCTTCTATTGTAATTTCAATAGTACCTTCATTATTCATGGCTTGTAATGAATTAGTAAGTAGATTTGTCCAGACTTGGATTAGTTCATCCTCATAAACATTTATATATTCATCAGAAACGTAATTCTTTATAATTTTTACTGAATTCTTCATCTTGTATTGATAAATCACTAACACAGTATCTATACCTAATGATAATTTCGTTGTTACTTTTTCACCAAGTTCATTCTTTCTAGAGTAATTCTTTAACGCCATTACAATTTGTTGAAGCTTATTAGTAGCTATACTTATAATTTCTTGAGATTTAAAAATTTTCGAATAAGCCATTGCTGTATCTATTAAACTATTCAAATCCTTAACGGATGATAAATCATTCAAGAATTGATTGTGATTATAAATTCCTAATTCAACAAGTTGATCTATAAAGGGCAGAAATTCATTACAATTATTAGCTTCTAATTCTGATAATAAGATTTCTCTTTTACTCCTTTCTTCTTTGGTTGATAAGGTTGCAAAATCACTTTTTAAACATTTTAAGAATACATTTAGAGCCGCTATTTGATGGTTATTTAGTATCAGTTGCAAATGAAAAAGATTACTAATAAATAGATTCAGGGTTAGAGCATTATTAGTATTAATTGATTTAATTGCACCTAATGGAGTATTTACTTCATGTGCGACTCCAGCAATTATTTCTCCTAACGATACTAGCTTTTCATTTTGAACTAGTTTACTTTGTGCTAATTTCAATTCAATTAGTGTACTTTCTAAGCTATTGTTTTTATCAATTATTATTTTTTGACTTTCTAGTAGTTTTACTTGAGTTTTAATTCTTGCAAGTAATATAGGTGGAGAAATTGGCTTTTGAATAAAATCAACAGCACCTGTTTCTAACCCTTTTACTTCATCGTCAATTCCATCTTGGGCAGTTAAAAAAATCACTGGAATATCTTTTGTTCCTTCATCTAATTTTAGTTGACGACAAACCTCAAACCCACTAATTCCTGGCATCATAACATCTAATAATATAATCTGAGGTCTCAATCTGATTGCTATATCTATTGCTCTTTTGCCATTATTAGCAACTAGTAATTTATACTCGCTCAATATATTGGCTAGAATATCTATATTAGATGAACTATCATCAACTATTAGAATGCTTATCGAATTTTTTGAATTTAGTTTCATTTTAATGTTAGCCTATAACTTCCGACTTTAAGGAGGTTGCAATCACAAGCCCTTCTTCATAATTGAAATCATTAACTTCTGATTCTAACTTCTCTATTAAAAATTTATTGTGCTCATTTTTATAGTTGGAAGCTTGTTTAACATATAGCTTTGCTTCATAATTGCAGTTATCTAATAATTCTATTAATTCTTGAAGAAAGTACTCGAAACTGAAATTATTGTCATTTATTATCTGATCAACATTACTATTGTCTATTAACAATAACTCATCTAATTCTTCCATCCTATTAGCTAAATTTAATAATTCAATTTCAATACTTCCCATATTAATATTATTGGGCTTAAACGGATTTTGAATAAATAAGTATTCAAATTTTTCGACCTCTGTACTTAATCTCAAAGCACCAATATTTCTTGAATCACCTTTCAATGTATGTAATTTTAATTTCATTATTTCAAAGTCATCGACTTCAGAAAGGGCTATAAATTCTTTGACAAAGAATTTTTGATTTTTTGTAAATGTATAGATTAGATCTTTATAAAGAATTCGGTTATTATCTAACCTCGGTAATGTATTCTTAATGTCTAGAATAGAATTATCTTCCTTTGGATAATTCACTTCATCTGATATTTTATTCATTTCATTTGGTAAGTCCGAGAACAATTCATTGAGTGTCTTAACTATAGAATCTTTACTTACTGGTTTCTTTGTATAACTATGTATTCCCTTTTCAATTAAGTTAAGGTTCGATGTTTCAATATCATCAGCAGATAAGATTATAATCTTAATTTTATCATAGCTTTTATTTTTTCTAATTTTCTCAACTGTTGTGATACCATCCATAATTGGCATCTGCAAATCCATAAATATTAGATCAAAATAGTCTGATTTGTTGTTGGATAGTATCGATAGGCATTCACTCCCATTATAGGCACTGTGAACATTTAGGCCTAGTGATTCTAACAAGCTTAATGCTACTAAATGACTAATTTCACTATCTTCAACAAGAATAATATTAAGTTTAGTATATGATTTAATGCGATCCATCTGTTACTTTTTTTATAATATATTACTATTACTAAGATTAAAATATTAAAAAATACCATTATTTCCAATTTCTTTTAATCATGGCTTGAACTAGTATAGATTATAATCTTATTCATTGACACTCTACCTCTTTTATTTCAATAGTTAACAGGAACCCACTTTCTAAGGTAAATTGTGTTTTTTATTAATCAACTTTCTATTTAATGTTAGTATTTAGTAGAGTAATTGGTTAACATCCGAGAATGATTTTATCATATTGATGATATCAATACTAGCTGAGTTAATGACTTGTGAAAATTTCTTAATATTGCTTATGTCTATATGTCCTTTAAGTTCTGCCCAATCTTCAATAGATATTTGCTTAAAGCCCATTGACCACTCTTCGAAACTTCTATCCTTGATTTCATTGTTAAGCAATTCTATGATTCCATGGTGCCTTTTATCAAAGCATATTTTATTATAAAATAAGTCTTCAATAACCTCTTTTTCTCCCTCTAATACTTGAAGAATAGATCCATCATGATAAAGTAGTAAACCTGTAATTTGATTTTGGGAGTTATATGCCCTACTTACATTTAGAATGTCAATAATAACATCGTTTGAATACATGTTTGTAGCCGAGCTTATATATAATAATGTATGCATAACAAATATTTCCTGTAACATTAATAAAATCTATGTTAATTCAAATTTAAGAAACCTTATTCATTATTGTTAATCTTTTCTAAAATAGTAAAGTAATCGTCTATAATTGAGATGAAAGTAATTAAAGTTTATCTTTCTAATTTCAATCTAAATTATTAATCAACTTTCCGTATATTAGCACTATCAACAGTAGAACAAAACACCGAAAAATAATGGCAATATTCCAAAAATCAGTACTCATTAAATACCTAAGGGAGAAAGACACAACAGATAACAAGATAGTCCCGATGGTCTATAAGCTGTATGATTTAACCTATGACGAGGTACTTATAGTTGACCCTGAGACGAAGATAAGAAGGGAGGTTTATGGTGGGTGAGGGGAAGAAAAGTGACTTAAATGATGTAATGTTATACATAGATGAATCTGGTAATACTTCAATAAAGAACACAGAAGGCGAAAACAGATTTTATATCATAGTTTTGATAGTTGTAAAACAGGAATATTCTAAGACTTTTGAGAAAAAATACTTAGAGCTTGTAAAAAAGTATAATAAAAATACTTTTTTGAAGTATGGTAAATTTATTAAAATGCATAGTAATGAAGATTTTTTAAATGATTTAATAAAACTCAATTTTAGTTATATAACCATTTCTGTTGATAAATCTAGATTATTTAAGGATGGTGGTTTTGAGTACAGAAAGAGTTTTTATAAATATTTTCATAAACTAGCTTTAAAAAAAATCGAGAATATTTTTGATAGAATAAGTATAAAGAGTGACACTTATATTGATGATGATTTTCATGAATCATTTGTAGAATATGTTAAAAGGAATAGTAGTGATGAATCGTTATTCAAGTCTATTAAGTTTCTTAATAGAGATGAAGTAATTCAGTTATCGGATATAATTGCTGGACTTTTTAGAAATATTAAACTAAATAGTAGTCCAGACTTAGATTCGTTAAAGAATATCATTGCAAATAGAGAATTGCTATTTATAAACTTTCCAAATGGTTTTTTGACTGAAGACAGAATTGATAATGATAGTAATGAGACTTATAATAATAATGAAATTTATTTATATACACTTAAAATGATCCAAAAAAACTTTGACTCTCTTTCAGACGATGCTAAGTTGGTACTTTTCTATTTAATTGCTGAACTCGAATCAACCCCAAATAAATATATTTCTTCAAATGAACTTATTAGGATAATTCAAGATAATCACGATAAACTATTTGATAGAAATCAATTGAAAATGATTGTATTTAAAGAGTTAAGGAGAAATAATATAGATGTCTGTGGTAGTAGTAAAGGATATAAATTACCTTTTAGTTTGAACGATTATAAAGCAGATTTTTTATTAAATCGTAATAATGCCATTCCAGCACTTATTAAAATAAATAATTATTCAAGTAGATTAGCTAGCAACTTAGGAATTACTCGGGAAGAGTTACTGGAGAAGTTTAGTAAAGAAAATGATTTAGAGCTTCTTAAATTGATATCTGAAAAGTATGGAAGATGAAATGGTAAATAGAGATGAAGTAAAAGAAGTATTGCTATCTAAAAATCCTGAATTTAAGACTATTTATAGTGATGATGAAATGGAGGAGATAGTAGATGGTATCTGGGATGTCGAGAAAGTCCGTAAGTTTATGAAAGGTGTAGATAAAATAAATTATACCTAAACTTTTCAATGTGGTTTACGTATATCTTTTTAAATTATATCTATCATTACAGATAGTAATGTAAACTAACTCACAGGAGCTTCAATTGTTAGAATTTATAAAATCTCATAAATTGATAATGTTTTTCTCAGTGCTTTTAATAGCAGGGTTAATAGCCTACTTAAATTTTGAAAACATAATATTAAGCCTTTACGGTGTTCATGACCCAAAGATTGAAAATGAACAATCTATAATTGAAACGGCTAAAGAGTATGGACTTGATACCAAGAATATACTTTCATCCAATGGTGATGACTTTTATGATGTAATTTCTGATGCAGGAATACCAGATTGTGATATTTATGATAGTAAAGGAAATTATATAGAATACAGAGCAACTGATACCTCTTGTAATGCAAACTTGTTTCAATTCATTCCAAATTTAGCTAAAAGTAAAAATTATAATAAAACAGGAAAGAGTTCTTTATCAGAGAAACTGAATAAATTAAGAACATTAAAAGGAAAGAGCGTCCCCCAACTAGAAGAAGCAGATTTTTATATTTTAATGTATTGGACTACTTGGACAGGGCACTTAAATAAAGACCACGTAAAAGCATGGGAAGATTTGGCAATGGCTAATAAGACTTCAAAAATTAAAGTTTTGAAAGTAAATCTGGATATACAAGAATATTGGGATGATAAACTTAAAGAAGAAGCTTTTGCAAACATGGGTAAAATTGTATCGGATATTCCTAAATAGTAAATAATTCGGATTAAATTAAACAAATTTAAGTTGGACAATTTCATTCCGCATAAATATATTTGTATAAGTTGCAGTCATTGGATAGTTGCCAATAGACTAGTATTAGTTAGGGAGGGATATGGTGAGCAAAAGAAATATTGTTATCTAATAATCCAGAATATAAACTTCTTTATAATGAAGATGAGTTGGAGGAAATAATTGATGGAATATGCAAGGATGTTGAGAAAGTCCGCAAGTTTATGAAATGTGTAAATGAATTGATAGCAGAGATTGAACAATCAGATCCAAAATTTGCGAAAATCCTCAAAGACTATTTTTCATGCTATAGACGGAGATTAAGATAGGTTTAACATTCTAGCTACATTCTAAAAATATACTAATTTATTCGTTCATCAATTAGTATTCATCGTTAAAACTACTATACAATTCAATATTTTTATGAATTTTATCCCTAAGACAGTCCATTCAACTCATATTATCATCAAATTATTCAATATTTTCGTCTATTTTTAGTGTTTTTATAGTACAACGATGTAATTGAAGACAAAAAAAGACTAATCACGACTTATAACGGATTGGAACAATACAACACGGATTATAAAAGACTAGAACAAGCCGTTCATACGCCGTCTCTACTGAAATACAAGAGCGATAGAGGGAAAATAGCTATAAATACATTGAATTTGGTGATTTCAGGGTCAGTATAAAGGGTTTATCTATTGTTACACAAAGCTGTTTTAATAGATTGGGCTATGGATAGAATTAAAATAGACGGCAAACTTACTCTAAAGTAAAAAATACCGTCCAATTAACTAACGTTTACCTTCATTATTTGCTTTCCTTCGTTCCAGTATTTGATTATACTTAACTAATTCTTTGTTATATTCTAAATCAAAGACTGGTTCACCTATTTCATTGACTATATAATCAGCAATAAGCACTATATCCCTTGGTTTTATTCTTCCTTCGCTAAATTTACCGCTTAAATAGTTAGGATGGTTATTGGGGTATATATTAATTGATATTTCTGATAACTTGAACCCTAATCTGTAAATTGCATTTAGTAGCATATATGGTTTATGACTGACTATTATTGAATTTTCCATTATTTTCTCCTTAAATTGTTAATTATGAAGCCGTGTCAACTTGTCAACTTGTCAATATGATTTTTGAAATTGCCAAATTGCCAAATTGCCATGTACTTCTAAATATTATTATTAAACTTGTATATACCATGTGCTTCTTTATCAAAGTACCTCTTATTACTTAGTATTCTGTCAAGCGTTCTATCACTAACTACACCATTAATTAGAGTAATAGCTTCTGCTCTTGTAAACTCTCTTTTGAAATTCTTTATTTTTTCGATTACTCTTTGTGTTTCTGTTAGAGTATTAGATTTAAGATTAAACGACATATACTCTGCTGAGTATATTGACTCTCTAGTTATCTCTAAACAAACTTTAAGCGTATTCATATCAATAACAATCTCATCTTCACTTGTGTAATCATTTTCAAAGAGCTTTAGAAGATATATTAATTTCCATGTATAGAACCCAGATCTAACAACTACAGATAACATAACTTCATCATAACTATACTCTTCATATAGTTTACTCATAACAGAATCAAAATATTTCTCGACTTCTTCTGGAATAATGAACTTTGGAGTATTATTTATATAATGAAAATACTTTTTAGAAATAAACCCTAAGTCTTCTGTATTCTCTTCTACTACTTTTGTTGTAATACCAGGAATCCAATAATCAACACCACCATAAATAAAATACATGAATCTTGAATAAAGACCGTTAAGCATATCAGGGAACATAGCTGATAACTGTGATGGAGTTCCTGTTAGATTCACACTAAAAGTTGGAAAATCAATATCAATTTCAGAGTTATCCGTTTTTCTGTATTTTGAAATGGTTTCATTTGATAATCCTTGTCTAATTATTGTATCATAATTTCCATAGTCTTTTGAGTTAGTATTAGTGAAGTCTGTTATCTCAGTCCCATTTATAATACCCTCCCCTCCATTTGCATTTAATCGTTCTATTAACTCACTAGCCGAAATATTAGGAGGTAATAATATTGTTTTCTTTATTCCATTCACTTTAATCTTACTTAACTCATTATTAAGACCAGTGAACAATGCCCTAATTAGATTACTAGCATTCTTACCTTTTGATGATGAACCAAGTGCTATTGTACCTAAATTGAGTGCTTTATTTTGCCCCCCATAGGGTAAAAGTATTTTCGGAAATAGTATAGGTATAAAACCAAGCATAATAAATAGCATATAAGAGCGATTATTCTTATCAGAGTATTTATCTATTAGTTCTAGTAAGTTTTCAGGAATGTTATCAAATACAAAGTCACTATATAAAGTTTCTTTTTGCTTTTTAACTTCAACTTCATCAGTTTGAAGATTGTCAAATTCTTCGTCAAATTCAACATTAGTTTTATTTTGAAATGAAAATATATGTTCTTCAGTTAATGGAGCTAATAACCCTTTTGAAAATCCGTCCCTTATAGTCTTTTGTGCATCCTTAAAACTATTAAGACCTCCTCTCTTATCAATAGACTGTTCAAGATGAGTTATAGCAGAGTTTGTATCAACAAGGTTTGAAGCCGAGTATCCACCAATCAATCTAGATATATTAAACAATCTATGATGTTTCTCACCATCTTTAGATTCAAGAATATAGTTTCTAGCTCTTTCTAAGATTATATTGGCATAATCTTCATTCAACTTGATTTCAGTAACTAGACTAGGGTTTTTAAAATAGACTTCCTTATCATAGGACAAAAAGCAAGTTCTTGATACATCTTTACAAGCCTTATCAATTTGAATATTATAGTTAGTTTTGAAGTAATCTTCGTAATAATTAAAATAGCTCAGATGCTTATTTACATCTGAACAACTTACAAGAACTACTTTTAATCCATTCCCTGAAGGTGAAACAAACATCAAAACTATTGGTAGTTCAGACTTTATTAAATCTTGTTTTAGCTTTTTTGGACTGTCAATTTTATCTATGTCTATACATATTAAACCTGAGTATTCTATTAAATCCTCTTTCTTTCTTCTTTCAAATAATCCAGAGAAAGTGACATTATCTAATAGTTTAGTCTTATCCATTCCTCCAACTCTGATCTTAATTATTTTGGATCTCAACTCTTTATCAGATTTGATAAGATTTGCTATATCGAGTAGCCCTATTTTACTAGGGCTATTGATATTTGTAATTGGAGCTTTAAAGTAGCTAATTTGAATGCCTTTCACTTTAGACCTCCTAAGCTACTGCTTTTCTTTAATGAAGCAATTACATCATTATAGTCAAATAAAACGGTATTACCTGCCTTAATGAAAGGGATTTCTCCCTTTTTTCTTAATCTCCACAAAGTAGTGGACGAAATATTTAGATTATGACAAATCTCTGGGATAGTTTGTAATCGTTTTTCATTTGATTCCATCTTAACACCTCTTAATAAATTATATAAAAAACAAATTCTTTGAATTGAATTAATTGTTAAATACAACCTATTGATATTAGAGGGTTAGCTTGTGCTGTAATTGTAGCAGGATTCGTAGCAGTTTTAGCAGGATTTGCAGTTTATTCTTTATAAACTGATATTTGTTTTTCTAAATTAGATTTGAATATTCTAAAATCTTTATCTGTAGTGATTCCCTTTTCTATTTCTCGTTCCTTATCTCTTAAAGCTTTTATAGATTCTGGGTAATAGAGTTCCGTTTTAATACCTTGACCTTCATATTTAAATAGGATTCTTTGTTGTATATTTTTATTAGAATCAAAGAAGAAATTGAACATAAAACCAATCATATATTTAGGCAAATCTTTTTTCCAAAGTTTATGAGATTTTCCAGTAAGTGTAATATAGGATTTGTTACTCTCAGAAATAAACTCATTTTTCTCTACATCTATATTAAAATTAAATGCTAAAAAGTCATATACATCTTCGATTGAATAACTTAAAACGTCCTCTTCTTGTTCATTTTGTGACTTTATTGTAATAGGTTCAGTTTTATTTATATCTTCATTTAGCTTTATTGATAGTTTTTCTAATTTAGGTAAATACTCTTCACAACACTGATGAACTTTTATGATAAAATTCTTTGTATTTCCTTCTGAGGGTTTACCGAATTGTGGTAAGCCATGTCTATCCGTATAATGAACGTGATTGGTTTCGTAAATGCCAGAAGTCATATTATATTTTTCAGCACCAAGATATTCTGAATTATGCTTTGATGGCATCAACATTTGAGTATATTTAACTCTACCTAAAAGTTTAGAAAGTCTTTTAGTATTATGTTCAAACTCAATAATATAAATTTCTCTTTCAATATTGAGATTAGTTACAAATCTTCCATACAAATATTGAAGAATATTAAGATGGGGTGCATCCATAAAATTTTGTCCATTTAAATAATAAAATATTTTATATTAATAAACCAATCAGTTTTATAACGTAAATATAATATTATTCGTGAAGTCTAAAAGAAAATTTATATATTTTTGTTTAACATTATGTTATAATAATAGCATTAGTACTTATAACTAGTTATTATATAGCAAGATATAAAATAAGAAAATACTCCAGAACGGAACAAAGTGGAGTGCCTGTACTGATCGACGTCAAAGTGAAGAGTCCAGATAGAAAAGAATTCTGCAAATTCCCTCTTGAAGACTTAAGAGGGTTAGGGTGATTTGAAAAAAGCACGTAGAGACGTATTGTTTACACTGAGCGGCACCGAAGTGCTTTCGTCACCTAATAGGTTCTGCCCTCTTGTAACCAAGTCATTCTGATAATGCTGAAAGCGTTAGAAGAATCCAGGAGAAATACGCTCCCTGAGCGAAGTCGAAGGGATAGTATTTCAGTTATTCCGCCTTCGATGGTTGCTGAGCGAAGCCGAAGTACTCCGCTCAGGCATCATAATTCGTTTTCATCACCCCCATTCCAATTATTTTTATTAAATTGTGAGGATACCATTTTCTCCAATTAGGTGATTTATGAAAACTCTATTACTATTTATATTCCTATCAACTGTACTAAGCTCTCAGACTTGGACTAATTATAACTTGAAGGATTTAAACCTTTATACCA
>PGYR01000086.1 GCA_002839765.1 Ignavibacteriae bacterium HGW-Ignavibacteriae-4
GCGAACACACATATACCATTTTCATGTCAGTTATCCCCCTTATTTTTGTTTCCCGAGGAAACAGCTTTGAGTTGTTACATAAAAAAAACAGATCATCATCTGTGATATCTGTCTGGTAAGTTTTTCCTTCTTTAAGCAGCCCATTTATCAGAATCGCTTCAAAAAGGATATCGTCTTCGTCAGCCATTAGGTGAAAATCTTCATCCAGACCCATTACTGACATATTATTGTTATTATCTGTTCGTGGTGCTGAAGTTTGTTGGGATCCGGCGTTAGCGTTTTTCTGACCGGAAGATACTAAATTAATTTCATCAGCAACAACTTCGGTCACATAACGTCGTTGACCATCTTGTGCATCGTAACTTCTTGCTTCTAGTCGTCCAGATAAACTGATTTGGCTTCCTTTAGTCAGATATTGCGCCGCAAATTCCGCCTGTTTTCCCCATACCACAATGTTAATAAAGTCGGCTTCTTTTTGACCGTCTTTGTTTTTAAAGCGACGTTCAACAGCTAAACTAAATCGAGTAACTGTTTTACCGGTGGTGATGTTTTTCATCACAGGATCTCTGGTAAGTCTTCCTAGTAAAATTACTTTGTTCATCAAGTTCTCCTTTATTTATATTTCCCTGTTTCCTGAGGAAACAGAAATGAACCAATAAAAAAAGATTCATATCATTTGCTGATGATTCGATTCAGCTTGATATAAATCTCTGTCAGTGTTTTCTGCACTGATTTTAATTCAGGGGCATTGATTTTCCCCATATGACATAGCTTGGTCAACTGATTAAGATTCGTGCCGATCCTGGTCAGATCCTTTGAAAAATCTTTGAGTCCGTCTAAAACAACTAACTGCCCGCCGGTATAGGTTTCTCTGACATATTGACCCACTGTCATATTGGCCATTTTTGCATTGGCTTCTATTTTTTCATACATGTCCGCTGTACACCGAAACGAAATGGTGCAGGGATAGGTTTGACTTTTTTCTTTGGCAGCGTCTACGGTATTTTCAATGATCTCATTCAGGTCATCCCGACTAAGGTAAAAGATCAAACCCAGCTGCTGCTTTATTTCATCACTCGGAATGGTTAATCCATTTTCATACCGATAGATTTTCTTTCGTGAGACTCCCAGCATTGTTGCCAGGGCGTCCTGGGACAATTCTTTTTCCAGACGCAAGCTGCAAAGTGTTTTCTTTTTTATCTCAATCACCTCCATCCTGTTTCCCGAGGAAACAGAAATTCACAAATCCAGGTTATATCATTTTGTTGATGAAACATATTAAAACCCATAAAGCCATCTTACAATAATGAAAAAACAAATTATAATCGCTAAAATCCTTGTAGGAATATAACAGATTGACTCATATTTATTTGTACTCAATAATAAATCTCGATTGAAAATCAAGTAATCAAACTTACCCGTTTCTCCAAAATAGAACTGATTGAGTTTATCAAGAATAGCTATATCCAGCTGCGTCATAAAGCACATTGGCATTAGTAAAATAGAAATGAATCTGAGTATATTCATATACGGATCAGTACCATATAGCACATCTGAATTAAAGTCCCATACTGTTTGGTCATTCATTCTTAAAAGGATCTCAATTAATTTGAACGATATAATGTAATTCATGGCCGACAGTAAGATCCGAACTATAAACTGCATTTCGTCCTTCCATTGTGGTATTCCTTCTCTATCTTTAGCTAAATCCGATACAACGAGTCTTGTATGTTTATTCCATTTCCACTTTACAAATAGTATGACGGTATATCCTAAATAACCAATAAATATTATCACTACAATTGGAAGCACCATTAATAGCCAGATTAAAAATAACTGTCCCATAGTGATATCCATTGTTGGTGAAGCCGAACTATGTGATATCGCTAATATAGGAATCACATTCATAATAGCACTCCTTTCGTTTGATCTGCTCAAACATCCGTATATCCTCCAATTGCTTTTAAAAAATCCTGTTTCCCGAGGAAACAAGATTTTTATAAAGAACAGGAAACTGCATGGATATAACTCTGAATTTCTTGAAGATCATTTTAATCACTTCGTTAATTCTCTCCTTTGGTAGAGTACTCACCATGTTCTTTTTTAATACTTTCTTTATTCGTCAATTATGACGTGTTATTAAACACATTAGTATAAAATAAAAAGCAATACATGTTACAGGTATTCCAATATATCCCTCAATTGATATTTTATTAATTAACCACGCCACAGTCATATTGTCAGTTAGAATTGCGCTAAAAATAAAAAATGTAATTGCTAAAAACATAAAGTATATAGCACTCCCTACAACACGCTTATGTTTCAATACTTGGCCTGAGGATAGGTTACGCTCATGAGTAATCATTGCAATGGCAATACAAGCCATTGCTAAAATATTAGATACTGCAAATACAATTACCGCTGCACCAGATAGTTTCATATCCAATTATTTGCACCTCCTGATATCCTAGATTAGAGCTGTTGCATCAATATAGAGAGTCATTTCAAATTTCCCTGTTTTACATAGAAACACATTGAATCCTACAAACACATCACTTAGTCCATTGTTGACGACATCCGTCGCTTCACTTAATTTAATCCATAGATCCATTTCATCCTTGCTCATAAAAAAACACTCATTTGCATTATTTTCGATGCAAACAAGCTGTGTGTCTTTCTTTTCAATATCTACTTCGAAACAATTCTGACTCTTTCGCCCACCCTGGGCGTCCAAATATTCGATACTGCAAATTTCCTGATCCCTCGACCAGTCTGCGAATTCAGCAGTACTTTTAAATTCCAGTTCATTCATTGATTTATCCTCCTATGTTATTTTCTTTTAATCCTGTTTCCCGAGGAAACAAGATTTGCCACTATTTAAATTTTTCTATCAGAAAAAACAACCGCTCAGATTTTACATTATCCTTGACTTAACCTGACGATTAAGGTTTTGCTAAAACATACTTTTCCATTCATCGTCAATTTTTTTTCGCTCTTTTTTTAACCTGTAATTTGAGACAGTGATCAAAACAACTACTACTGCGATAATTCCACCCACAATAATTAATAGCAACCATACTGCTGCCTTTCCGATCACACCGTCATTTTCAACTCCACTAGTTTGTTTATTTATCATGTTTTCATTATTTAATACAATCTCAACCGTATTATTGCCAGAAAGCTTCAACTTAATCTGTTCATCAATGGAACTGCTCCCTTTCATAACATTGTATACATAATTAAAGATATCAATTTTTTCGATTGTTTCAGGCGTTGAATAGTCGATGTACTTAACAACCATTGTTTCACCAGCTGGCGATTGGAATTCCAGGGAATCTGCATCTTTGACTTTATAAACAGCTTTATAATTCTCGCTATTGTGATATATCTCGATTAACCCATCCTTCACCTTTATTCGATACAAGTCGGCTGTTTCAGTATTTGAATCACTCAAAAATAAAATTTCATCAATTCTTTCAACTACCGGTTTGTTTAAGTATTGGAGATCATTACTTTTGCTTATATAACCAATTAATCCAGTAGCAGCAATTACAATAACAAATAAAAATATGAATCGACCTCCGCCTACACTCCGTCCATCACTACTCATCGATTATTTCCTCCACTATATAATCCTATAATCAAATGTCCATCTGTTTTATTAAAAATCCTCATACTTTCAGATTGATTTGACATTTTTCTACTCACAAATCACCCCAATAATGGCTTGTAATATCATGCCAATTCTGCTCAATACGGTCAAAGTTCTCTGCAATTTCTTCTAAGAATTCTATTCCTAATTCTTCTTTCTCTTTGATCTGCTTATAATTTTTTTCATCCCGAAACTTAAGTACATTGTCCTTAATAAGTGCATCAATTACTTTAGGCTCCAGCGCATCCAGCTCCCAACATTCATGACCAAAGTCCGAAAGGTATTTAGTGGCACGGCTATCAGTCAATTTGGTAGGATTGGGCGGTGGGTTGTATTCTTCAACTTGCTCCATGTTCAAAGCTAATCTTTTGAATTCAATATCGTCCGTTTCAAAAACATTCAATCTGTCCAGGATGTCCCGGCTCATATCTATTCCACTTGGATCGTGATCGCCCAGGTGCAACAGAACAATATTCTTGCCTTCAAGTTGTCTTTTCTCTAATCTTTTGGCAGCAACCCACATTTCTGATTGACTTACATACCCTCGGCAAGAAAAATATTTGAGATCCAGCTGGTCACAGATTCTGCCAACTACTCCGACTAGTGCATCCTTTTCTACCCAAACCTCAACATAATTGTCTTGATCCTGCCAATGATCTAAATGATAGTTATATGCAGCAGCCTTAATAACATCTCCTGGTTTTTCCCAATGAGTACGTCCTCGAATATTTCGGGTGCGATCTTCAATCGCATTCCAGTCGATCAATCCAGCCAGTCGAGCATCATTAATCAGTGCACCCAGATTTTTATAGCTTCTTTCATTATTGGGAATAATATCTCGTGCTACCATTTGATAGTAGACTTGTCTTAACGTTAAGCTGTAACCTTGAGCTTCATAGTCAGTTATGACAGTATTTATTCTCCGGATTAGTTCAAGGCTGGTCTGTCGAAACTTCTTTGGAACATATTCGATCTTAGGCATTATGCTTAACCCCTTTCACTCTTTAATCATTCAAATTCTTACTAGATAAAAAAAGCTCAATCACACTTTTATAAATGCGAGCAAGCTGTGTTTCTTCATTTCGATATTTTTGCAGCACACTAATTAGCTGATAAGTATCTTTATCCAAACAGCGCTGAGATTGAAGATTGAATGTTTTCTAACAAACTTGGTAGCACTAACCAAATTACAAATAAACCCAACAAATAAAAACCCCACATTAAATAAATATTTCTCGTTGTCCAGAATTCTTTTTTATCCTTATTATCATTTTTGTTATTGATTTTCATTTTAATCCTCCATTTCTTAATGAATGAGCTAAACAAATTATTCATAAATTTCAATATCTTCATTGCGTCTAGTTTTTTTCAATAGATTCTTGTTGCTTTAACAAGCCCCTTATTAATCAACTACTTCTATCACTATATATCATTTTGTTTCCCGAGGAAACAGGAATCTTCTTTTCCGGGGGTTTGGGGGTGTCCCCCATACTTCATTTTCTCAGCAGGAGAAAACAAGATCTGAATGTTTCAGATG
>PGYR01000020.1 GCA_002839765.1 Ignavibacteriae bacterium HGW-Ignavibacteriae-4
ATTCTTGAACTGTTAGATCACTAGAAATTCCAGTTATGTGAAGTGCATTATCTCCATCATTTTTAATCTGAATTGCTTTGGTTACAGTTCCTGTAGTCGCTATATTGAGAGGACCAAAGTCCCAATCTCCAACCACTATTATAGGAGCTCCTAAGTAAGCATCTTGGAGTGTTTCATACCCAAAATAGCACTCAACAAAATTCTTATCTCCATAACCAACACCGAGAGAGTCCTTGTAAACAGGTCGTTTACCTAGAGCTGAAGCTACAACAGGATCAAATTTAACATTGACTACAACTTCTTGACCAGCAGCAATAGGCATAGGAGGAGTCCAGCCAGCAGGCTCGTAAGAATCTATGCTGAATCCTTGATTCTTGTTTTGTAATTCAACTTTTGTTATATAAAGAGGAGAAATAGTTGATAAATTTCTTATAGTATCTTTCAAGATAACTGGAGCACCAGTTTCAGCCAAAGTACCATAATGCAAATCACCAGTTACTTCATACTCAGTAGGCTTATACTCTACAGTTATTGTCGTGTCATTACCAGCTCTATCTGTAAAGTATATAACAGCTTTGGCATATTTCTTTTTATCTATTACTGTCAACCACCAAGAAAGTGTTCTTTGTTGTCCTGGAATAAACTCACCTGCAGTCGATCTCCAATCAAATTTATAATTCTCACTTAATTCTTTAATTAGATACAAATCAGCCATATTTGAACGAAATTTATCATCATTTGGCATATCTGTAACAATCCCCATATCCTTTTCTATATCCCCATCACAAGATTGAACATAACTTGGAATAGGTGCATTAGTATCAGGTATAGTCAAATCATTTAATGCAGCAGAAGTTGGGAATCCATAAGAATCATACCAACCGTATCCATAAGAGTAAGCAGCAAATCTAGTTGAATCAGACTTAATACCATAAACTCCTTCGGTGGCTAATTTTAATTTTGTTGCTCCATATCTTTTTCCTTTATAAGGAATCGCAAATTCTTCATATCCAGCACTAAATACATCACTTAATGGTTTCCAAATAGGTTTAGTCCCATTTCTAGAAAATTCGGCAAATTTTAAATCTTGAGGCATAAAGTCTTCGTGCAATTCGAAAACTAAACTAATATAATTTTCAGTAAATGGTAACAATCCAGCAGTAGCATTTGGTGAAGGAAAGTAAATTTCTGTTTGATATTGTTCAATAGGAGTATAGATAAGCATAAATGGATCTGTATCCACTGGTTTCGTATCTTCAGAGGTTCCAGGATTATAATACATAACTGATATCGGTTTATTTGCACTTATTGTAGCAATTTTAGGTGCAATCGGTTGACCAAAATCGTCAGTTTGTGGCCAAACCCTCATTTCTAAATATCCGATACCCATAGCAGCACCACCACCTTTTTTGATAGTACCAATATACTGGCCATCACGATAAACTTCAGTTTTATCTTCTGCTGCAAAGATACGGATAATACCATTATATGTTCTTCCTTTCATAGGTGTAATATAATACTGCTTACCCCAAGAATAAATTGGTAGTTCCATTTCGACGGTGTAATCACAAGCATAAACACCTAGAGGGAAGTTAGCACAATGCACACCTGAAACAATAGAAAAGGGTTTTGTTCCTTCAATTCTACTTCCAGACAAATCTTGTCTGTGATCGTTGATAGATAATAACCAAACGTCCCCTTGTTCTAAAAATGCAGTAGCTGTTTCTCCAGTCTTAAGTAAACGACCACCATCTAATGGTACTGCATCGTTTCCTTCATCACCACCTCCCATTGTAAATCTAATTTGAGTTTGGTCGTATGCGGCAGTAATACCTGTGAACGGAGCCATCAAACCACTAGTAATATTAGGTTCCTTATATACCATGTTGATATATGCTGTCCCAAATGCAGATGTAGGTATTGCTAAGAACCCATCAGATGTAGCACGATATCTTACAACTACATAAACCACAATAGGGTCATCCGAAAAGATGTGTACCCCAGCGGCTTTATAAACTTGACCGGGAGGTGGTTTTTTTGTATTCCCAGCATGTAAAATAGCTTGTGCTTGAGTCGGAGTAAGCTTAAATTCAATAACCCCATTAGCAATAGTAGTTTTTTGTTTACTAAAACCCTTACCTGGTACTTCTATAGTTACTTGTGTTTCTGTAGGTGATGTAATTAATACTTTCACAAAATTATCGAAGCCACCACTTTCTTCTTCATAGCATGGTGGTATTGTGAACCAATAATCTTTACCGACATTACTTTGCCCCATCATCATTGGGAGCTTTTCTTTCATTTCTTCCTCGTCCACACCAGCTTTCAAATCTTTTGGTACGGTCATAGCGAGGACTAAAAATAGCACCAGTGCTAATTTAGTATATACATTCTTCATTGTGGAACCTCTTAAATTATAATAATTAATTGTAATTTCTTATTTATAGACAGCTAAAGTTACAAACTTTCAATTCATTTTAAAAATAAAATAGTATTACATAACTGTGATTATAATAACAGTTGAATGTGCATTTTGTCACAACTTATTCGAAAATAATTTCAAGATTTAATGCTTCTTCTAACATTGCCTTTCGTCTATCGGCTCCCCACACCTCAATATCAGGGGTTTCAGAGCCATTCTCTATTATTTTAATTTTTAATTTATTTTCTTCAATTGTTAGCTCTACATCTTCTACATTCTGTATTTGACGTCTGTCTAGGCCTTCTGCTATTCGCAGTATTCCTGCTAATAGCCAAACAATTTGCTGTTTTTTGGGGCTGAGCATATTATAACTACCATGGGAGCGGTTTGGATGACTCTTTCTGTGGTATCTTGCTATGTTCGCTATTAATTCTGCTTCATCGTTCGTGAAACCAGTCATTATACTGTTTTTTATTAGGTAGAAGCTATGTTTGTGGTGTTTGTCGTGTGATATGTGGAATCCAACATCATGTAGATATGATGCTGATTCTAATAGTTCTCTTTCATAATAACCTTTACCATGTATTGGCTCTAATTGATCGAACATCTTATTGCATAGCTTTCTTATGTGTTCGGAGTGCTTCATATCAGCACCATATTTAGTAGCCAAACCAGTAACAGTTTTGTATCTAAGCTTAGTGAGTTGGTGATATTGTTCCAAATTCTGTGTTTTCTCTACCGTATCGAAAACAACACCTTCTCTCAGTGAGTAATTAGAAATCACAAAATTCTTGATTCCAAGTTCCTCAATTGCTACTTCTACAATCAGAGCACCAGCTGTGATAATATCTGCTCTAGTAATATCCATTCCATTAAGCAGTGCAATGTTTTCGGGAGAAGATGCTTGCTTTATGTCTCGGATTACTTTGAGTACATGCTTCGCCTTTACTGTTAGTCCATTGAGCACTGTGGGTAATTCAGTGTTTTTTCTGAGGTAAGCCATTGATATCAGAGTTGTCATCGTCCCCGAAGTACCAACAGTAGTAGTAAAACCAACACCCTCAATTTTATCTAATGTTTGAGCCCATTCTCCTTTGATGAATTTCTTACATTTGGAAATGCTTATTTCATTTGAAGGTATTCCATCGAAGTATTTTTTAGTTAATCTGATAGCACCTAGTTTATTGCTTTGTAAGTGTATCATCTCCCCTTGTTCGGTTATAATAGTCTCTGTACTACCACCACCGATGTCTATTATTAGAGCTTTTTCTGCAAGAATAGGTAATGCATGTATTACTCCTAGAGATATAAGTCGAGCCTCCTCAATCCCAGAAACTACTTCTAGTTCTATACCAGTTTCTCTTTTTATAAGGTCTATGAACTCATCTTTGTTTTTAGCTTCTCGGACGGCTGAGGTTGCCACTGCCCTTATCTGCGAATTCTCATTGATTGCAAGTTTGTAAAATGCTCTGAGAGTAGTTACAGCTCTCTTTATTGCGTCTCTTTGCAAATAGCTCATATCACCACTACTCGAACCAAGTCGAACTATTTCTTTTTCTCTAGATATTATATTAAGTAAACCATTGTCATCAACTGATGCGGTTACCATGTGAAATGAATTTGTACCTACGTCAATTGCAGATATAATTTGTGAGTTCATAGTTATTGTTCTTTATGTTTGTTGCCTGCCATTCCTTTGAATACCTTCGTTTCGCCTTTCTCATATAGCACATCGCTATTCTCAGGAGTTCTACTACTGTTATTGTTACTTTCTTTACTTGGTGGATTATTTGCTTTCTTGAACCCAGTTAGAGCTAGGATTAACTTCGTCGCTCCTTTGAAAAAGACTACTATAATCCCTAGTATTATTACTAGAAAAATTAATATTTTTCCCATCTTTATATTTTCTTTTATTGTTTAGTAATTATATATTTGAACAAAAGTTAGTTCATATTTAATGACTATTAAATACTATTATTATTCTATCATACGATTAATACTAGTATAAATAGTATGATAGGAGAAATAAATATAACCCCATCAAATCTATCTAAAAAGCCCCCATGTCCCGGGAAAAAGTTCGAGCTATCTTTAACCTCTGCGTCACGCTTGAAATGAGATTCTATCAAATCACCTAGTTGGCAGAATGTTGTAATTATCGCTCCTACTATTATACTATTTGCTAATCCAAAGCTCGGATTGAGCCAAGCTGTAAGCCCAACGAAACCAATTGCACCGAATACAAATCCTGCTATCGCACCTTCCCAAGATTTCTTAGGACTATGTCGAGGGAATAGCTTATGCTTTCCGATTGCCCTACCAATAAAGTAAGCGGCACTATCGCATAGCCAAATAGCAATGAATAGAGTCAGTACAAAATACCCCCAATCTATTTCAGAAGAACTCAAATAATTAAATTCACGTATCGCAATCAAACACAAAAGTGGAAAAGCAACATACATAATACCACCTATACTTATAGAGATATCAGTAATTGCAGAAATACCATTCTTATATAAAGCTAAAGTAATTAGGAAAGTTCCTATTAATGTAGGTGCAAGAAAAGTATAAATTAGTTTATATTCCAATACACCTGTGAGTGTAAGAAAAAAGATGACTCCTGCAATCAAGCTAACAACAATCGAAGCCCACTTCATTGGGTGATAGCCCTTGTTTTCAGCCATAGAGTAAAATTCGTGTAGTCCAAAACCTATAATTATAAGTATTCCCACAGCGAAGAAAATCCCTCCTTGTAGAAATAAAAATATCGCTAAAGGTATCCCAATTGCTGCTGTAAGTATTCTTTTTCCCAACTCTTTCATATTTTACCAGAAATTAAAATGAAAATATAAGAAAAAATGTCAATAAAATTTGATGATATAAAAGTATTCTGTGATTTTGATGGGACAGTTACACTCCAAGATGTTGGAAATGAACTATTTAAAGATGTTGAAGATTTTGAAATTTTGAATAAACTTTTCATAGAAGAAAAATTAACTATTTATGAATATTGGCATAAGCTTTGTAGTAAACTACCTGAAGGCACGAGTACAGAAATGATTAGGGAACAATCTCGAAAATTTGAGATTGACCCTTATTTCAATAGCTTTGTGGAGTTTTGTCAACAAAATAAAATAAAACTCTATATAGTAAGTGATGGTTATGATATTTATATCAATGAAATATTGGGTATAAATAATATAAAGCTACCAATTTGTAGCAACAAATTGCTTGACAAAGGCACTCATTTAGAGCCCGAGTTTACATATGCTTCTGAATCGTGTAATTGCTATTCGGCAAATTGTAAACGCAATTTCGTTCTCAATCAAAGTGATGAGAATACATTAAAAATATATATTGGTGATGGCTACTCTGATTTTTGTGGAGCGGCTCATTGCGATATTATTTTTGCAAAAAAATATTTGGCTACTTACTGCAATGAGAATAGCCTGCCACATTATAATTTTAAATCCTTTTTCGACGTAAAGAGGATATTGGAAAAGAAATTAAATGACAATCAGTTTAAGAAGAGAAATCGCGCAACAGTTGATTCGAATAATGCGTTCAAATATGAATAGAATATTACTTTTCATATCGTTAGCATTATTTGGACTATTAACTTCAAACCATCTTCTATTGGCTAAAGACTATATAGTAAATATAGACGAAGTTAATGTGAATGGGGATACTGCCGATACTTATTATGGTGATAAAATTGTTATTTCGAACAGTGACTCTATATTATTTAAGTATTCAGTTAATCCAAAATTAGAAAGCGATCCGATACTTTATAGAGTTATGCTTATTATGGGGACTGATACTTCCGTTAACATAATAAGTGGTATGGAAGTAAGGTATGCAAATTTGCCACAATCAGACTACAAATTCATTATAAGTGCATTTGATAGTAGTGGTGAATGGAACGCAAAAGAAGACAGATTCGAATTCAAGGTTGATAATAACTTGAATTCCGTATTAGTTAAATCTAATAATTTGGAAGTCCAAATTGCAGATTTGAAAAAGAAATTGAAAGAGTTACAGGAAAATAATGGGATTGTTTCTATTATTTCTGATATTGCTCTTATTATACTGGTAACAATAATTTTAATATTTGTAGTGCTCTTCTTCAAAAACAGACCAATGAAGAAGAAGAAGAAAACTTCACTTGCTACTACACAAAAAGGGGTAAAAGTGGCTAACTCGAATCAAAACGATATTGCATTGGAAAATGCTAATCTAAAAGCAGAACTAAAAGCTTTGAGAATGCAAATAGATAAAATGCAGGAACAAAGTAGAAATCTGGTGCTCCAAAACAAAGGACTACAAGAGACTTTAAACGTTAGTAATAAGTCTAAAACAGAGTTAGAGGAGCTACAAAAACAGAAAGAAGAGCTTTTCGCAGTCATAGTACACGATATCAAAAACCCTGCATCTGTAATTAAAGGTCTAGTTGATCTATTAACTAATTACGATAGTACTGCTTCTGATTTCGAAGATATAATGAAAGATATAGCCGCTAGTTCAAGCCGCATACTCATGCTTTCTTCCGAGATAAGCAAGATAATGGCGCTAGAAGGTACAGGTCTGAAATTGCATTACGAAGATGTAGATATTAATGATATAGCTCAAGATGTTTTCACTCGTAACTCATACAATGCTAAAAATAAGAACCTTACTTATGAGTGTATGTTCGACAATAACTTACCTGAAATAACTCTCGATGTACTTCGAATAGATGAAGTAATGGATAATCTAGTATCAAATGCTATCAAATACACGGAGAGAAGTGGTTCTATACTAGTTGAAACAACTTTTGATAAAGAAAAGAATCATATTGTATTTAGTGTTAGCGACACTGGGCAAGGTCTTTCTGAAGAAGATATAAAGAGTACCTTCCAAAAAGGAGCCACACTAAGCAGTAAACCCACGGCTGGTGAATCAGCAACAGGGCTTGGCTTGTGGATAGTGAAGAAGATGGTAGAAGCGCATGACGGTTACGTATGGGTGAAAAGTAAGAAAGGTGAAGGTTCAACCTTTGCATTCTCTATACCTGTGAAAAGAAAAATAAAATTAGAAGATAAAAAAGAAGTTGCTACAGCTTAAGCCGTAGTTTAATCTTTGAAGATAAAATCGAAGAGTAGGTAAGATGCTGTAATAACAGCTCCTGCATAAGCGAGTGTGACTCCCAAATCGGAGTTAATTCTCTCAGGTGATGCACCAACTATACTCAGTATAGTAGCATCTATAGACAATAAGATAATAGGTAGTATAAGGGGAAAAGCTAGCACCGGAAATAGTGCCCCCTTTGATGAAGCTTTTGCTATCAATGCAGAGATAATAGTAGAGGCCGCAGATATACCAATACTCCCCGTAAGTACACTTAACCAATACATTCCCATTTCAGCTATTATAAAAGTAGAATTGAATAGTAGTAGTAAAGCAACTGTAAGCAAATTAGCGGCTATACCGAATATTATATTATAGATTAATTTTCCGAAGTATATGCTAGTTGAGTCTGAGTTGATTTTCAAGAACATCCAAGTGCCTCTTTCCTCTTCTGTAACGAAGACTCGACTCTGTCCTATCATAGAAGTGAAGAAGATTAGTATCCAAGTGATACCGGCAAATATCTCATCAGATAGTTTATTCGAAGAGACCGAATAGCTGACGATAATAACGGATGTAAGTACAAATAAAAATACTGATGCTGCTGATGAAAAATTCTTAAATTCAGTTAAGAATTCTTTATACAGTACCCCGTATATTCTTCTGAAAATATCCATTATAGAGGGAATCTAATTCCAGTTCTAATCCCTACAACTGAAACTGTCCAATCTGCATCATCTACCATATTGGTCAATCGCTGTGTGTATCCAGCTTCTAGAAATGCGTTTATATTCTTATATGCATTTATTCGGAAGCCAAGACCAAAATTAGCAGAGATTCCTATTTTATTAATTGAGCCAAGCGAACTCAAACCAATCTCAGATTTATTAGTTCCGTTTGCGAAATTGTAATCTTGTGGTTCGATAATTTCTTTTTCGGCTGTTATACCTGTGCTAAGGGGTAAATCGAATTGCATTCCACCCATTATGTATATATTATTAGTAAATAGATATTCTACTCCTAATACAACGTTTGTATATATACCGTCCAATTCGAAGTTAACAGATTCTCTATATGGCTCTAAACCATTGGTGAGTGGATTCCTAACTTGACTAGTTGTAGAATCAGGCGATTGCATCTGTCCAGAATACTGAAGGAAGTTCAATCTCCCCATCAAATTGACTTTTTGATTTATTCTATATGTTGCTAATAGTCCGAACTCTGCTGTGCTCGATACTATATCTGAGAATGTACCTTTACTTACTAGATTACCCGTTCTACTGAAATCAGCATAGTGGTTTATATAGCTATAACCAAGTGATATACCGTATTCCCAAGGGTCAGATTCGCCGCAACTTGCTTGCAGTCCTTCTTGCAGAGTATATTGGTATCGATTCGTAATCTGGTTGAAAGTATAGCAAAGTGTATATTCCGCTAGATTACCAGCTAAATCCGTAGCTTCAATTTTAACAGATAAATCTTTGTTATAATTTTCATTTCCAAAATTAACTATAACGAGTGGAGTACCAGGTTCAAATTTAGTAATATTATAATCGAATCCTGTGTTTTCGAATAGTTCTACTTTTGCTACTCCCCTATCATTGTTCCTATCATCTCTGATTAATAATTTGAAGCCATCTTTATCAGTCGTATAGTCTATAAATGGTTTCTCTTTATCTGGGATTTCTATGAATTCAGAGAACGATTGACCACCTAAAGAACCATAAGCGTCATATCTATCTTCTCCATACCCAAATCCGTAAGATGTCATTCCAAATGGCTCACTACACTCTATAACGTGGGTACCGTAATTCACACCAATCTGTGCAAATGAATACCGTGTATCACCCAATTTGCGGAATTTATTTACATCTACTTTTATTCCATTCAATCGAATAGAGTTCAATGAATTAGTTGGCGCAACAACATTCACAAAGTGCTCCCAAAATCCATCTACAGGAGTTGCGAATCTATATTTTTTCAAAAATTGTTGAGTCGGACTAATCAGACACATCATCGGATCACCGATTCTGTCGCCATTGTCAAATCCTTGTGAGAATTGGGCTACCAATACAGGATTGGAAGCAGTAACTTGTACTGACTTATCTGTCTCTCTTTCTAAGTGCTGACCAGCATTCAAAGTCCCCACTAGTTTCGAATCTTCAAACACTCTAGTCCCATCTACATCAGCTAAAACTCTATAATTATAGAAAGTACGTTTCTTGAATGCACCTATGTAGAAGTGTTTCCCCCAAGAGTGCAAAGGTGGAATTTGCTCCACTAAGTGATTACAAGCAATAACATCTGTAGGTACATAAGCACATTGGTGACCACTAAATACAGCTATTTTCTTGTTAGATTCTATCAAACTACCAGTCAAATCACAGTTACTTATACATGGCACTGTGTTAGCCGCAGCTACTTGATATACATCGCCTTTGTTTAGAACTACAGAAAAAGGTTGACCTCTTTTGTGTCCACCGTCAGTATCTACTGTAGGCGTTATAGTTATTCTTGTACTGTCCTCTGTGGCTACTACAGCCATCTCTGCCATTAGCTTAATTGAAACGTCATAGCACATAACTCTATATGAAGTTCCCAATACATTCAGTGGCAATCCCATAAATGTATCAGTTGTTAGCTTTCTTCTATTAAGTCCATATACCGAAATAGGTACATCGGAAGTTACGTGCAACGCTCTGCCACTTTCTATTATCTCCGAGCTAGTGATTTGTGCCAAAGGAGAAATCTGTATCGCCTTGACAGTACCTCCTTTAACAAAAACTTGCTCTTTGAATCTTATACTTTTTATTTCAATAGTAACGTTTGCATCTTTGTCAGAAGTTAAGAATAGCTTCAGGTCTAACTGTGTTGCATTCGGGTTATTTTTATCAGCATCATTATGATTACGCATAAAGCACAGCCAAAACTCCGTCCCTTCTGGGCTTTTCTCAGATAGAATTTTGTTTTTATCTACTTGAGAGTATGCGGTAAATGTAACACTGAAAAGCAATATTAATCCAGTTAATAATCTCATCATTTTATCACCACAAATCTTTGTGATAATACCTTGTAATCTGTCTCTATTATTAATAGATAAACGCCAGCAGCCAGAGTACTAAAATCATTTCTTAGCTGTAAAGTATATTTACCTTCCATCAATAATTCATCGCCCATATACTCTACTCCAGCAGCGTCTGTTAATCGGAAATGCTTTTGAACGCAATCAGTATTGCAGAACTCATAAAGTTGGTCAGATCCATTTAGATTATATGTAGATAGCTTTATTCTAGTCGGCTTAGTAAATCTGATCTCCGCTTTCGCTTCTCTATGAAAAGGGTTAGGATAGAAATTACTAATATATGATTTGTCTGTTTCGATAACTGGTTCGGGAATGCTAATATTCCCAGCATTGAACTCAGATTTTATTTCTTCATTTCTCAATGTAAAAGAAGTTGGAGTAATAGTAGCTAAAGTGTCGGGTCCAGCAAGTACTTCGAATTCCAAATAGAATAGTATGCCATTAGCATTGTCTATTTCCTGAGAAAACTCAATCGAAAAAGAAGAATTTCTGAAATTATCTGGGTTCAGAGTAGTTGTACTCGTTAGCTCAGTATCTACTATTATTGATTCGCCTTTGAGCACAACTTTTTTGAAGTCCAGCATCAAAGCATTAAAATTAAAATCTATTCGGAATAGATTATTTTCGTCATTATAGACAAATGTCTCAGTTATATCTGCATATACTGGAACATGGATTATTTGCCCTTTTTCGGCAGTAGCATCGTTTACTGTTATGCTTGTCGAGAAAGCAGTATGAGTAAATATTATTATAAAAATTGTTATTAGTAGCTTCATAAGAGCGAAATTACGGATTAATTACCATTAGAGAATATACAAAAATACTCAAACTTTCGTTCTAAGAAAAAATTAAGTCTTTTGCTTTTTCTTTTTAGCCGCTGGGAAAAGAATATTATTCAATATTAATCTGTACCCAGGTGAATTTTTATGCAAATCCAAATCCGTTGGAGGGTCTCCTATACCGTGTCTATAGTCCTCTGGATCGTGTCCGCCGTACCAAGTGTAAGTGCCACGACCGAAGTTACCGTGTATATAGCGAACTTCGTTAGTGCCTTCTCTTTCTGCTAATATAGTCACCGATTTTTTTATTTTTTCTTTGGCAAAAGCAGTGGTTTGTCCCAAAAACCCTTGGACAATACCTGTGTGACATTGAGTAAGCATAGTTGGAACGGGATCATATTTGGCTGAAAACTCAAAAAGAGTGAAATAATCAGTCTCGGGATTATTCAAACTAGTAGCTCCCACATCAATATCAGAAAACTCATATTCAGAAGGATCCATAGTCAATCTAAAATTCTCAAAAGCAAATGTCTTACCGAAATCTAATTTGTCTTGGGCACCCATATCAGCAGGGTCACCGTCGAACATAGATGCCACTATATCTACTCCCTCAGCTGCCAATGCAATATCATAAGAGTCAGTCGCCGAACACATAGCAAAGAGAAATCCTCCATTTGCTACAAATTCCTTAATTGTCTTTGCAACAGCTAATTTCATTTGCGATACTTTAGCAAAGCCCAGTTTTTTAGCCATATTCTCATTCAGAGCAACTTGCTGTATGTACCAAGGTGCATTTCTATAGTTCGCCCAAAATTTACCGAATTGACCAGTAAAATCTTCGTGGTGGAGGTGTAGCCAATCGTATTCTTTTAACTTGCCATTTATCACATCTTCGTCCCACACCATATCATAATCCACTTCGGCATATTCTAATGCCATACGAACAGCATCATCCCAGGGCTGTGTACCTTTGGGTACATATACCGCTATTTTGGGAGCTTTTTCGAGCTTTACTACATCCTCGTTTACATTATCGGCTTGCACTTGCTTATAGATTTGCGCTGCATTACCATCAGAAATTTGCTCGAAAGTTACCCCACGTACACGGCACTCCAAAGCGAGTTTCTCCGAGTAATCGGCCATGAATGCACCGTCACGATAATTGAGTAGCCAATCCACAGTTTTATTGTCTTTGATAACCCAGAAAGCAATGCCATAAGCTTTCAGGTGATTGGTCTGAGCCAAATCCATTGGTATTAGTATCTTCTCTGCCTTTGCAGAAGAGAAAACGAGAGCCGAAATTATAAATAGTAGTAGTGTTTTCTTCATTATTTTAAAACTTTATTTCTTATATTAGCGTAGTTTAAAGTGAAACGATTAACTCGGTAAAATGTTAGGTTGATAACAAATTACTCTAAAAACAAAGTTAAGGAATAAATAGGTGGGAGTAGGGATGGGGAGAAATAACAAATGAAATTATTAATTGCAATCATAACAATAATACTTTTAACCCTCTTATTGTATTGGAAAATAATATTAACAACTGATGAAATAATTGAATATTTGCCGTTAAAATCACCTAAGAGCTATAAAGTATTACGAGACACTACTTCAGGAAATGGTGAATGGCGTACAGTTAAAATTGTAGTAGATAAAGAATACTATAACAAAACTAAGAAAATGATAATGGGGCATGAGAAATTTAGAAACTTAGGATATAATCAAGATAGTCTACGAAGTTATAAAAAAAATTATCTTAAAAATGGATGGCGACCCAGTGTTTACTCATTTAAAGGAAGTTATTTTTATGAAGAATTTAGTGGAAGCAATCAAAGGTTAGAAGGTAATTTTCTTTTATTCTTTATAGAATTGAAAAAAGATTCTATGATAACTATAGTATGCCAACCTAATTGGTAGAAAAGTAAGGAACCAATATGAACAATAAAAAATTAGTTGGCGTAAATGAAGTATAAAGAGGATTAATATGAAATACAGAAGTCATAAATTAGAGAATTCATTGAACATAAAGGATATGAACCTATTTGAAAAATTCACGGTTGCGTTAACAGTCTTATTATTGGTTACATCTTTTTTATTACACAATCTAGATTTTGAGTTCACTCAACAAGCGCTGCACGGTATTATAGTTAGTGAAATAGTAGCCTATTTGACTGTATTCTGTATTATATGTAGTTTGATAATAGTTATTAAAAGTAATTTTCTAGGTTTTTCTTTATTGTTCTTTAACATCATGATTTTTATGTCAATGGTTATTTATGCTTATATAGGGGAATAGTATGAAAGATGACTCAAAATATATTTATAATGATAATGAAGCATTTGAAGATTTATTAATAATTAGTAAGCTTTTTTATTGGTTGAATGCAATCATTTTTCTGATTGAATTACTTAAAGTCTGTGCTGGGTTGTTTGGATTTGAAAACTTGGTAAATGTTGGATCAGTTATAATATTACTTTTTTTCCTATTTATTTTCTCCTTTCTGTTTCTATTGATAATTACACTAAATAGGAGGGTAACATTTATTCTATTGTTAAAACATTTTGTTATTCAAATCATTACAATAGCTCCCTTTATTTGGGCATTTAGTCAAATAAAAATTTGATTTAATTAGAAGGAATTGCCGTCGGCTTCAGCTGACGGATTGAAAGCATACTCGAAGCACTAGGACCTCAAGTCCCATAATATGTAGCCCCGGTGGGGCAAATTTGGAATTATCATTTTTGCCTGGACTCTTCTAAGGCCCGCGGCGTTAGAAGAGTGACGAAAACTCTGTGACCTCTGTGTTAAAATAAATAATCTACGGAATCCTTAAATCCGATTAATCTGTGATTGTGATATAAAGAGATTACCCTTACCTTCGGCTCTGAAACTAAATTTACAAATAATTGTATTATATCTAAGATTGTTTTTAATTTAGTAGTTATCATATTTTTTGAGGAGGAGAAATGAAAAGAAAATTTATACTGATTACATTACTATTATTAGCAACTATTATATTTACGTCATGTATTCGCAGGACTGTGAATATGACCTCGTACACTCACCCAGATTACTTTGGTAAGACATATCAAAAGGTTTGTGTACTAGTCGAAGGTCGCACTCTAGCTGAACGGAAATTCTACGAAAAAATAATTGTTAGTTCTTTCCGAGATTATGGAACATTCGCTACGGAAGGGTCTATCCTATTCCCTCCTCTCGAAGAATGGTCAGAAGAATATTACAATACTGTATTGAACAAAAATGGCTATGATGCTTTTTTATTAGTAACTTTGTCAGAAGAAGTTGTGCGAGATGAACTAATTCCTAAAGTAGTTACGAATACTCAAACGAAAGTTGACAATGACACAACTAAGAAGAATACTAAGACGACTACTTCCGTTTCTACTCACAAGGAAATGCAAAGAATACTTGAGATAGAGATGCAAATGCAGATGAAGATAATCGATGTGAAAAACAATCAACTCTCATGGCAAGGTGAAAGCGTGAAGTACATGGACGGCGAAGTAGGTATGTACCAATTTGGTAACCGTATTAGCTACTTGGCTGATGATTTAGTATTAGATTTGCAAAATAAAAAACATTTGATGATTTATGATTAGAAACGTAGTGATAATGGCGGGTGGCTCTGGTGAGCGATTTTGGCCATTAAGCAGAAAAAATAAACCGAAACAATTATTAGAACTGACTTCATCGGGTAAATTGATGATAGCCGAGGCTATAGACAGAATAGCACCAATGATAGATTACGAAAATGTATATATCATAACAGGGGAGCATCTGAAAAAGCCCATAGAAGACGCGCTACCGCAGCTCCCCAAAGAGAACATAATAGCAGAGCCAGCTAAGCGGAATACTGCACCATGTCTTGCCCTAGCAGCAGGGATATTAGCTAATAAACACAAAGGCAAGGAGCAATCAATTGCTGTACTTACTGCTGATCAGATAATAGCGCCTGAAGAAAACTTTAGAGAAACAATTTCCAAAGCTCTTGACTATGTTGAACAACACGGTGTTATCTCGACTATTGGTATAGTACCAGATAGACCGGAAACGGGTTACGGATATATAGAAACAGGAAGTATGTTGAACGATGATGAGATAGGAATATTCGAAGTAGTTAGTTTCAAAGAAAAACCAAACGAAGCGACTGCCAAAAAGTATTTAGCTTCTGGTAAATACCTATGGAATAGTGGTATGTTCTTCTACAGATTAGATACTTTTATAGAAGAAATGAAGCTAAATGCTCCTGAAATAGGAAACAAGATCGAACAATTGACCGAAATCAACCCTGATATGAGAAGCATATTCGAATCCTTTGCTGGTATATCTATTGACTATGCCCTAATGGAAAAAACAAAGAAAGCAGTTGTGACAGAAGCCAACTTCTATTGGGATGATTTGGGTGCTTTCGATGCTCTGGATAGGGTGAATAATAAAGATGAAAATGGCAATATAATCAAAGGAAATGTAGTGGCTATTAATTGCAAAGATTCCATTATCATCAACTCTACGAATAAATTAGCGACAGCTTATGGATTATCCGAAGCGGTATTGATTCAGACAGATGACGCTGTGATGAGTTGCTCTAAAAAAGATGCTCAGCACGTAAAACAGATAGTAGATGCAATTAAAGCTAAAGGATTAGAAAGGTATTTATAATGGCTATTTTATTCAAGAATATAAGCTCACTAGTTACAGTGAATAGCGATGGCGCTCTCTACAAAATAGGCGAGCAAATGCAAAATATTGGTGAGATAAAGAACGGTGCTATGATAGTCTCAGAAGTTATCGAATGGATAGGTGAAACTAATGATTTGGGCAATATAATAGCACACTATAATATAGAAAAAGAAATTGATTTGAAAGGAAAGACCGTATTACCCGGATTAGTTGACTCTCATACACACGTAGTTTTTGGTGGGAATAGAAGTGCAGAATTTGGTAAGAGATTGCGTGGTGCTACTTATGCTGAAATAGCAGAAGCTGGTGGTGGAATACAAACCACAGTTAACGCAACTAGAAAAGCAAGTATAGAAGAGCTAGCAGAAGTTGGAAGAAACTTAGCTATGTCCGCTGCTAAATATGGTACCACCTCCATGGAAATAAAGTCGGGTTATAGCTTGACAGTCGAAGGTGAGATAAAGCAACTAGAGGCTATTCGCCATCTAAGTAAGACCTTACCGATGAGGATAACTCCCACATTTATGGGTGCTCACGATTTCCCCAAAGAATTAAAAAACAATAGGAACGCATATATAGACCAAATAGTCAATGAAATGCTACCCTACATTTCTGAGAATAAGTTAGCTGAGTTCAATGATGTTTTTGTAGATAAGGGTTATTATACTACTGATGAAGGTACGAGAGTATTAGAAGCAGGGAAAGAGTACGGACTTATGCCCAAAGCTCACTGCGATGAGTTGGCCGATGTGGGAGCTGCGACTATGGCTGCTAATGCTGGTGCAATATCAGCTGACCATCTGCTCTTTGTATCGGATGAGGGTATAGAAAATCTAAAAAATGCAGGTACAGTCGCTGGACTCCTACCGGGTACAGCTTATTTCATCAAAATGCCTTATGCTCCTGCAAGAAAGTTGATAGACTCAGGAGTGATAACTGCTATTGCTACTGATTGTAATCCTGGTTCATGTTTCACTGAGAATATGCAAACGATTATGTCACTCTCAGTTATTAATATGGGAATGACCGCAGAAGAAGCTATAAGTGCTGCTACTATTAACGGTGCATACTCTATTCGAAAGTCAAACGAGGTTGGAAGCTTAGAAGTTGGCAAAAAAGCGGACTTTATTGTTTGCAATTGTGCTGATTATGTCGATATTTTTTATCATTTTGGTATTAATCATGTTAATCAAACATGGATAAACGGAAAACAAATAATTTAGGTTTAATATGAAATTTATAAATTTACTCTTTTTAACTGCGGTTATGCTTACGTTCAACGCTAAAGCAGAAGATTTATCGAAGTTAATCAATGAAGATTACAAAGCATACAGCGATAGTTTGGAACATAATATAACATCATTCACTTATTTAGATGATGATGGTAGCTATAAGACTTACTTATTGAGTAGCCAAGAATCGGACAACAATAATCCAATTTTCCAAATAGGGAGTGTTTCAAAGCTATTCACAGCGCATGCTTTGAGTAATCTAGTTATCAACGGCGATCTGAAATTGACAACTAAAGTGAAGGAAATACTTCCTTTCATAACTTTCAAAGATGAGAACATTGCTAATATAACATTGGAGCAGCTAGCTAACCATTCTTCGGGTTTACCTAGATTGCCAGTTAATATATTTGTTGGTATGACTGATTCTCTGCAACCATATCAGAATTATACTAAAACTATGCTATATAATTTCCTAGCTAACTACGAACTAGTAAGAGCTCCCGGAAAATCTTATGAGTATTCTAATCTTGGGTTTGGACTATTAGGGAATATATTAGATACTTATCTTGCAAAAAACAAGAATACAACATTAGAGAAATACATTCAAAAAGAAATATTCGACAAAGCCGGAATGAAAGATACAGGTCTTGAGCTTACAGCTTCTCAAAAAGAGCGCGAAGTGCAGCCATATATTGAAAATTCACCAACTCCTGCTTGGGAATTCGATGTTATCAAATGGGCTGGAGCTTTTTATAGCACGACTCAGGATTTGGCGAAGTATTTGAATCAATTCGTGACTAAAACACCAGTATTCGACCAAAAAGTATTAGAACTTTCTCGTACTATCACATTTGAGCCAAATCCGAATATGCGCATGAGTTTGGGATGGCATATTACTCCTCTTGGTAGTAATACTGTTTATTGGCACAATGGAAATACTTATGGTAATTCTGCATTTATCGGTTTTACTTCTTCAGGTAAATTTGTGGCTGTACTATCTAATAGTAACAGGATACTTGACAGTTTCGCTGTTGATGTATTGAACAGTATGAAATAAGAACTCACAAAATAATTTCAATCTAAAAAATCTACATTTCCAAAGGGGAAAGTAGATTTTTTTGTATCTATACTATTAGTTTTATAATATTTATCATTATAATACTACTATAATTAGAGAAATTATCATTATTTTGTGACAAAACGGAAACATAACTGTTATTGTATTAAGAGCAATGGGCAAAAATTATAAAGACATATCGGATACGGTGCTCTACTATATGCTGAAAGGTTCTAAATCAGAATCTAAGAAGGCGTTTGATGAGCTATATAGGAGACATTCTACGAATGTTTATACCTATTGTCGTAAAGTGTTAAATAATGACCCATTGGCTGAAGATATATTCCAAGAGACGTTCACCCGGTTCTTTGAGGGAGCAAAAAAAGAGAGAGAAATGACCAATGTACTTGGATATCTCTTGAAAATAGCTAGAAATCTTTGCCTAAATGAAAAAGCAAAGAAGTATAATAACAAAGTCGCTTTAGAAGATTTGCATTTACCACAATATGATGTGAGTTATGCTAATATACAACTAAATGAATTGTTACAGACTGCACTAGATGCTTTACCCAAAAAGTACCGAGAAGTAATTGTTCTGCGTGAGTACTTGGATATGTCATATAAAGAAATAGCTGAGGCAGTAGGAACTACTATGCCTGTAGTTCGTATAAGGATATACAGAGCCAAAGGTAGAATTAGAGACCTATTAGCACCTTATTTTGAAGAAATGAAAGATTATAATTAGATGAATATGGATAATACAAATATTACAACATCGGAAAAGCTACACCTAATCCTTGACGGGGAATCAGAAGGTATAGATACTGCAGAAGTACTAAACGAGGTTTCGAATAGCCCAGAGCTAACACAAGAGTTCACTGACCTTGTGAGAATGAAACAGATGATGAGAGGTGCCACTGAGGCTCCGCCTGAACATCTTCGCCGTGGTATAATGGCTGGGATTGGTCTTGGTGGAAGTGGATTATGGTACTACTTACAGAATAGTGGTATGGTCGCTGCTTCAGCAGCATTCGTATCTAGCAAAGTAGGTGCTGCACTAATAGCAGGTATGGTCGGCGTATTTGCTACTTTTATGATAATGGACAATAGTGATAAACCGAACACACTTGATTATACTACTCAAAGTATTACTAATAGCCAATACACAGAGCTAGCTAGTGCTATGCCAATAGTGATGGAAGTTCCGGTTGTATCATCAAAATCTAAAAATACAAATACACGAAATAGCTCAAGCCAAGTCACTCGTAGGTATAACGAGAACCAAAGCTCTGTTAATTCTAATACTAGTCAAGTGGCTACAAATTCGGAAAGCACTATTGCAGAAAATAATTTCTTTGAAGTTAGTGAAAGTAAAAAGGCATATAATACAAATGAGAATGTGCAAATTCTACCCACTTCTTCAGAAAGCTTAGCTGCTAATCAGGAAATACTACCAAGTATTCAATCTGAAAGACCTAGTGGATTCATAATAAATCCGACTAATAGAATCATGAGCAACGAAACTGAACAGCAAATGCTTTTTAGTCTGCAAGGAAGAGGGATTTCTAATAATTCACTACAAGCTCCAAACCTTTCTACTACGGAAGCCCCAGCTATCAATGATATTGGTATCGCTCTGATGTATTCTGTTAATGATGAATTCGAATTAGGATTAGAGTTTGGACAAGAATTTTTTGTGAAGAAAATTAAATCAAATACGTTCAATAGCGAAGAAACTATGCTCGAGAATCAACTTACATTTTGGGGTGGAGTAAGAGCGACATATAAGTTCAATGATATGCAAATACTAGACGGATTCAGACCAATGACCTCTATTCTAATAGGTGGTACTAATCGTGGTTGGGTGACTAGAGCATCTGCTGGATTAGTATATGATATATCTAATAAATTGACAGTATTCGGTGGCCCCGAGTGGACTTCTGGATTCTACCAATTCGACTCTAAGCTATTATCTACTCACAAGTGGGGATTCCAATACGGACTTGCTCTGAAATTCTAATAGTGAATAGAGTAGATCATTTTCAAACACTATTCATAACAAGATTGCAGGATGGATAAGATATTTATGATGACTTTCTATGTCACAGCGAGGTCTAAAAAGGACGTAGAAGTCTCAATGTTACTTATTTTAATAAACCTGTGTTGAGTTCAATGAACGAAATTAAAATGAGGTCATTTTAACGATGGCCTATGCAATTTTAATCAACAACCCACTTATTCCACTTGAGCGCTAAATTCTTGTTCTATTCTTAATCTACCGTTATTCTTTTCCCATAAACCATACTTGATTTTCATCTTATTAACTTCTGTACCCAAATCCCAAAAGTTAACAGCCAAAAACATAACGTCCTTATAAGCTATTAGTCCAAATTTATACTTGATTTTATCGTATAAAAATGGATTTCTTTCATTAATATTATTACCATATATGATCATATTACAATTGAATTGTGGGCTAATTCTAGAATCCTCTTTAAACACACCGTCATTAATCGAATAACCAATTTTCATACTTATTGACGGTCTAAAATGTACTGTATCAATTGGTGTAACCGCAAAAAGAGCTGTAACATCGTCTTTATCAGTAGTGTCTCTTGAATAAATACCTAGTAGCTCTAGATTATAAAGTGGCTTTGTGTAAGTAGCAGGATCAACAAAATTTGGATTATATGTACCACAAGCACTTATTAAAATTAAACTTATTAAAATTCCAATTGCTATCCGCATAAACAGCTCCTATCATTTTATCACTTGGTTTCTATATTTCATTCTCTCTATCATTTGAACACCCTCCTCTTCCACCACCAAAGTACAGCTATAACAATACTCCACTCAGCAAAGCCGATTACCGCAGGTATTAGCTCCGAATGGGCTGGGAATAGATTGAAATTATTATTTTACATTCCTTTTAAATTTTGCAAAAGCTTCTAATTATTTTTCTTTAATATTGTATAATACATTCCAAAATATAATATATTTAAGAAGCCCATTGATTCTCGAGATTTAAGCATCCCATTATTATAATATGAGTAGTTAACTACATTATTTAATACTGTATCTTTATTACGGATTGAGTAATCTTCATATTTTATTATCTGGCTAAACTCATTGTAATAATATTTATAATGAAATTGTACATCTTTGATTAGATGACTATATTTATTTATTTGAATGATTCTATTATTAAAATCATACCCATATTCAATATCTTTATATTTATCATGTAATTGCGTGCTTTGTGTTATACTTATAATGATACCATCTTTATAATATTTAATTGATTTTAAATCTATTAAGTTATCATAATCAATAACAATTTGCATCGAATCATTCGATTCATATTCGTAATTATTTATACTGATTATTTTACCAATAGAGTCGTAGTTAATTATTTCTTTCAATTCATTTTTATTATTGCGAATGAAATCAATTTTTTTTCCAGCATAATTATCTTTGTTTAATTCCATTTTATAAAGGTAAGAATCATTGTAATAATATCTTGATTGAATTGAATCATTGACCTTTTTAATTAAAACGGAATCCGATTCAAAATAGAATTTTCTTGGACTATGTTTGTTTTTATAATATGTAATTAATAAAGTATCTTTATTAATGTAATCCAATACATTTGATTCTAAATCAAATCTTTTTTCATAATCATAACTTATTCTAAATCTTTCAGGAACATTTCTAGTCTTGTCCATTTGACATGAATTAATTAAAGATCCAATAATAAATAAAAAAGAAAAGTAAGTAATTCTAAGTACTTCCCAAGACACATCAAGCCTACTGCCAATCGTATTTCTTTTAAGTTTCACCAGTTTCATTTAAATACCCTCTTCTTCGACCACCACAGCACTACAATAACTACCCCCCACTCCGCAAAGCCGATAACAGATGGTATTAGCTCCGAATGTGTTGGGAATAAATATAAATTATTATTTTACGTTCCTTTTAAATTTTGCAAAAGCTGAACCATATGGTATAAATATTCTAGGTCTATATTTCCCGTCCATTACTTTGAAGAGGGAATTAGTACTATCGTGTTCAGGTGGCGTATCTGAACCATTCCAAGTATCAATTATTGCAAATTTTAGCTCTAGTGAAAACCCATCAACTCTCACAGAATATTTTTTAAGAAGTTTATTCAGTCTAGTTGTCTCTGGGGTATGTAATAAAACATACTCGGTTCGAATATAATCTTCGTTCCTAGTTCTAACTACCTTAGTGCCATATATACTAATATATGTATCACTAAGATTCTTCTCTAGTTCATTTTTAGGAAATAGGTTTGGGAAATTAATATATTCAAGAGAATCCAGAAAGTAATCTTTTTCAATTTCTGTCAATAAATACTTAAACTCTTCGAAGTTAGTTTCAAAAAGAATTGATTCGATAAACCCCCACCCAACTCGATTATGAAAATAAATTGAAATAGTTTGTTCTTGGTCAACACTTACATTTACGACGAAACTCGAAGTATCTTTTCCAATAGTAATAAAATACTTCGATTCTCTTTCTGAATAATTCTTTTTAGGAATATCCACTTTTAATATTGTAGTATCTAATTTTTGTTCAAGACTTTCATTCTGATTTTTATTAGAACAACTGATTAATAGTATAAAAAGAAATATATAATTTAGATAGTTGTAGTTTCTGTTCATCTTTATTATTTCGGTTTGTAATTATTAAAGTTTATTCCATTACGTTTAAAATAATAATCAAAATACTTGTTGCTAAATCTTACTAATTCTCCATTAGTAGACCCAGTTAAAAAATAGCTTCTGTTCTCTATATATATTTCTATATTGATATTTCCGGCTTTTACCGAAATATTATTTTCAAATTCCATTGTTGAAATTTCCTTCCTAAACTTCTTTAATTGCGGTTGACTTAGAAGAAAGCTCCCATTAATATTACTCATTCTTACTGAATCTATATTCTCAATTTTAATGACATCAGATAAAGTATTATAAATATCTTTTAGTCTAATTGTATCTGCACATGCATAAGTTTCAGATTCTTTTGATTTTTCAATTGACATTTCTTTTTCATAACAACCTAATAAAAATTGGAAAACAATTAATAAAATTATGAACTTAATTGATTTCATTTCAATACCCTCCTCTTCCACCACCACAGCACTACAATAACTACCCCCCACTCCGCAAAGCCGATTACCGCAGGTATTAGCTCCGAATGGGCTGGGAATAGATTGAGGTAGGGAAAGCAATTACCGATTGGTGTTAATAGAACTGTTGTGCTATCGCAATTACTAGGGTAATCTGGTATAATACTGAATAATCTCTGTGACACTACCTGTATTAGAAGAAGTGCATACAGGAAGTTTTTGTTCGCTTTCGTTAGCTCTATCTCGTCTAATATTCTACCGGCTAATATGAAAACTACTGGGAAACCCCAATATGCTATTCGCTCTGTATCAGCACCGCCAATGTATGAGAATACAAAGATAATTGCTAGATATGTCGCCATTATCTTGTGTTGTTTCAAATAATCAATTGTCTGTCTGTAGAATAGTACTGGTACTATTATCACAGCTCCATAAGCGACTACCCACGAATGGAAGAACCTGAATAGCGATTTGGTGTAGAGCATATCAGCGGCAGCATTATAGAACTTGTGTGAGTTAGTTGGTTCGACAGCTAGAGCTATTATTGCATATACTATTAGGAAGAATATTAGCGGTAAGACTAATAAATGCTTGTTCACTTGTATTAAGTTCACTGAACCTGTACTTCGACCCCGCTCAGCAACCATCGAAGTGAGCTTAGCTGAATCCTTGGCTTCGACAAGCTCAGCCAACGAATTAGAAGCCGAGGATTCCGTAATAAACTTAGATTTCTTATAATAAAAATACGCCTTAGCAAGTATCAGTAATGAAGGTATCACGACTATCTCACGAACGAAGGTTCCAAATAAAGTTATAGCTGAGAGTAGGATAATGTCAAGTAAAGTTATTCCTCTTTTCAGCAATACTAACAAAGAAGCTAGTATCAGTGAAATAGCCAAAGGATCAACTTGCACTGGATAGAATGAACCGAATCTATGATATCCATGCCACTGAGTTATATAAAAGAATACGAGCAGATATATCACCCAATTGCGATTGATAAACCTTGCTAATAGTAATGCTAATAGTATTGAGTTTAGTATCGAGAATAGCCAATTCAGATATAGAAATCCAGATTTTATATTATCAGGAAAAATCTTTGCGACTAGATAAGGCAACCCTACACGGCTGACAAATGGGGCTTTCGTACTGATTTGCTCACCTTTAGCAGATTGCTCTGCCATTTGGTGGTAGTTTACTCCGTCCCAACCTAAACCGTTGTTGTATGAGATTTCGGGTTGTACGAAATGCGATATAGCAATAGTGATGATAGAAAGAATAATAGCGAATAGGATATATTTTGCATTATCTTTCATTGCATTTCCTATCTACCTATTCCTTTGTAAGCTATTTTGCTGTTATCGAATGCGACTTTATCCAAGCAATTCTTACCGTCTATCACCACTTTTACTCCTTTCGATTGGAAGTATTCTGGTGTTAGAGATTTGAATTCTGTATGGTCGGTGGCTATTACTACAGCCGTTACGCCTTCTAATGCTTCATCTAAGCTATCTACGTTAGAGCGGTCAGGGAAATGCGGATCGAAAACAGTCAGAACTGCCCCTTTATCATGCAGCTCTTTACGCATTACAAGAGAAGGACTTTGACGAATATCGCCTACATTTGCCTTATAAGATAGCCCTAGTAAAGCTATTTTAGTTCCTTTAATTGCTCTAGCAAATTCATTCAACTCATCTGCTAGCAATCCTATAGTATAAGCCGGCATAGAGTTATTAATCTCCCTTGCTAACTTCAAGAACTTATGGTCGAATCCACTTTGTTTAGCTCGCTCTATCAAGTAATATGGGTCAACTGGTATGCAGTGTCCACCTACTCCACAGCTCGGATAATGTGCCATAAACGCAAATGGCTTATTAGCGGCAGCATCAATTACAGTTTTCAAATCAATATCTAGAACGTCGAATGATTTCGCCAACTCGTTAACGAATGCTATGTTAATATCTCGAAAAGTATTCTCGATAATCTTGGTTGCTTCTGCTGTTTTCAAGCTCGGCATTTCGTTGATTTCAGCGTCTATGAACTCTCTGTAAAGGTCTGCCGTTCTCTTCGTAGCTTCGGCACTGGTCGAGCCGATATTACGAGGAATATTATAGACATTCCACTTAGGATCTCCGGGGTTTATTCGCTCTGGGCAGTGAGCCAAATCGAAGTCAACGCCAGCTTTCATACCTGTTTTTTCTTCTACAAGTGGTATAAGTACTTCATCGCAGACCCCAGGGTTGATAGTAGATTCGACTATTATCACGTTGCCTTTTTTCAAGTGATTACACACCTCCGTAACAGCACCAATAACAGGCGTTAGGTCGGGCATATAGTCGTCCAGCACAGGCGTTGGTACGCATACTATGAATATGTCTGTGTCAGTAAGGGATGATGACTCATCGCTCACATTCAGAGTTATTTCCTTTAGGTCTTTGGCACATTGCTCATCGTCTATGGGGCTGACGCCTTGCTTTATACTATTAACTTTGGAGCTATCTATATCATAGCCCTGTACATTGTGATCGGTTAATTTCGCTATGGCTGCGGCTAGTGGTAAACCCACATAACCCAGGCCTAGTACTGATATTTTCATTTTACTTTAAATTCAAATTTATAGGATTACTAAAATAGGGATTATTTTGGTAAATAATGCAAAACAGGGAATGGAAGAATTTCATTAGTTCAAATAATATCGTATTTTAATCACTTCTTAAATCTAATATTTATTAAAAACGAAATGAAATTAATACTAACTATAATCTTTTCCATATTTACTTTACTAATAAATATCTCAATTCCCTCTTATAGCAAAAGTTTAATTACGTACAAATTAACAGAAAATGATACTATACATTACCAAAATATAAAGAATATAAAATATACTCCAAATTCAAAGTATTTTGTAGTGAATCAGAGATCGTATGACAAAAAGATAAATATTTTTGAAGAAAATGGTGAATTGTATAAGTCATATAATATTGACGATAGCTACACAGATAAATATTTAGATTTAATAAACCAGAATCCTGAAAGTGATACTATTTTAACTACTAATTCTCTAAAAGAGTTTTTTGGTAATAAGAGTGATATTTATGGAAATACAATTTCTGAATCTTTATTTATTAGTGATTCCGTTTTAGTTACAATTGGTATTTTAAATTATATTATAAACTCAAAGTATAGGAATATTGGTTACGATATGCTAAGCTGTAATACAGTTGTACTATTTCGTATTAATATTTTTACTGATATAGTGGATGTAATACCGCTAAAATTTATTGATCAAAAATTATATCCTCAAGCAAATTCACTTGAATTCGTGAATAATCACTTCTATTTTATTTTATTTCCAATGGGACAATTTAAGAAAATACCAAATAGTCCTGAGGAAATAATAGGTCGATTTAACTTTAATGAAAACATCTGGTCACCTATTCTTAGGTTACCTAATGAGTATATAACTTCTAATATCAACCAAGGTTTGGATTATAACTATAAGATTTCTAGTTATAAAGATGAAACTTATTTTATTTCGCCATTTACAAATTACCTTTTCAATAGTAAAAATGATACTATTTGGCTTTCAGATTTACAAGACCCAATCAAATTTTCCTTAAATACTCATAATGCAATTAGGATTTATGATGAACAAGACTTATCTAAATTAGATAGTTTAAGTCATAATATAGTTGATTTTTCTTTTTTAGAAAACCAAATATTAGTTTTATTGAATAAGCCTGTTAATTATGATGGAAAAGTATATTTAAATAAATATTCTTTATCCGGTAAATTGATTGATTCAACAATTGTACATATTGGAGAATCACTTGAAACAATTTTCATATCAGAAAATAGAAAGAAAATAATTAAAGTATATATGGAAAATGAGGATTGGTGGGTTGAAGAAATTAATATTAATTAGTTTTATTCTTCTCCTTAGTACTCCTGTTACTGGCATAACTAAAGAGAAGTTATTCATGTTTACCGACATTGAAAAATGTAAACCCTGTATCAATCCTGTTTTGAATGCTATAAATTATCATACACCGTTATTCGATAGTTTAGATATTAATTACGAATTAATCTTAAAATGTAGGAGATCAAAAGATCTTGAATATTATAAACATTACTTTCATCTAGACAGTAGTTTAAGAATTGTTACACTTACTGATAGTATAAAAACATTATACAATCCTACATCAACAGAGCAATTCTTCGTATTGACTAGAAACGATACAATCATATTTACTACTGAGAATCTTGACTTATTACTTGGTTACATTACAAGATAAGTTTCTCATTAAATATTCTGTTTCCATGTCTCAAGTATTCTTCCTATATTCAACGATTATAAGAAACCCAAAACGCTTATTTATGAAAACCACAACCATTCTTCTCCTATTCCTACTTGCAACATCCCTTGCCTTCTCACAAACCACAGAGTCTATTAATACAGATAGACCGGGGCAAACAACTAACCCACATACCGTGGGGGTGGGTGTTTCACAAATTCAGTTTGGGATAAATTATTATGACCCAAATATATCTAACAACAATTTTGTTTTTCGGCATGGCATAACAGAAAAATTTGAGTTGAATGGTGGGTTCAAAACAACATTGGATTTCAAAGAAGAAACAAGACACGGAAATGATGGTTTAGTTAATGGAACTCAATTTGGCATTAACTATTTCAACTTAGGGGCAAGGTACAATCTGCTACAGCGTGACGATTATACACCTGGTATTGGGATTCAAGGGACTGCTTATATAGAAGCTGGTGGGTACTATGATTCGGATGTTAGTTCATTTCAATTTCTTGTGTCTGCTGACCAAAAAATTATTGGTGATTTATCTCTGGGCGGTAATCTGATAATGAATAATGGTGCTGATTTAAGTTTGACAAACTTTTATTACACCGCTTACACTTCGTACAGCTATAATGATTTTTCTTTCCTTTTAGAAATGTATGGTCGTCTTGACCTCGGTTTCGAGACATTTTGGGACTTTGGAGTTAGTTACCAAACAAACCAAAATTTGATTTTTGACATTAACTATGGTCAGAGAAGCTTGATAATTGTTGATTATTCACAAAGGGAATTTCCTTTCCCTTTTCATTATGAGAACTTTTGGAATGCAGAAATTGGTTTAACTTACAGATTACCAAAGAACTAATGGAATATGAGAAACGCTTTTGAATCAATATATGAAAAATACTTAGAACTACTTGCGTCACAAAAAATGCACGTTGAAGTTTTGGATTATTCCAAATTTACTTTTCAATTAACTATTTTAGACCAAATATCTTCTATCAAGAAAAGTGGGCTGACTGTTAAACAAAATGAAATCTTATTATGAAAACCACAACTATTCTTCTCCTATTCCTACTTACTACTTCCCTTGCCTTCTCACAACGACAAGAGGGAATTGACTCCGATAGACCGGGGCAATCAATTAGCCCTCTAACAGTTGGCAAGAATGTATTACAAGTGCAGACGGGCTTTAATTATTTCGACAAGCAATATTACGATGTCTTAAATCTTAATAGTTATTCAAATGCAACTAAAATTCGATTTGGTTTCACAGAAAATTTTGAGCTAAATAGCACTGTTGGTTACAGGATAAATATAAGTGATTTTGATGAACCAAATAGGCCAAATTTAGTTGGCTCAGGTATAGATAAATTGAAATTAGGTGCAAGATTAAATATATTAAATAGAGTTGGACTTACTCCTAAGGTAGCAATTAATGCAGAATTACTGTTTACATTGGATAATGAAGTAATTTATTTCCCTAAGAATGGGATTGAAATAATGGCGTCAATAAAGCAACCTATAACAGACAAATTAGCATTGACTACTAATGTAGGCTTTCTCTGTAATACAGTTTACCCAAATAATTATTATCCATATACTCTTAACTCATCCTATAGTTTTAGTGATGAAATTTTTGCTTTTGTAGAAATTTACGGGCATTGGTATTCTTATTTATCAATAAATTATAACGGTGGAATTGGTTTCAACCTAAATAATGATTTTTTAATAGATATTTCATCTGGTTTAGAGCCAAGTGAAGATCATAATGGTTGGTTTATTGACGCTGGTGTTTCTTTCAGATTCAGTGTAGCTGAGAGTAAAGAAGAATAAACTCTTTAACTTAACTTATCTAGTATCTCTGCCAATTTCTTACTCGCATTTCGTCGTTCGTATTGCTCGATAGCTTTCACATTAGGTATTGTGATTGGTAATGCTTTTTCCCAATGGTAATAGAATTCGAATAAGTTTTCAGCAATTTTATCTATTTCAGATTGGTGAGCTACCAGCCCAGCTTCAGTCTCGTATATTAGCTCAGCTATGGCACTCTCATTAGGTGCAATAGCGAATAAGGGTCTCATAGTACCCAAGTACTCGTAAACCTTACCAGGGACTATTTCCTCGCTTTCCTTAGCTTCATCTACTATTAGCAGCAAAGCCTCTGATTTGATTAGATAGCTTATGCTTTCTTTATGAGTTACATAGCCGACAGTCTCTATACATTCCTTGAAACTGGCATTCTCAAACATCTCTATTACTTCTTCACCGAAACGACCTACGAAGACCAGTTTTAGCTTTTCCTTGTCTATTTTACCCATCTGAAGTAGCTTTTCAATTGCTTCGAAAAGACTCTTTGGGTTACGTCTGCCGTATAGTGAGCCAGTATAAGTAAGAGTGAATTTCTCATTTCTTTCATATTCACCTTTGGGGAAATCAGTAGAATCATATCCATTAGGTACGTGATGGAACTTGGATTCATCTAGATCATCGTACTTTCCTAAAGCATCTTTGATTATTCCTTGCCATGCAGCCTCGACCGCTGTGGCATTTTTGAATACGCTATGCTCCATACTTCTATCTATAGCAGCAGGTAAAAACCAACGATTAGGAGTAGTCAAAAAGCCAGTCCATGGGTCACGAAAGCCCGCTACCCAAGGTAGTTTTGTTTGTTTTTGTAAACTATTGGCAATCACAGAACAAGTATAAGGCGGTGAACTACTATAAATAGCATCAATTTTGTATTCTTCTAATATCTTTTTTGCTTCTTTTTTAGCAGAGAAGAACCAGCCAATACGGGCATCGGGAATGAAGATTGTAGCACGAATAAGCTCGGCAACTCTATCTACGAATGGAGATTTCTGATTATCATTTTTGATATTATTAACGTCTAATGCCTCCCCTTTCTTACGGCCAGTGAACCTACGATAAATATCATAGGGTTCGAAAATTCTGCTTTTTCTGACGATTGTACTTTCAGGAATTTCTTTTAGTAAACTCATATCTATCGCTTGGTATTCACCGTTCTCTACAGTTAGGACTATTGGGTTCCAGCCAAATTCGGGTAAATACTTTATATGCTTGAGCACTCTTTGTACACCCGGCCCACCAGAAGGAGGAAAATAATAAGCGATTATAAGTAAGTTTTTCAATTAGCCTTCAAAGAAGTTATTTAGAAAATTAGCTAGTAGTCTATTATTCGCATCGAATATATCTTCTGAGTCAAATAAATTGTCATGACTTTGTGTGTACGGATTATCTTCTATATCATCGAAGCAATGAGCATAAATATCTATTAATGAATCCATAGTTTGTTCTAGATGACATTGGAAACCATAGCAATTATCGTTTACTTTGAATATCTGGACTTCGCATTGAGCCGATTTGCCTAATATCTGGATTCTATCATTTGGAATTATCTCCTCTCCATGCCAATGCAGTGTTTCGATTATATCATATTCTGGAATTATATCTCTTTCCTCAGCTAAGATAACATCGAACCAGCCAATTTCTTTCTGCCTCATTGGTACTATTTTGCAACCTACTGTACTAGCGACTAGCTGAGCTCCCAAGCAAATTCCCAATACTTTCTTATTAGCACGGATTAGATTGCTTATGAATTGTTTTTCGTCTAATAACCAAAATAGTTCATTGTGGTCATTTGCACTCATATTACCACCCATAAGAATATAACCATCATATTCATCATCGGGCATCACACCATCTTTGTAAATATGAATTTCTTCTAACTCGTGACCATTATCAGCAGCCCAATCAGCTACATAAGCTGGACCTTCGAAATCACAATGTAATATTACAGCTAATCTCATCTCTCATCTTCACTATTATCAACGAATAATTTAGTTTCAAAATTCTATAAAATCAATTTTCTAATCAGATCCTTTTATAGCTTTGATTACGAAAGCAGCTCTATTCTCTTCGAATACTTTTGGCACTTCGGATTTGAGCAAATCGAATATCACATCGCTTTCGCCTCTGATCTGAGTGCTCATTTTATTTGTAGTTACTATTAGCCCTTCAGTAGATTTCAGGGCTGCTATGAAACCTTTGATAGGAGCTATATAATCCTCATTAAGAGGATATAAACTAATGTCTATTGATATTATCATTTTTTTCTATTACAGTTAACTATACACTTCGTTTCGAGTTTCCTTCTTATCATTGGCAAGCATTCTCAAAAAGTTAGGACAAAAGTCAAAGCCATTATAAAATGCTATACCACCGCTACCGTCTAAATCTAAAGTATTAAATTTTTCTCTTTCTAGTAAATTTTTCGCAATACCTTTACCTAAGAAAGGTTTCAAATCCAGCTCGGTACTAAATCCGTCTTCGAACTTTAACCAAACCAAATAATTTTCTTTTATTCTAAGTTCTATTATCTTATTCAAAATATTTCAAAATTCTTTAAACAAATCCTATACATTAAATCTGAAGTGAACTACATCGCCATCTTTTACTATATACTCTTTACCTTCTATACGAAGTTTACCAGTTTCTTTTATTTTCTGCTCACTCTCTAATTCGAACAAATCGGTACAATGATAAACTTCTGCTTTGATAAATCCTTTCTCAAAATCAGTATGTATTACGCCTGCTGCTTCTGGAGCAGTACTCCCCTCTGGGAAAGTCCAAGCACGAACTTCTTTCTCACCAGCAGTGAAATATGTTTTCAGATTTAGAAGTTCATATCCTTTTCGGATTAGTTTATCCAAACCACTTTCTGCTAATCCCATATCGTTTAGGAATTCTAGTTTTTCTTCAGCAGTGTCTAGTCCAGCTATTTCTGATTCCAATTTACCACAGATAACAACAACTTCACTATCATTTTTCTCAGCTATATCTCTTACCATTTGAACGAATTTATTCTCGCCTTGAAGGTCGTCTTCGTTTACATTACAGCAATACACTTGAGGTTTTAGTGTAATAAGGTGTAGATCTCTGATAGCTTTTACTTCATCTTCCGAAAGACCTATACTTCTTGCTGCTTCACCTTGATTAAGCGTATCAGCCAACTTTTGATATATTGGAGCTAATATTTTAGCAGCGTCAGCCGCTTTTTTATCACTTGACTTTAATAGCTTTTCGTTCTTATCTTTTCTTTTTAAAACAGATTCCAAATCAGCTAGAGCAAGCTCTGTTTCTATAGTATCTACGTCACGAATTGGGTTTATATTACCATCTACGTGGATTATATTCTCATCTTCGAAACAACGTACAACGTGGACAATAGCCCCAACTTGGCGTATATTGCCTAAGAATTGATTACCTAATCCTTCCCCTTTGGAAGCACCTTTTACCAAGCCCGCTATATCTACGAATTCTACAATAGTAGGTATTACTTTTTGAGGTTTTATGAACTTAGTTATTTGGTTTAATCTAGCGTCAGGAACGGCTACCACACCGATATTTGGTTCGATAGTACAAAAAGGATAGTTCGCCGCTTCCGCAGGTGCAGAAGTCAACGCTTGGAAAATTGTTGATTTACCGACATTCGGCAAGCCAACTATACCGCAATTCAAAGACATATTATTTCTCTTGAGTTAATTTTAATTTGATTACAAAATTAACCTTTATTCAGCGAAAATCTAAATATTAGAATCTAATGTTTATTAATTGGAAGTACTAGCGTGAAATTCGACCCTTTTCCGATTTGACTATCATACGTAATATGTCCATCCAAGGATTCTGCATATCGCTTAGATATTGCCAATCCAAGACCTGTTCCACTATTACCGATTGTATTTTCACCTCTGTAAAATGGCTCGAATATTTTATCTATATCGTTATCTGTTATTCCTATCCCTTTATCCATAACAGTGACCCTTACATGGTGATTTACTCTTTCTATAATGATAGTAATTTCAGGTATACCACTTGAATAATAAATTGCATTCTTGATAAGATTATTCAGTATTAGTCTTACTTTTCGGGCATTCGTATTTATATGTAGTGGGTTTTCCGAATAATCTAGTATAACATTGAACTCTTTTTTCTCTTGATTTTTAAAATTAGTTATTATAGTATTGACTTGGTGAATTAAATCTATATCTACAATATCGTGGTCATTCTCGTCTATATCGCTATGACTAAACCTAATAACTTCTTCTAGTAAGTCCGTCATACTCACAACTGAATGGTTTATCTTACTCAAACTATCATCGAATTTCTTTTTTTCATTCAATTCAAAATATTTATCAAGTAGATAAGTCGAGTTCATCAGTACTGTTAGTGGTGTTCTATACTCGTGAGATATCATGGATATAAATTTAGATTTCATCTCATTGAGGGCTTTCTCCTTATCTAAAGAAAGTATCAACTCTTCACGAGTTATAATAAGTTCTTGTTCAGTTTTCTTATGATTAACAATTTCATTTCTTAAATCAGCAAGTGTCTCTCTAATACCGATTTCTTGCTCTTCTACTTTAACAGACAATCTCGAATTTGCAATTTCTAATTCATTCTTTAAATTATCTATTTCATTTAATTTTATTTCTAAAAATTTGTTAGTTGCTTCAATTACTACTTTCTCACTACTAAGTTCCTTCCGAGCTCTACGCTCATTTTCTAAAGATGAGATAGCCTTTCTTATTATTTGACTATTTACATACAAAATACCACCTAATAAGAAGATCATACTATTAGTACTCTTGATATATAAATATAAGCCACTTAGTCTATGAACTGGTAAATACCAGTTATAAAAATAGTTAAAATACCAAAGAGTTACTAATATTATACTTACTATAATTACATAAATATACTGCCGGCTTTCTAAAAATGTTACTGCAAAAAATACACTATACACTAACCAAATTATCCCGACAATTATATCACCTTCTAATATCATAATTACAAGAGCTAAAATAAAGGTCATAACGATTAACGAATACACTTTAAAATTATATGTAAGTCCTTTTTTATAAGCTGAGTAAAGTGCAATAAAATAGACAACAACATATAATGAAGTTTGTACATAAAACCCACTTAGCAGAGTAACTGTTCCAGAAACCAACAGAGTAAAGATTCCAAAAACTACCGCAAAACGGTACAATTTTTCTAGTAAATTAGCTTTCCAATGGTATAAATGGTCTTGATTTTTCACTTAATTAGTTCTAATTATTTCTTTTCTTATTTTTGTAAGATATAAATTAAGAAATATTGATATGATAAAGTATAATCAAGTAAAAGAAATATCGAAAGAATATATAACTGCTAAATTGAATGAATACCTAGAAGAAGATTCACCTAATGGAGACATAACAACTGAGGGTACTGTAAATCCTAAATCTAAGATAGTCGCTCAACTAATTGCTAAAGATAATCTCGTGCTTGCTGGCAGAAACGTAGTTGAGGCGATGTTTGGGAGTGAGACTAACGTAACTTTCAATTTCTCCGATGGAGATACTGTAGCCAATAGAGATTTGATAGCTACTATAGAAGGTAATGCAATAGAGATACTCCGAAAAGAACGTATTTTTTTAAATTTGATGCAACGAATGTGCGGTATAGCAACGACTACAAAAGCTTATGTAGAAATAGCAAAGCCCAACAATGTAATAGTACTAGATACAAGGAAAACTACTCCAGGCCTACGAATGTTCGAGAAATACTCTGTTTGCATGGGTGGAGGTCAGAACCACAGGTATAATTTATCTACGGGAATACTAATCAAAGATAATCATATAGTAGCTGCTGGTGGAGTTAGGGAAGCTGTACTAGGATGCAAAAAGTTAGATAGCACACTCCCTGTACAAATAGAGGTCGATAGCAAAGAACAAATTCCCAATGCAATAGAATCGGGAGCTGATGGTCTATTATTGGATAATATGACACCTGATTATTTGTCAGAATGTGTTAAATTTGCAAGAGAGCTAAGAAACGATATTTTCTTAGAAGCTTCTGGAGGTATTACACTTCAGAATCTAGCTGGGTACGTAACTACTGGAATAGATGCAGTATCAGTTGGTGCACTCACACACAGTGTCAAAAGTTCAGACATAAGTTTAAAATTTATATAAAAGAGGAAAATAGAATGATTTCTAAAAAATTAGAAAAAGCAATAAACGAACAAATAGCAAAAGAGATATATTCATCAAACTTATATCTATCTATGGCTGGATATTTTCATTCTATCAGCTTAGCAGGAATGGCGAATTGGATGAGAACTCAATCTACTGAAGAATTGCAGCACGCATATAAGTTATTCGACTTTTTGTTAGACAGAGGCGGGTTACCGGTAATTGGTCAGATAGATTCTCCTCCAAACCATTGGAAAAGTCCACTAGACGGATTCCAAGTAGCTTTGGAACATGAACAAATAATTTCAAAAAGTATAAACGACCTTGCACGTTTAGCAAGAAAAGAAGATGATCTTTCACTAGAAGTACTATTGCATTGGTTCATAACTGAGCAAGTAGAAGAAGAGGCTACTGTAAGCGAATTAGTAGATAGATTAAAGCTAGCATCTGATTCTCCAGGTGGATTATTCATTTTGGATAATGAACTAAGAAACAAAACAGCTGCTAAATAATGGCTAAATCTGATTCAATGAGTGGGCCTAAGTTCAAAGTAATCACAACAAACCGTCGTGCGAGTTATGATTACACCCTAGTTAGTCGGTACGAAGCAGGCATAATGCTCACTGGTACGGAAGTTAAAGCCCTGCGCGAGAACAAATGTAGTTTGCAAGAAGCGTACGTTATGTTTCCCAAAAATGGTGATGATTTATTCATCATGAGTATGACTATACCTGAATACTCGATGGGTAATAGAGAGAACCACGAACCAACTAGAACTAGAAAACTCCTACTGCATAGACGTGAAATTAAAAAGCTACAAGATGCTGTAAAAGAAAAAGGTATGACTATCATTCCATTGCAGATTTACTTCAGCGACCATTTGGTAAAGTTAGAGATAGCACTTGCAAAACCAAAGAAAAACTACGACAAGAGAGAATCTACTAAAACTAAAGAAGTAGAAAGAGACCTAAAACGAAAATATAAAGTATAAGGATACAAATGATGTTCCCTAGCGTAAACGAACAAATGGATATAATAAAATCTTCTGCAATCGACGTATTACCAGAAGAAGAGTTAGTTAGAAAATTAGAAAAGTCCATAAAAACTAAGAAACAATTAATAATAAAATTGGGTGCCGACCCTAGTCGCCCAGATTTACACATTGGACACGCAGTAGTGCTAAACAAAATGCGACAATTCCAAGATTTGGGACACAAAGCAATACTAATCATAGGTGATTTCACAGCTATGATAGGTGACCCTTCTGGGAAATCTAAGACTAGACCCCAACTAACCCTAGAAGACACTAGAGTAAATGGTCAATCTTACCTCGATCAAGCAGGACTAATACTAGACGAAAGCCCAGAGAAATTCCAAGTGCGTTATAATAGCGAATGGCTCAATGCGATGAACTTCCGCGATGTAGTAGAACTAGCTGCAAAATACACTGTCGCACAACTATTAGAAAGAGACGATTTCAATAAGCGATATAACTCGGGTACTCCTATAAGTATGCACGAGCTACTTTATCCACTAGCTCAAGCAATGGATTCTGCTGAGATAGAGTCAGACGTTGAACTTGGAGGAACCGATCAGAAATTCAACCTAATAGTAGGACGTGATATACAAAGAGCTTATGGTAAAGAACCTCAGTGTATTGTTACTCTTCCTATATTAGAAGGTACTGACGGTAAAGAGAAAATGAGTAAGTCACTCGACAATTACATAGCTCTAACAGATAAACCATCTGAGATATTCGGTAAAGTGATGTCAGTTCCGGATGATGTGATTCTTCGTTATTTCGAATATGGTGCTTTTGCAACCCTTGAAGAAATCACTGAGATGAAGCAATTCTTAGAAACGGAAGGCAATAACCCTCGAGATGCCAAAGTTAAAGTAGCAATGAGAATAACAGACAGATATCACGAAGTCGGTTCAGGTCAGTCTGCTTATGAAGAATTCCTTCGTATTTTCACCAAAGGTGATATACCAGATGACATAGAAGAAATTGAACTAACAACGTCACCAACTGAATCAAAAGTCATAGACATAATATCAGATTCGGGAATGGTCAGTTCAAAGAAAGACGCTAGGCGAATGGTAGAGCAAGGAGCTGTATCAGTTGATGACGTAAAGATACTAGATATTAACGAGTTTATAGACCTTACCGAGTATAGAATATTCAAAGTAGGTAAGCGCAGATTTATGAAAATAAAGGCCAAGTAATAGTAACTCTAGCAAAGCATATTATAATTGCGTTATCCTTTTCCGTACTATTTTTAGACACTCCAAGAATAAAACAAAAAAAGGTCGTTCCTATTGTAATGGAGACTGATTACAGCCCAAACTACACTCGGAAACGACCTTTAATTAAGCGAATTAATATCAGAGATATTATTTAGTAACTGTAATGTTATAAATAATAGTGTCTCTGTTTGCTTCGTTTTCTTTTTCATAAACTATATATCTTATCTTAGCTACGCCACCTTGCAAATCATCAGAAATATACTGTAAGAAATTACCTGGGGGTGTAGTTGTACCAGCTTTCACAGTCATTATTCTATCTGAAAGAAAATCCTCTTTCAATGGAGGATAACAAGTTCCCTCATTATTATCTATATCTCCCCAGCAGAAATATGAAAATTGACCATCAGCCATTTCCATAATTTCCATCTTTGCATAAAGTAATATATCTCTGGTACCCTTATTCGTAATTGTTGTGTGGTAACTAATTATTAGTTCTGTCTGGCCTTCTTGAGGGAATCCTATAGATTTAGTGATATCAGTCCCTTCGACTGCAGTAAGCTCTATACTATTTGTCTCTTTTGCGTCAGGAACGACTGGAGAATCCTCTTCGCTACAAGAAAACATAAACGAAAGTAAAGCAATTGCCATTAAAATTTGTAACTTTTTCATAAATTGAAACCTATATGATTATTAATTTTTCGTAAAACTATTATAGTAATAGACACGTAATATAATTATAAGTTACAAAATAAACAAATAAAGGTAAAAGCTTTGAAAAAAATGAACAAACTACTAGCAGTTTCTATGTTCCTTGTGTTCGCATTATTAGTGACTACAGAAGCAAAGGTAAAATCAGATATTCCCTCAGTTACAGTTAAAAGTATGAAAGGAAGAAACGTGAATACCTCTACATTCAATAATGATGGGAAGCCATTTATTATCAATTTTTGGGCTACTTGGTGCAAACCATGTATTCTTGAGCTAAATAATATAAACGACAAATATGCCGCTTGGCAAAAAGAAACTGGCGTAAAGATAATCGCTATCTCCATAGACGATTCACGTAATAGTCGTAGAGTTGCCCCTTTCGTAAAAGGAAGATCTTGGGATTATGAAGTATATCTTGATGAAAATAGTGATTTCAAAAGAGCGATGAATGTAAGTAATCCGCCACACACTTTCCTATATGATGGAGATGGTAATTTGGTCTATACTCACAATGGATACGCTCCAGGTGACGAAGATGAGCTATACGAGAAATTAAAAGAGATTTCTACTAAAAAATAGCACAAATAATTAGCAATAATAAGACAAAAAAAAATCCCGTTTAAAGCGGGATTTAATTTTTTATTTACGTCTTGCAAGTTTTTGTCTAGTTTTCTTGTCTGACATACCACGTAAGTAATAAAGTTTAGCACGTCTAACACGTCCTTTGCTTAATACTTCTATGCTTTGAATCATAGGTGAATGGAATGGGAAGATTCTCTCAACACCGATACCATTAGAAATTTTTCTTACATTAAAAGATTTAGATATACCGCCACCTTGGATGCCGATTACTATACCTTTATAATTCTGAATTCTCTCTTTTTCACCCTCTATTACTCTTACTGCTACATTGACAGTATCACCTGGGCTAAACTCAGGCATTTCTTGGTACTTATCGCCGTCTTTTTCTTTTTTCGTTGCGATAACTCTGTCTTTAGCTATTTGCTCTATGTATTGTAATGAAGTCATTTTCTTGCTCCCAATTTTATCAAGACTACAAAAATAAGCCCTTGATTTATTAATTCCAAACTTTTTTATAGATAAAGTTAATGTTATTTTCGTATCTGATTAAAAAGCTAGATACAAATATATGAAAAAAATGAATATCGCCTTCTTCGCATCTCATGGTGGATCTAATTTTCAGACCATAGTTGAGAATATACAGAACGGAAATATCAACGCAAATGCAGCGTTGCTGATTTCTAATAATTCAGATTGTTTTGCTTTCGAAAGAGCCAAGAAACTAGGTGTGCCATATAAGCACATTAGCTCTGCCCTATTCGCAGATAGCCAAGAATTTCAGAATGCACTACTTGCATTACTCGAAGAATATAAAATAGACCTAATTGTATTAGCCGGTTATATGAGGAAAATCCCACAATCGATTATACAAAAATACAAAAACAGAATACTAAATATACATCCCGCATTGTTACCCAAATACGGGGGACAAGGAATGTATGGTATGTTCGTCCATAATGCAGTTCATGAAGCAGGAGATGCTATTTCTGGTGCAACTGTGCATATCGTTAGCGAGGAGTATGACGAAGGTAAAATACTGAAACAAGAATCTGTTAAGGTAGAAAGCAGCGATACACCAGAAACAATCGCCGAAAAAGTATTAGCAATAGAACATAAGATATATTCAGAAACAATAAAAGAAATTGCCGATGGTGAGATATTCCTTGATTAATTCCATTAGTATATTTATTTTGAAATATGACAAATACCAAAATATATAAGCAAAGATTTGATTTCTATTGGAAATCGGTAGTGATATACATTGTAGTCCTTATAGGCTATGGACTTATACGAATGATAATAGGCCATGAGAATTTTGGTATTATAACTCACGATCCAGTATTTATATTACTATCCCTATTTATATCGGGTTCATTACTTATGTATCTTCATAAATTGTTCTGGCTTAGGACTTTGGTAATAGATGAAAACTCTATTACTATCAAAAATAGATTCAACGAATCCACTTTCACTAAAGATAATATAACTAAGATATTTTTAGGAAGAGAAAGACCGTTCCAATCGCGTGAGACTTTCAGAGTAGTAAAGATTGATTTGCTTAATAGAAAAAGAAAAATCCGTATCAGACCACACAACTATTGGGATGACAAACAATTATTCGATGATATTAGACGCGTTAAAGATAGAATAGGCAAATGAGAGCGCTATTTATAATCTTAATAATGTCTTATTCTATTTCGGTGGCAACCCCCACAAACTTAGAAGTAATTATTAATTCTATCGATTCGCTTGCACAAAAATCTAAAGTCAATATTAATAATAATAATTTAAAACTTCACTCCGAGTACAGCGATCTATTCGATAAACTAGAATCTTCATACAAAAATCTAGACAGCAACTACCAAATAACAAATTCGACAAAATACGGCACATTAATCTCATTGGATACAATCCAAATAGAATACAATACAGCCAACAGCACTAGAACTATACGTCTAGTCGCTAATATACAGACCCTAGACGATTCGATTATAGCAAGCTACACTACGCCTTACATTTATACAGATACTATCGACACGGACAATATAAACCAATTTGAGAATGAATCTTACCTTTTCACTAAGGGCCGATTAATCGAGGAATCATCTTTTTGGGATGATGCAATCGAACCAGCCATTTACGTAGGCTCCGCTGTAGTTATCATTTATTTGCTTTTCACTGTCCGCTCTAGCTGATATTACTTTGTTATCATTATCTTCTGAGTGATTATTCTACCGTCTGGAGTTTGCATTTTCAATAAATATACTCCAGAAGAAACATCACTAATGTCGATATTCAATATAGTTTCATTTTCGTATTTAGCTTTGTTGGTAGTGTATTTATCCTGCTTTACTATGCTACCTTGCAGATTAGTTAATACGAATTTGAACACGCCTGTCTCTTCCGAAGTCAGCTTAATACTTAAAGTATTGTCTTTATAGATTGAATCTTTGATTTTCCACTAGTAGATGAGAGACACAAGTAATATAACAAATCACCTTTGTCGTCTGAAATTGAAGAAGTTCCTTCGGTAAAACTAAAATCCTAACTTATATCAAAGGTCTTAGGCTCTCCATCACTTGTACTAAAAGTTATACCGGCACTTTTACCAAATATCCAGTTATTGTAATGTTCAATTTTGGGTTTAGTGATACCAGTGCTCACAAGCAATGTCAATATGAATAGACTTGTTATTATTTGCTTCATAGTAAATTGGATTATCTGTTGAAAATAATATTTAGAATAGCAGATGAACATTCATTTTGTTACATTTATAATTCACAAAAAAACCCTGAGCTTTTGTTGCCCAGGGTTCTGAATTTTAGTTCTGTATGTAGTGTTAGTATTATCTAACTACGCTTAGTTGTCTTGATTGGATACCGTTTG
>PGYR01000021.1 GCA_002839765.1 Ignavibacteriae bacterium HGW-Ignavibacteriae-4
CTAGTAGGAAGTTCCTTGTGCTTTCCAGACGGTTGATTTTACTACCATTAACAGCTGCTAGTATGTTCATCTCGTCATATTTGTCAGCAATATCTTTTTGTAGTGTGTTAAGGTCTGCTAGTTCATCTGCATTTAGTAAAGTACGTGCTGGTCTTTGTGCACCAGATTGATCGAAAGCTACTACATTGTATATATCAATTATTTTTTGAAGTGCTTCTGTACCACCTGCACCGAATAGTTCTTCTGCTTTTGTGTTTACTCTTTCTTGTGATTTATAAGTTATATTTACGTTTATATCTTCGTTATTCCCCTTGTAAACTACTGACAATCCCGACGGGTTAGTGGGTGTAGCTGTGCCTTGTATAATCTCAAAAGGCATATTGTTCAGAGTTGGGTTTGCGTTTTTTATATCTTTTGGTGAGGTCATATTCCCAGAGAATAGATAAGCACCATTATTATCAGAGTTAGCTAAAGTTACTATATCTTCCAATGCACCTTTGATAGATTGAGCTATCGCAAAGTGGTTGTAGCCAGTACTCGTCTTAGATACATCTACTACATAGTCTCTTATTTCTTGCATTTTATCAGAGATTTCTCGTAGCGTAGTGTCTGTCTGTTGCAATCTATCTAGGTTAGAGCCGATATTATTGAGAAAAGATTCGTTGCGGCTTATCTTATTACGGAATAAGTCAGCATCTACTACATCAGCAGTATTCTCAGCTATGCTGTGATTCTTTTTACCTGAAGAAATTCGAAGGTTCTCTTTGTTAACTTTGAACTGCGAGTCATTCAGATTTCTTTGATAATCTCTATATATAGAATTAGTACTTACTCTCATTATCTACCCAGATTTACGATTGTTCCTAATACTTCGTCAGCCATATTCACTACTCTCGATGCTGCCTCGAAGCTACGTTGGAATTTGATTAGATTTACTGCTTCTTCGTCCAGATTCACACCGATTATAGTATCGCGTTGATTTTTCATTTGGTCTAATACCATAGTACTGTTTTTCAATCCAGTTTGCGAATCACTAAGCATATTACCAGCTTTGGATAGCAAGTCAGCATAGTACTCTCCCGGAGTTCTATTATTGATGAAGTTAATATCATCAGCGAGTGCTGCTATTTGCAGACCGATTTGGTTATTTCCACTTTCACCAGCAACTGATGATAATGGGATATTATCTGTATCATTCAGGATAACAGAATTTACTTGAATCGAAAGTGCGTCTGCATCAGTTGGATATGGTACGAAGAACGAACGCCCTGGAGGTATAGCTCCAGTATCATTCAGCCCGAAGCCGACAACACTCGCCATATTCACATTAGCAGCTATTTCTTTAGCAAGTTCATTTATCGACTTCGCTATTGAGAAATTACCACTCGTGTCATCTTTGTCCAAAGTCTCGTTGTAGTGCTTCATTTGGGCTTCTATCTTACCTGCACCAGGGTTTACCTTATTTACCGGATTACCTTGCTTATCAGTAGTGTATAGCCCGATAGTACGTTCGTTAGTAGTGCCGTTTGTAGTTTCTACTAGCTTCAATTCGTTCAAACTTTTGCCTGTAACTAGGTTCACGCCATTCATATACACATTGACAGTACCATCATCATTTTGGCTTACGTTCATCTTACCATACTCAGCCAATTTCTCTATCAAGACCTCTCGCTCATCGGCCATATTCAAATCGCCTTCGATAGCCGAACTGTGGTTATCCGCGATTCTAGAGTTTATCTCTGAAATTCTTTTTGCCAGACTGTTCACATCGGCTACATTATCTCTTAGCTTTGATAATACATCTATTCGAGCTTCTTCGAAGCCTTCAGCTAGTTGATGAAATTTGTCCGTCATACTTCTAGCACTAGAAACTACTTTTTGTCTGTATGCTGATTTATCTGGATTTGATGAAAGTTCATCCCAACTAATAAAGAAGTCAGAGATTAAGTTATTTAGTCCTGTCTCAGACGGTTCGCCCAATACTCCTTCTATTCTTGTTAGGATTTCTTGATCAGCTTCGTAGCCGGCATTTCGGGTTATTGAATTTCTTATTTCTTTGTCGAAAAATTCTTCACGAAAAGATTTCAGCTGGTCAGCTATAACTCCTGTCCCAACGAAATTACCAGCTTCATATTTCGAATTGGCAGTTGTCAAATCTGCTCTTTTACGAGAGTACCCTTCGGTATTAGCATTGGATATATTGTTAGAAACAACTTCCAAACCATACCTTTGTGCGAGGAGTGCTGACTTACCTATTTGTAATGTTGAGAAACTCATATTATACCTTCACGTCACAAACTTTACGACCATTTCTGCTATTCAGAGTCGAGATTATATTGCTAACACTATTTTTTGCTCTATTAGAAAGCAATCTATTTGTCGTGTTAACCTCTTGTAATTCGGCTACAATTTTCTTCATAGCAATTCTTATTCTACGAAGGTCTATTTTGTTCTCACCCTCTACTGTTTTTTCTATTTCTGAAAGACGGAGTTGAGACGCTTCTACTCTGCTAATAGACAGCTTAGAAACCATGTATCGTAATCTCCTTTCTTCCATTTCTTTAAGCTTGGCAGTTATTATGTGTTGATCTTGTGATATTTTTTCTACCAAATCTTGTCTTTGTGACATCAGTGCTTCACGCAATCTATTTGATAGCATTAGCAATTTTTCAGTCAGTTCTTTTTCTCTTTTCAGAAAATCTACAAATTTCTCATCCATATTATTCTTCTCCTAATGCCGAATTGTACGACAATACTCTGCTTACATATTTTCTTGTTTCATCGAATGGGGGTATTCCATTGTGCTTTTCTACATTACCCGGACCAGCGTTATATGCTGCTAATGCTAGCTCCAAAGAGCCATCGAATTTGTTGAGCATCTTATTAAGATAGTTAGTACCACCAAATATATTCTCTTCTGGATTGAATGAGTTCTGTACACCCAAACTTGATGCCGTTCCGTCCATAAGTTGCATGAGTCCTTTAGCTCCAGCCGGTGAAACTGCGGTATGATTACCGGCAGACTCTGCTGCTATTACGGATTTAATCAGATTCTTAGGAATACCATATTCCTTAGAAGCTTTGTCTATTATATCATCATACTTCGAAATCTTAGCCGCTGCAGTATCCGATATACTAACCGGTTTTAGTTGTTGCGGTGGTACAGAGTATGAGTTTCTAGTAGGGATGTTTTCGCCCGTCATTTGCTTGTACATCATCTGTGCTATTCCCATTCCTCTACCTTGCTTTGATACATTATCAGATAAGCTCAGCTGAGCCATCTCTTGCATAGTATTCCCGCCAAAACCTTCATCGTCTTTTTCTTCTAACTGAGCAGTTTTCATTTCTTTTAGCATCATATTCACGAATATAGATTCGAAACCACGAGAGGCCTGCTCGATTTTCGATTTTTCTGCTTCGCTCATTCTTGACTTTGGAGTTTTACTCACATTATCGAAAGCACTCATCTTGCGAGCAAGCTGTGCTTGTTGAGCCATATTACGGCTTTGCCCAGTATCTAAATTTTCTATACTCATTGTATTATCAACTCCCCTTGTAGCGAGCCAGCTTCTTTGAGTGCTTGGAATATAGCAATCAAATCTCTTGGCTTAACTTGAAGTAAATTTAATGATTCGGCAATACCAGCTACAGTTGGGTTTTGTACTGTTAATGCTCTTGCTTGGTTTATCTCTTCTTCTGTTTCTATGATTGCAGTTTCAGCATATCTAGGTGGGAATATAGTAAAAGGAGCCGGCTGCGGTACTATTACTTGTCTTTGGATAGTTATGTCCAATCCACCGTGTGCGATTACTGATGGTAATAATTCTACATTACCGCCTATTACTATTGTTCCTGTTCTCTCATTTATAACTACTTTCGAAGTAGCTTCTAAGCTCACATTTAATGCTTCAATTTGAGCAATTTTAATTAGCTGCTCATTTCTATCAGCAAAAGTGGATAAATCTACTTTTATAGTAGCTCCATCTTCTAGTGTCGCTTTACCATCCAAATCAGCAGATGCGTTGATAGCAGTCATTACTGTATTAGCGACTGTGAAATCTGGTTGACGAAGAATAATTCGCATGCTAGAAGCATCAGCTAAACTTTGTTCTATTTCTTTTTGAAGGATTAATCCGTTTGGTACTCTACCGCTCGTCACGAAGTTCTTAGATACTCTACTACCGAACGCACGTACATCATACCCACCAACTGAAAGAGGCCCTTGTGCATTTCCGATTATACTTCCATCGGCTCTTGATAGTGGAGTCATTAGTAAAGTTCCACCTTGCAGCGAACTCGCATCACCCATAGCAGATACTACTACGTCAACTTGCGATCCTTTCTTCATAAATGGAGGTATAGTTGCTGTTATCATAACGGCTGCTATATTTCTAGTACCATTATTTCTTTTGTCTATGGTTAGACCAAATCTCTTTAACATATTTATAACAGATTGATTTGTGTAAGAAACCATTCTATTGTCGCCAGTTTGATTAAGTCCAACTACTAATCCGTAGCCAATTACTTGGACACCACTCACACCTTCTATGTTCGCTATATCTTTGATACGAGCGGCATCTAGGTTCATCAGCGGTAGTGTCAATACTATCAATATGTATATTATTATATTTTTCATATTAGAAAAGTATCCTTAAAAATTTCGTGATTAATCCCGGTTCTTGGTATTCTGAGACAGTACCATCACCATCAATTAGCAAAGTCAAATCTAATATACTATATGAGTACACCGAATTATCTGGTCTTACGTCCACAGGTCTTACTACACCTTTGATAGTTACGTATTGAGTTTCGCCATTGACTTTTGTTGTACGCTTTCCTTCTATTATAAGGTTGCCGTTATCTTCCAAATCGACAACTCTAGCGCTTAGCTTAGAACGTATGGATTCGTTTCTCGAAGTTGAGCCATCTCCATTAAAATCTGTAGATGTGCCTAATGAAACATCACCAGAAGAAGAACCCGAACCAGCAGAAACACCAAATCCAGCTCCAACAGATGATTCACGTCCATTTTTAGTAGTAGCCGAATTCCCCGCTTTTGTATCTTCTACTATAAGTACAGTCAAGGCATCTCCCTTGCGGAATGCTTTGAAATCTGAGAATAGCGAATTGGAGCTATTTTGCACAAACTGTGCTTGTAACCCAAAAGCCGAAAGGAATACTATTGCTATTATTAATGATTTCATATTATTCACCAAGAATCAGCTCACCTGACTCATTTATTTTTCCAGTTAATATTTTCTTACTATCGCCGCGTTTCACTTTAATTGATTCGCCAACTCTGCCGTCTTGCAGCGCTGTTCCCATCCCACGTATTGTCACAGCTCCATTAGAAGCAACTACTACTATCTCTTCTCCTCGCTTTACCGTTACGTCTGGTAATGTGTTCTTTGAGGTAAAAGTTTCACCTTTGTATATTGATTTATTAGCAACTCTACCAACTGGGTTTATATATTCTTCTATCTTATCTAATACAACATATTCGTTTGATTTGATTAGCATAGCATTAGTTATATCAGTATTAGCTGGTATATAAGATTTTGATTTGAATACGCTTATTTGTTTCTTCACTGTATAGTGGAATGTTTGACTTTTAAGTACTTCGTCATTAACTACAAATTCTAATTTCACACCATTATTATAAGCGGTGTATTGCTCATCGAAAACAGCCTTTACGTCGTTATCCTCGAGCGTTATATCACTGAACTTCGTCATGAAATCTATCTGATAATCATTACCATATTTCTGAATCAAGAAAGTACGACACGCTTCCTCTATTCTATCTGCAGAAAAAGTCGCTGCATTTATTTGCATCGACATAGCTAGAACTAATATGGTAAATATTGTTTTCATATTATCGTTTTAGGTTTACCGCAGTATTTAGTATTTCATCGGCTGTTCTTACAGATTTCGAGTTCAGCTCATAAGCTCTTTGTGCTGTTATCATATCCACCATCTCTTCTACTACATCTACATTAGAGCTTTCCAAATGACTTTGATATATTTCGCCAGTATTATTACTACCAGGTTGATAAAGTATAGGGTCACCTGATGCTGGAGATTCTTCGAATAGATTATCCCCGATAGCTCTCAAACCAGATGGATTAACGAAACGAGCTAACTCGATTTGTCCGAGCGTGTCTAGTTCTGTACTGCCTTCAGCATATACCCCAACTACTCCATCGCGGCTAATTTGCACTTCTACAGCGTCTGAAGGGATTTGGAAACCTGGGTCTAGAAAATAACCTTGTGTATTAACAAGACTACCGTTCTTATCCATTTTGAAACTACCGTCTCTTGTATAAGCTCTTGAATTATCAGGTTTTTGAATAACGAAAAACCCATCTCCGACAATAGCCATATCTAGCTTATTGCCTGTCTCAGTTATATCACCTTGAGTGAATTGTTTTTTAGTAGCAGAAAGTTGAGTACCACTACCGATTTGCACTTCGTTAAGTGGTTCTACACCTATACGAGCACTGTTACCAGCTGGCTTTAGCGTTTCATAAAGCAAATCTTGGAATTCTGGTCTTGTTTTCTTGTAACCAGTAGTATTCACATTCGCTATATTATTCGAAATAATCTCAACAAATCTTTGCTGAGCAGATAGCCCTGTGGCTGCGGTTCTTAGAGTCTTGTCCATTTGATACTTCCTGTATTTTGGATCAATTTAATTTTCTTAGTTATTAATAGTATTTACCTAATGCAATAGATTGCTCTAGCGTGTTCTCATTAGTTGTAATTACTTTACTCCCTGCTTCGAATTGACGTTGTAGATTTATCATTTCTACCATCTCGTCTATCACGTTTACGTTGGAGTTTTCTAGCCATCCTTGGCGTATACTTACTTTGTCATTTGTTAATTTTTGGTACTGATTGTCATCTGTTAATATGAAATCTGATGAAGATACTTTTTCTAATACTACATAGCTATTAGTGTCGACTATATCCAGATTACCTTGGCTCACATTATTGATAAATATCTCGCCAGAATTATCTATTCTTACTTCGGCCTTTCTCGTATCAGAGTTGAATGTATCACCTTGCATAGTCCCATATACATTGATTCTACCACCACTTGCCATTAGGTATTTGCCATTAGCGGAGATTACGTCGCCTTCTTGATTTATCTTGAAATTACCTGCTCTTGTTAGGAATTCTTTACCTTGCTCATCGTTTAGCAAGAAAAATCCATTACCATCAATGGCAACATCAAAATCATTACCGGTTTGGTCGTAACTTCCTTTGTTGAAATCAATGTATGAGCCTATTGGAGGATCATTTTGTTCGGCACTACCTACTATGTTGTATAGGTTAGCTTTTGAGTCAATTAGATTACGCTCGAATACAGAATCACGCTTGAACCCAACAGTAGATGCGTTAGCAATATTGTTAGATATTACTTCTAGTCGTGTCTGCTGGGACATCATGCCCATAGCGGCTGTGTATAATTCTTTGATCATGGGAATCCTTCCTAATCAATTTCTTCTATTATTTTTCTTATTAAAGCCAAATCATCTTCCTCTGATTTTAGCTTGATGGATAGAGTTTTAACTAATTTCGTCAACTCTTCTTTTGAATTTTCATCCTTATTCCCAATTTGAGCCAATAGTTTTTCGATTACTTTCTTTTTATCGATGCTACTTTCTGCACCATAAGCCCTTAGGAAATTGTTAATCTTTTTATCCATTTGATTGTTCTGCAATGTATATGCCAAATCTTTTTGGAGAATATATCATTGCTATGTAATTAATAATATAGTGTAAGTTAGGAATATTTCAACTAATGTACAAATGGAAATTTAGAGGAATTAAATTTGTACAATATAAGCCAATAAGTGTCAAAATTAGCCACTTATGAAAATCGTAAAACTTTAACTGGTCTTATCTTGGAGGAAACAATAGATGGTATAAGCACTACAATCGCTGAGATTACCACTGCATTGAAAATCACTATGAAATAGTGCCATGGATTAATACTAATAGGGACAGTGTCTAAGAAATAAACACTACTATCAAGAGATATAAATCCATATTGCTGTTGTAGTAGAGATAAGACTAATGCTATAATGCCACCTGTGATTGCTGCCTTAAACGCCAAACGAACACCAATGAAAACAAATATTTTGATAATATCGATAGAAGGCATACCTAACACTTTCATAATTCCGATTTGTCTTGTCTTTTCGACTATCAGTATTAGCAACATTGTAACCACATTCAGAACAGCAACAATAGTAATTATCCCTAATACCAATGGGATTGGCTCTTTCTGTACTTGTATCCAGATTAGTGCCATTCGTTGGTAATCGAATACATTCTTCGCCATGTATGGAAACTGCAAATTCACTGCTATCTCATCAGTTATTGTCGCTATATTGTTCTTGTCCTTTACGGATATTTCTAATCTAGTGGCATTGCCTTCAGTAATATCGAAAAATTTATGTGCCGTCAGTAAAGGAGTGATTAAAATAGAATTATCATATTCGCCCAATCCAGTGTCATAGAGCGCTACTATTTTGAATTTTGATATTTTCGTCTTGGGGACCGATTGTTGATCTGCATCTATCGAGTATATTACAACTTCATCACCTAACTTATAGCCCATTTTCTTAGCTACTTTTTGGCTAATTATTACTTCTTTCGCACTGTCAGAAGTAAATCCAAATTTCCCTCTTTCAATGTTCTGGCTGAAATTATTTATATCATTTTTATAGTCTATACCTTTGAGTATAAACCCATCTATATCATTCTTTTTTCTTATGATTACAGGTTTTTCAATTACTTCTGCAACTCCTGCAATCTCAAATCTCGATAAATCTACACTATCGCGGCTCACATATCCACCATTCATACTCACTATAGAAATATCTGAGGTGAATTTGGCAGTAGTCTCTGTCAGCATATCCTCAAATCCATCGAGTATAGATAGAGACATAATCAGGGCAAAACTACCGATAAAAACAGAGAAAAACGCTGCCCGAGTAGTGAACTTGATTATCTTTCCACTGCCTCTTGTATCGTGGAATTTGTCTATAAAGTATTTGAGTTGAGTAAATTTCATATTTATCAATTTACGGAATAAAACTGAAATGATGCGGCTGTGACATAGAGAATCCAATCATCATATCTATCCTAATCATCTTACAATCTTGTCAAATAAATACAATCATGACTACTTCTCTTGGACTCTTTGCTTCGACAGGCTCAGCACAAGCACTTCATTCAGGAGTGACCTGATTAGAGGGGGGGTGAGAAATGATAATATAAAAAAAGAGCAGCTTGTTTGCTACTCTTTTTGATTATCTATTTGCCAGGGTGGGCTGTTTCTACCTTGTCTTCTACTAGAAAATCTCTTTTGATTTCTTCATATTCCTTCACTTCTGGCATTGATATCTTTTCCTCTTTATCTGCATACCTTTCATTATCACTTAACTTAACAGTGTACTTAGCACCGGGTTTTAACCCAGTTATAAAATAATAACCATCATTTTCTGATTTAGTCCGTCCGTAGTATATACGATTGCCTTTATTATCAAAAGCCTCTACACGCATAGCGATTGGTTCTTTGGTGTCGCTATCTACTACATATCCTGTGAGTGATAATACTACTCCAAAGAATTGTGCTTCCGATACTTTGTAAGATGACATTAATCCCATCAAAGCTACAAGAGCTATTATTGTGATTTTCTTCATTTTATACTCCATTATTAATTTGTACTTCCATTGCTATATTATACTGATGAACATCTTATTAGTTACAATGGAAAAATAGTGCCAAAAACCTTTTTTTGTGATAGGTTATACGGTTAGATACTGATATATAAGGAGTTAATAAATATGAGTCGAGATATCAGCATAGAATAATAATTGAAGTGTAAAGCAAAATAGCTTCACACTGTGGAATAATTTTACTACGTATAAGTACTTAGAGATAAGGAGTTAGGCTGTTAAATATTAATGTATTTCTAGTGAATCCAATGTGATAGTGATATTGTCGGCTCCAATTTGGTAATCTAACTCTATAAAGCCGTATTTATCATTGTAATAAAAAGTCGCTGTAGTATCAGTAGTATTATATTTTTGAGCTTTCAAAACCCAGCATGAGTCTTTGGCTATGTGATTGTTAACCATTTCTCTACCCATTACTTTTATATAACCTTCTATTATATAACCATTATATGGGCTATGTTTGAATTTGACAGTATGCTCTGTATGAATAGAATCACCGATAGCTACTGGGAATTCTATAGTTGGAGGTGGTAGTAAATTAGTAAGATTAAGATACTCTCCCAAAGGGTGGGGGAGCTGTATTTTCTGAGTACTATTGGATACATTCGATTCTATGCTGTTACCGGTACTGCTTCCCTTGTCTTGCCTAACTTCTGTTTCCAATAGAATTTTGGAGACAAATCCAGATATAACTGTTTTTTCGACAGTCATTATATCTTCGAATTCAGAATTCGAGTATTTTACTTTGTAAATATATTTCACTCCATCTTGATAGGGCGTTTGCTCCGAACAAGAGATGAGTATCAAAGTTGCTATAAGTGTGATTAGTGTTTTTTTCATGATGTGGGGCTTAAATTTAAATTCTTTTTTTAGCACATAGATTACATTTTAAAATTGTATTATATAGAATTATAGTACAAGTTATATTTACAATTGACAACATAAGAGAAAATCATGAAATCTGAAAGATTATTGTTCAAAAATTCTGATGGATTAGAGCTATCTGCTCGCCTCGAACTCCCTATTGATAGAAAACCAGTAAGTTATGCGATTTTTGCTCATTGCTTCACTTGCAATAAGAATTTGACAGCAGTAACTAATATAACACGAGAACTCACAAATAGTGGATTTGCAGTTCTTAGGTTTGATTTTACTGGACTGGGTGAAAGTGAAGGAGATTTCTCTGAAACCAATTTCTCATCGAATATAAACGATTTGGTTTGTGCCGCTGATTATCTAGCGACTAATTACGGGGAGCCAACTCTGATAGTTGGGCATTCATTAGGTGGAGCAGCTTCTATATTTGCTGCTGCTGTAATTAATTCTATCAAAGCAGTTGCAACAATAGGTGCACCTTCGTCACCGGATCATGTCAAGCATCTTTTTGAAGAAGATATAACTAAGATAGAGACTCAAGGATCAGCTAAAATACTATTAGCCGGAAGACCATTCGAAGTAAAAAAACAATTTCTTGATGATATTTCTTCTAAGAATATGAAAGCAACCCTAGCTAATCTGAATAAAGCAATATTAATAATGCACTCACCACAAGATGCCACAGTAGGTATAAGTAATGCGGCTGAAATATACACAAATGCTAAGCACCCAAAGAGTTTTGTTACACTTGATGGCGCTGACCATATGTTAATGAATAGTCGTGATTCGAAGTATGCAGGTCAAGTAATATCTGGCTGGGTAAGCAGATACGTAGATACAGAAGAAGTAAAGAAGCTAAGACCCAAAAAGACAGTCCTAGCAAGAATTGGTAGTACAGGTTTCACAACTGATATCCAATCAGGGAACCATTCTATAACTGCTGATGAACCATTAAGCGTTGGTGGTGATGATTTTGGACCTAATCCCTATGATTTGTTGATGGCTTCTCTAGGAGCTTGTACAGCTATGACTATGCGTATGTATGCTGATAGAAAGGGATGGGCAATAGATGAGATTATTGTTCATTTGAGTCATGAAAAACAGCATGTAAAAGATTGTCAAGATTGTGATACAACTAGTGGGTATATAGATAAGATTGAGAAAGAGATAGAGATAATTGCAGATTTGGATAGTGAGCAAAGACAAAGACTATTAGAAATAGCAGACAAATGTCCTATTCATAGGACTCTGCACAATGAAGTTAAAGTCTATACGAAATTAATTTAGACTATTTTCTAGCCCATACTGCTTTTATATCAGTGTCTATCACATCTGTTTTAGCTAGACGGAATCGGCTATCGTCAGATAAGTGAAGAGGTCTGATGTATTCGAAAGGTGAAATACCAGAGCCAAGTATTTTCGGGCTTTGGTAAGTTATTATTTCATCTATAAAATCAAGTTCGTAGAACTCCGAGAAGAGCTTAGCTCCACCTTCTAGCATTATATGCCCTATATGGTATTCTTTGAGTAGGTCTCGAAGTGCTAGGCTCACATCTACTTTACCTTTGCTGTTCTTAGAAATTGATTTAACATTTAGCCCTTCGCTTCGCAACTGATCGACTAGTTTTATATTCTGAGCTTCATTCGTGCAATAGATAATCGTGTTTTCATTCGCATTTTCATCTTTCAAAAGATGAGAACTAAGAGGCAATTGTAGATGGCTTGCTAGTACAACTCTCTTCGGGTTGCGTCCTTTTGCTAATCGAACATCGAGCATAGGGTTATCTTGGCGTACAGTACCGCTACCAACCATTATAGCGTCTATTTCTGATCGGAATTTATGCACGTCTATTCTGCTATCTTCGCACGAAATCCATTTACTTTCGTGGTCTCTTTGAGCAATAAATCCATCGAGTGTAGTAGCAAATTTTGCAGTTACAAAAGGTCTTTTCTCTATCATATTAGTTATGAAAACTCTGTTGAGAACCATCGCTTCTTCTACTAATATTCCTACAGATGTTTCTATTCCATTCCCCTGCAAAGCTGAGATGCCATTGCCTTTGACTATTGGGTTTGGGTCTTCCATTGCTATTACTACTCTGTCCGGCTTTTTTTCTATTAGCAAATCTGCACAAGGAGGTGTTTTCCCATGATGAGTACATGGCTCCAATGTGACATAAACAGTGCATCCTTTCAAATCTCCATCTACTTTGCTAATAGCATCGACTTCAGCGTGTGGACCTCCAAATTCTTTGTGGTAACCAGTAGCTATTACTTTATCGTCTTTTACTATTACACAACCGACAAGGGGATTAGGAGAAACATTCCCTCTTCCTAATTCTGCATGCTCCAATGCTAATTGCATATATTTATTATCTGTACTCATTCTATAAGTTTAATTCTTTTATTAAAAATCATTTCATTCGGTTTAGTAGGCAAAATCAAATAAACTTCGATTTCGTCAAGTGCTTCAAATAGATTTACTCCATTATGCGAATATGCATATACTTTCTTCTCACCTGTAAATAATGGCTCAACCGGCGAGATAGCACTAAAAAAGCTTTTACTTTCTGAAGTATTCAAAATTGTCTTACCTTTTGCATCTTTGATTATCACTCTTAGCTGCTCAGAAGATGGGAAATAATACTCTTGTACATTTAATAATCGCTCAACTTCTAAACTTAGTGTGAAATTATTGTGGCTAAATGTATAAGACGGAGTAACTAAGAAAACTGAATCAACTGAATAAAATGGTGTTTCAGTCTTAACTATATCTATTGTTTTAGTAGAAGCACAGCTAAAAATAGATGAGAATAATAACAAAATCGTTATATTGTAAATGTATCTCATATTAACCTTAATAAATCATAAATAAGCAAATGAAGAACTTTACAATATACTATATTTTTTTAATAATCACGTTACTACCTATTTCACTCCTTGCCGAAGGGTCTGCTGGTGAAGCTGCAACTTATGAATCTAGAAGAATAGTTGATATGCCTACTGCTGGTATTATTCCCAAAGGTACGTTCGAGGTAAATGCTTTTCTGATGCAGTCAGGAGGGATGATGACCGAGTTTGCTGCTTCTCCTTTCGAAAATTTTCTTATAGGAGTTAGCTTTGGTGGTAGCAAAATAATTGGAGTAAGTACCCCAGAGTTTCAAGATTTCCCAGGGCTTCAGATAAAATTTAGAGTACTAGACGAGACTAAAACTTTTCCTGCACTTGCGCTTGGGTTGAACTCACAAGGGTTAGGACTTTTTGATAAATCAAAAGAGCGATATCAAACTGCTTCGCCTGGATTTTATCTAGCTTCTTCTAAGAGCTTCAAATGGCCAGTGGGATTAATATACGTACATGCTGGTATAAACTATTCACTGGAACCGAAACCAGATGATAGAAGTGTTAATTTTTACTTTGGGGCTGAGCAAACAATTTATAAGAGAATATCAATTGGAGCTGAATTCAATGCCAATTTGGAAGATAATTCATATTTTATGGATAGCAAAGGATTGTTGAACTTTCAAATAAAATGGGCTGCTTCGGATAATCTGACAGTTGCATTGATGTTTAGAGATGCATTTGCTAATTTCAAAGCTTCCAACTCATTAGTCAGATTCGTTGGTATAGAGTACATCAGCAAATTCTAGTTCTGCCGAATTATTTCTTCTTGAGAACGACTATACTTATATCGTCAGATAACTGATTGCTATCAGAGAATTTATGGGCTTCATTTAGTATATAGTCCACAGCTTCTTTGGGTTGTAGCTTTACAGCTTCGGCAACTATTTTTTTAACGCCTTCCATACCTAGTTCATTTCCAGCGGGGTCTGTTGCTTCGTTCAGCCCATCAGTGTACATAACTAATGTATCTTCGAATTGCATTACTTCCGAATTATAGATTATTGGTGAAGGTAAAAAGCCAAGTATTACGCCACCTGTTTTAAGTTCCGTCAAATTACCACTAGCTGATAGTAGAGGATAAAAATGTCCTGCGTTTATATATTCGAATGTACTTTTGTCACTATCAAGTAAACAGAAAAAAGCAGTGATAAACATATCCTTAGATGTATTACGATATACTACTTTGTTAACAGTATCAACTAGGGACTTTAAGTCTTTCTCAATGGGGGCTAAAGATTGAATAGCTGCTTGCATATTGGACATTATCAAAGCGGCAGGCATTCCTTTACCTGTTACATCTGCTATTACAAATAGATATTTGCTTTCAGATATTTTCACGTAATCAAAATAATCTCCGCCTACTTCGCTTGATGGTTTTGTCATCCCATAATAGCTGAATTTATCGGTTTCAAGTTTACTTTTTGGCAGTAGTCTTTTTTGGATTTCTGTAGCTAAACCTAACTCAGTTTCGAATCTTTTCTTTTCTATTTCTTCTTGTATTAATCTTTCATTCTCAAGTGCTGAGATAGCTGTTGAGGCCAAACTAGATACAAAGCTAAAATCTGACTCATCATATTCTCCGTGCATTTTTGGTCCTATAATCAGATACCCTTCGGTATTTCCAGATATATTCATAGGCGTTGCTATTTTGATTATATCTTTGTATCTCTCATCTAGATCGCTATCTACTTTGATTTTTTTTAAATTAGGTATTATACTTGTCAGCTCTATATCAGTTATTCCAAGTGTATTTCTAAGAATTGTATTTTTACCATTTGTTTTCAAAACAGCAAATTTATTTGTCATTAGCTGCCCCATTATGTTGAAGGCAAGGGCTTTTACGATTTTCTCTTCGGATGATAAACCGCTGAAACTACGGCTAATTTCGAACAGTGTTTCTAATAGTTGACTTTTCTTTTCTGCTTGTGTTTTTTGGAACTGTAGCTTTTGGAAATTGTAGAAGTTCTCGAGTGCAGTTGCAGCAATTGATATTATCAGTTTGACGTATTGCTTTTCGACATCTGAGATTTCGGCTTCTATTATTTTTTTACCTAATAGGAATACATACTTGATATTGTGATCTATCAGAATAACTTCTGTTATTTTGGTTTCGCAATCTAACCTACCTTTTTTAAAAGTTATAATCTCTTTTTCATCTATAGACTTAGTGGCCTGAACACCGCAAATACTCAGTTTACCAATTATAGTGAATAAAGTGGAGTTGATAATAAACTCCTCACTCAGGTTCTGAGTTAGCTTGTTGCTGAAATCTAAAAGTGAGGTTAGATTAATAAGTTCTTTGTTTATATTCATCTAATTAGAAAGGTGAAAACAATTTGTACTAATTGGTATTTCTATGTCACCTACTACTCGACCATTTACAGCACTTGCTTCGGCTAATTTCGTTCCCGAAGCTGTAAATTCTAGCATATATAGGCCATTTCGTTGTGAATTATATTCTATACGAGTAAATATTCTCTTACTTACATCGAAAAAATTTCCATTATTACGTGTATCCATCCTTAGCATCCCTTTGTTAGTAGTAACAAAAGCGTAACCAATCGGAGTAGTTGCTAGATCAGTAGGTATTACTTCATTTGCATTTATTAAATTATCTCCCATTTCACGAGTGTATCGAACTGTTCTATCAATAGGATTGATGAAGTGTATTTGTGTCGGAATTGTTACTGGAGCTTCTTCACCAACTTGGGTAGTATATCCTTGACTAACTACGAATAGCTCACTTTCAGAAGTTATAGCTGAAAGTATAGGAATACCAGTTAATTGAATTTCACCGTCACTTCTATAAGTTCTGTTGTCTAAAACTCGTACTCGTTGGGTTTGGGATTCTGTCATAAATGAATAGCTACCAAAATCAACGATTGAAGTGACTAAACTCTTTCCATCCAATGTTCTTGCACTTTTACTGAAAACCAAGTCGTAGTTTGTGATATAAGGGGCATATTTGAACATAACAAATCCATCAGCTACATTTGCAAAGCTAATATCGAATGGTCCTGAACCAAATGGAAAATCGCTTACTGCTAGCAAAGTATCCGAAACAGCATCCAGTACAATCATTTTATCTTCACCTGGAATTAGTATGTAAATTCTTTTTTGGAACTCACGGATGTTGGAAATAGGTGAGCTAATAGTAATACCAGCATTTGCTAGCAAATTGGCCTTTGATATTTCCATACTCGGGTAATTATAAATAGTAACATCATTAGTTACAGAATCAGCTAGATACAAATCTAGTGACACAACCGAATTATCAATTACTCTTTCTTCTTTTCCGCAAGAAATGAAGAATAACGTTAGTGATACTAGTAGAATTATTTTTTTCATTTTGTGTATTCTCTTTTTCCAAAAATTGCAGTGCCTATTCTAATCATAGTCGCACCTTCTTCTATTGCTTCGTGATAATCAGATGTCATACCCATAGATAGCTCTGGTAGATCTATTGATAAATTAATCTCTATACCGTCTCTTATTTTACGTAATAACTTGAACTCCTCTTTTCGCTCTTCGTCGGTGCTTTCTAGTCCCGAGATAGTCATCAATCCAATAAATTTCACATTCTCTAAATCCAATGAACTTTTTATTACTTCTTCTGCTTCGTCTGGCTGACATCCTGATTTGGAGTCTTCTCCAGACGTATTTACCTGTAAAAGTATATCTATAGTTCTATTGTTTTCTTTGGCTCTTTTATCAATTTCTTTAGCTAATTTCAGCTTAGATACTGAGTGAATACAGTTTACAAAAGGAGCTATGTACTTCACCTTATTTGTCTGCAAACTACCTATGAAATGCCACTCAATATTATTCTTCATTTCAGTAGAAATAGTTTCGTATTTGTCAACCATTTCTTGAACATAATTCTCACCGAAAACAAGCAAACCAGAATCATAGGCATTGACTAATGCCTCTACTGGGTGCGACTTGGACACAGAAAGTATCTTTACTTTTGAGACTTTGTTGCTTTCAATTGAGTGCAATATCTCGTTATAATTATTTTTATATTCGTTTACTTCTAAAACAGCCAATTTTATCTCACAATTATTTTTTTCATTGTATTATAATCATAAGAACGAATATAAACGAAATAAGTGCCAGCTACAAGCGAACTCAAATTTATATTTATAGTTCCGTAATATTCTCCGCTTTCTATTAACACTTTCTTGCCAACTAAAGTTACAATTTCGATTGTATAATTTGCTGCTTTCCCGAAATTTATTTCTAATTCGTCATCTATTACAGTGCTTATTAGATTGATACTCGAGTCAAATTCTTCTTCTACTGAAGTCAATCTGTTATTGCTCATTACTTTATATAAGTACAGATTGTCAATGACTTCTACTCCTTTGAAATAAGTTGATCGAGGGAACACTAGTGTATCTATCGCTTTAGTTATCTTGTGAGTTTGATTCTTGTTTTCATTATCAAACATAAGGTGATAGTTCAATTCAAATTCGTAAGTTTGAAACTCATTCTCTCTTTGTACGACTACCACATAGCCATTATCATCATCTTGGAAAGTCGTGATGTCAACTTCTGGGTAACCTCGACCATAAACCCATGTATCCCAGAATTTTTGAGGTAATACATCTGCAAATATCTCTGTCAATTGTTCTGTATTAGTATTAGCATTCTCATAAGTAGTCAAGTATTTATTCATCTTTGTTCTGAATACTTCATCGCCAACTATATCTCGAATTAATGCTAGTATTAGCCCACCTTTCTGATAAATAGTAGGAGGATAATTATTTTTAGAGAATCTATGAAAATCATAAAGGGGTATATGTTGTTCTGCTGCAGCTGTAGTATTTATATATGTTGAGCGAAGTTTCATTAGTTCCTCTCTGTATTTTTCTTTCCCTAGCTTGCTTTCTATCCATACATACTCCGTGAAAACGGCAAAGCCTTCGTTCAACCAAGCATCTCTGAAATCATAAGGTGTAACTAGATTTCCAAACCACTGATGTCCTAACTCATGAGCTGCCGTCGAATACATAGTATCATTAGCATTAGCTTTACCCACTATCTGACTTTGACTCATAGTCACTAGGGTCTGATGTTCCATTGCACCTTTACTAGCGGCATAGTAACCCATAGTCTCAAATGGATAATCATAGCCAAAGAACTGCTCAAATGCAGAAATCATCTCTGGTACCAGCTTAAAAACTAATTTCCCCGAAGCTATTGAATTTTGATTATTGTACATATATAACTTTACAGGTGGCTTACCTTCTGAAGGTATATCAACTTCTGCAAAATTACCGACGGCAAAAGTAAGTAGATAAGTAGCGGCAACATCATCGCCCAAAGTCCAAGTATATTTGCTCATACCAACGAGTGTATCCACTTTGGATAATAGCTTTCCATTGGAAATAGTCATAAGTGAATCAGGAACTATAAAAGTACCAGTATAATGAGCTTTATCAGATGGTAAATCAAAACTCGGCATCCAGTGGCGAGTACAACTCACATAATCATTGAAGAATCCCACTCCCATAGCATATAGAATACCTTGCGAATAGTGGACTCCGCCCCAATCATTACTACCACCTTCACTAGTCATAGTGCCGTGGTAGAAAATCTTGATTGTAGCTTCTTTTGAGGATGAAGTAGATTGAATTGAATAATACTGATTATATGGATCCTGCTCAATAACCTCAAATGCGATAATTCTCACACCATCATATAGGATACTATCTATTGTCAAATCTTCATTATGAAAATAGAAAAAATTGTCATCCGATATGTTCTTCCATTCTATATTGATAGTGACTTCACCTCTAATAAATTTCGATTTGTGGTCTTCGATTGTAATTATAGGACGGTATTCTAAAACATCGAATTTCTGTTCGATATAGTTATGTGGGCCACCAGCATCATTTGTTTGAGCATAAGTAGTGCTAATAATCATCAGCGACAGTATAAAGTATTTCATCATAATTCATGAGTATTTTCTGTGTTATAAATACAATATAGTGAATTATTTGGACTTGTGGATATTAGTAAGTGAAAAAAAAGCCCCACAAAAATGCAGGGCTTTAAAGTATTAGTCTTGTTAGATATTACTATCTATTAAGAATAACCCAATTGTTACCAAGCCAAAGTAATTGTATAGCTGATTTTGCACCTATAGTTACATTGCCTATAGTGTTAGTATTGTTAAGATCTATAGTCCCAGCATCTTCATTTGTTATATAAAGGATTTGTCCTTTAGAAGAGCCATTACTCAAAAGATTATTTGAAATATTTCCACCACCAGATTTCAATCAAATTATAGTATTTACCCCAACTGTAATAGCAGCATTAGTAGCAATTGTTGTAGTATTATTATCGACTGAAAGTGCATTGTGACCTTTTGTAATGTTTAGAGCAAAAGATTCGTTCGTTGGATCATCATTAGTCAATTTCAAAGACGCATTCCCTGCACCTGAATTATTATTGTTAATTTCTGTTTTCCCTTTTATAGTTGTGTTCCCACTGCCGTTTACAACTTTAAAGTTGTCATTACCAGCCGTTCCAATCACAAAATTATTATGAACTCTTATATCTTCACCAACGACTGTGTGAGTAATAAATGCTCCAGCTCCAGTAAACCTTAAATTACCTGCTAAATCAACTCTACCCGCAGTTGTTAGGTTACCATTATTTCCATTTACTTCAAAGTTAGTAGCTCCACCTACGGTCAAATCACCAGTTGTATTTGTTACATCTGATGTAACATTAAGCGTATTTGTTCCTGTTGTATAGCTAATAGAAGCTTCGTCACCTGGAGCACCTATATGGAATGAAGCAGGGCCAACGTAAACGTCTTTCCATCTTTGCGTATTTGTACCTAATGTTGAAGCATCATTTTCAACCGGAATTATATTTCCGTCTTTATCTGTTACACCGTTTTGAGCTTGAAGTCTGATTAACTCATCAATTCTATATTGGGCATATAGGTTACCCCCAATTTTAACATCAATTATGTGATATGTACCCACTGTAGCTGACGTAATACCAGTCCAAGGTGCTGAACCAATTCCCAGAGTAAATGATATTACACCAGATGAATTAGGTGTTAAACCATTGAATGTTTCTGAATAGACATTAACAGCTGAACCTGTTGTATAATTATTAAGCTCAACTGTCAAGTTGTGAGGCCCAGCATTCGTGTTGATAATAGCTACGTTTAATGGTTCCAATGACAAAGCACTAGAAAACGCGAAGACGCAAAGCGCCAATGATAGTAGTATACTTTTCATTATATATTCTCCTTGATTAGATTTTATTATTTATAAGACACCTAAAAAATATGAAATAAAAATGAATAAGACGTATAGGTATTTGTACCTAATTATAGTTATTTATAAACAAAAAAAAAGCCCCGCAAAATGCGAGGCTTTGTCTATATCTTAATGTTGTTTTACTATATTATAAAACAATAGTATTCTCGTTCATTGATTCTAATGTATCAACAAATGCTTTCAGAGTTTGACCAGCTAACATACCATCTACAACCCTGTGATCGTAAGTGATAGAACAATACATCATATCTCTTATTACAATTGCGTGAGAACCATCAACTTCCATTACCATAGCACGTTTCTTGATAGCTCCAACACCCATAATAGCAACTTGTGGTTGGTTGATTACAGGAGTACCAAATAGAGTACCAAAAGTACCAACGTTTGTCATAGTGATTGTCCCACCTTGTATATCGTCTGGAAGCAATTTCTTAGTTCTAGCTCTGTGAGCCAGATCATTTACAGAACGTTGCAATCCAGTCAATCCGTAGTTATCAGCATTTTTGATAACTGGTACTATTAGATTACCATCAGGAAGAGCAGTAGCAAATCCTAAGTTTAATCTATTGTGTTTGATTATATTCTTACCATCAACACTAACGTTAACCATAGGGTTTAGCTTAATAGCATCTACAACTGCTTTTATAAAGAAAGGAGTGTAAGTTAACTTCATACCTTCTCTTTGTAAGAATTCGTTTTTAGTTTTCTCTCTGTAGTTCACTATACCAGTTACATCAACTTCAGCAACACTAGTAACGTGAGCAGATGTTTGTTTAGAGCGAACCATGTGTTCAGAAATTAGCTGACGCATTCTGTCCATTGGGATAATCTCCGAATCACCACCGCTGAAACTATAAGTAGGAGCGTTTGATGGTGCTGAAGATACCGGAGCAGGTGCTGCTTGTTGAGTAGGAGCTGGAGCTGCTGTTTGAGCAGGTCTGCTACCTCTATTTGAAATATAATTTTCTAAATCTTCTTTTGTTATTCTACCTTCTAGACCTGAACCGTTTAGGTTCATCAATTCTTCCAGAGAGATATTATTATCTTTTGCTAAAGCTCTAACAAGAGGTGAGAAGAACTTCCCATTATTCTTACGAGGAATATCGAAAGTTGTTCCTTGTACTTGAGGAGCGTTATGTTGAACTGTAGTTTGTGCAACTGGTTGAGGAGCGGCAGCTGCAACTTGAGCGACTGGTTTAGGAGCCTCTTGAGCTGGCTGAGCAGCTGGCTTTTTAGCACCGCCACTAGTAGCTATCTTACCTATTACAGATCCAACTTCAACTGTTTCTTCTTCTTGAGCTAATATTTTGTACAATACACCAGCAACAGGAGATGGAACTTCAGTATCTACTTTATCAGTAGATATTTCTAATATCATCTCGTCTCTTTCTATAGTATCGCCTTCTTTCTTCAACCATTTTGTGATTGTACCTTCTTGGAGTGATTCACCCATCTTAGGCATCACCAAGTCTTGCAAATTACCAGCATCATCTGAGCTAGAACTTTCTGCAGGAGCAGATTGTTGAGGAGCTGGAGCTGGAGCTTCTTGTTGTACAGGAGCTGGAGCTTCTACTTGAGCCGCTGGCTCAGGAGTGCTTGTTGCAGCAGCTGAAGCATCAGTTTCGATTTCAGCTATCTTTTTACCAACTTCTACTACTTCTTCTTCTTGAGCTAATATTCTTGTCAATATACCAGATTGTGGAGATGGAACTTCAGTATCTACTTTGTCAGTAGATATTTCCAATATCATCTCATCTCTTTCAATTTTATCGCCTTCTTTTTTCAACCATTTTATGATTGTACCTTCTTGTAACGATTCGCCCATTTTGGGCATTACTACATCAACTTTCATTTAAAATGACTCCCGTAAATGTCTTTTTCTTTTATGTGGTTTTACTAATTATGCAAAATAATCAAAATTAAAAATTAAAGCAAAGTATTAACTTGTTTCTATGCCACTTTACGGCATATCGAATATACTTGGCTCATATTGTTTATTTAGGATTATTGTTTCTAAATCTAGAGTAGTGTACTTTTGACCACCTACATAAGTAGCATAGGTGAATGGTACCATCAAGCCATCTACATCTTTGTAATTCGATAACTTGTTGATAAAAGTGACAGGTGAACCGCCACTTAAAGTTTGCGTTTCTATTATTTCTATCAAATTAGTTTTATTATTTAGGTAAATATCTGAGCGTGGACCATCTTGCCCGTCTATTTTAGTTTGCAATACTAATTTCTTGTATTCTAAGCTGTCTTTTTTAACTACACCTTTGTAAGTTAACTCTGCCCCTTTCTCTTTATAGTTATAGAAGGGTCCTAGTACTAAAGCTCTTTGTCCTTTTAGTTGTGATACTTCTTGTTCAGTCATAGGAGTTGGTACTAATATACCTCTAGGAGGTATCTGATGCCAACCTGTAGTATCACTATTGATTGCTTGTACTATCTCAAAAGTATCGATTACCGTTTTTACTTTAATCTTCGAAGGTGCTACATAAATAAATTGAAATTCACCAGGAGGGTTTTGGCCTAATTGCGAATTACCAATTAAGTGCCATGATTTGATAGATTCAAATTTGGCTTTGCCGCCTAGCCCTTGGTAATACATATCTAAAACTTCCTCTACTGTCTGTGCATTCATTGAGAATGCTACTAGGAAGATGGAAGTTATATAAACTATTTTTTTAATCATACTTATTCTATTGATTTATTTGTTCTAATTTTAATTGAAATTCTCTGAATTCTCTTTTGCTCAATCCTATTTCGTCCAAATCCAAATCTTCTACTTTCTGACCTTCGAGTAATCTCTTCATTGCATTCAGTTCTGGCTTTGAGAAGTTCGCCGAATTAAGACTATAATCTTCGAATGCTTGCCAAGCATGTGGTACTATCTCTTTTACTATACCCGCTAGTGCTTCACCATATACTCTTATTTCGTATTGTGCATGCGAATCTATACGTAAACGCAAGAAATGGAATAGATTGTGTAAATCAATTTTCCAATACCACTCTGTATAATTAGATAGTGGCAAGTTGATACGAGCCAATTCCCTTGCTAACTCTTCACCCAACAGTGATTCATACTCTGTGTAAAGTTCTTTTTGAACTTTACCTAATTTCTCTCTGATAGCATTAGCTTTCTCATCTGTGAAAGTCTCGTCGCTTCTGCCTTGCTTATTCATTTCGCTTTGTGGACGAATTTGTTCTATATCTGGCAAATAGAAATCATCTTTCATTATAGAATAGCGACCACTATACTCATTTACATTAGCAGTTCTATGGCGAATCCACTGTCTTGCTATGAATATAGGTAGTTTTATATGAAATTTGAACTCTACCATCTCGAATGGGGTAGTGTGTTTGTGTCTCATCAGATATCGGATTAGTCCTCTATCTTCGTTGACTGTTTTAGTTCCTGCACCGTAAGAGACCCTAGCTGCTTGTACTATCGAGCCATCATCCCCCATCACATCTACTAATCTAACAAAGCCATGATCTAGGCATTTTATTTCTTTACCAATTAAATTCTCTTTGCTCATCTATTCTTTCTTTATTTGTATGTTACTTTTGTTTTAAATTTCTTCATTATCTTAGAAGCTACTTCTTTTACTTCTTCCTCATCTTCGAATCCCCATAACATAACTCTATATACTGGCTCATTGCCAATCAAGTAATTATCGTAATAAGTGTGGTATCCTCTTTTACCCCATTTCTCCGATGATGTAAGTGCTTCTTCTTCTGTCCATACCTGCTCAACTACTATTTCAAATGGTGATGTTTGAGAAGGATTGACCCATTTTAATTCTACTCTTCGGTTGAAATTATTTTGCCAAGGTGTTTGTCCTAATATATATAATGGTTTCGAAAACCCTTCCGAATCCGTTATTACTTGGTTAGCATCTACACCATTATTGACTATCATAGTTTTTACTTTGTTTGCTCTACTATCCGAAATCTCTGCATCAAACTCTTTGCTTCCCTCGTCATCACTATGACCTACTAATTTAATTCTATATTGAGGGTTATTTTTTAAGACATTGGATAATTCTATAATTCCATCATCATAGTCGCTGTCAATTTCAGAACTTTTCGCCTCGAAGATAGCCACCGATTGATAATACGAATGAAACTCACTTTTTGTTGGGTTGAGTATTATTCCGTCTTCTATTGTCTTATCGCCATACTTTAGTATCAGCTTGCCGTAGGCATCTGCACATTCTTTTTCATTATTGTCATAATTCAACGATATAGAATAATGATTATTTAGAGCAAAATCTATTTCCTTCATTATGTGCTCTGCTACGTGCGAACTATCAGTATGGACAGTGTATAGTTTGCCACCAGTTGAGTTAGCTATTTTTTGTAATGTATATGAGTTAAATGCATCTCCAACAGCAATTATAAATATCGGAATCCCGAAATTTTGAGCTGCATTAATTATATCATCTGGGCTATATATAAGTGACGAATTATCTTCACTATAAGTTATGAGAATTACTGCTTTGTTCTTATCTTTTGAGATTCGAGAGGTGAAATCTACTAGGTTGCTATACACAGCTTTATACAATCCCGAAAGTCCACTTGGCTTAGGTAAATCATACCCTTTGAAAGTGTCATAGAATTCTTTTTGCGGTTGGAGCGTTAGATATTCTGTATAGTTGTGATTGAAATATGAGAACATCAATCTATCTTCTGTACTAAGTGACTCAGAAAAATTCAAGACTCGCTCTAGCAATGGAAAATTGAATTCAGCAACGGAAGAATTATCAAATATTATCGAATAATCTGTACCATCAGATTTGTGTACTTCTTGTATTTGCAAATCACCAGCAGAATTAGAGCTTTTCTTACATCTTTGTATAAATGACAAATCTACTACTTTGGAATTCAATCCATTTATGAAATTCCCATTCTCATCTAATATTATAGTTTTTAGCTCCAGTTCTTTCTCATTTTTAGTAGAATGCATTATTTTGATTCTAACAGGAGCAGCTTCTGGCCCTATTGCACCATTTATATACTCGGAATTAGTGCTATTAGGAGAATAAACAGGGATTTCAACCGTTGGTTTAGTCTCATTTTGCACTGGTTTTTTAGCATCTACTTTTTCTTCTTTGTTTACAACCTCTACTGTCCACTTATATGCGACTGTATCAGACTCATGAAAAGCAGTTATCTTATATTCCTTAGTAGAACCAGGCGATACTTTAGCACTATCTATTGCGTTGTAGAGTTTATCATAAAGATCAACCTTTACATTAGTAGCATTAGCAAAATCCCACTCCATTGTGGCTATTTCACCTTGACTAATTTGGCTGTATCCCTTGAACTTGTTGGATGATATTGGCTTAGAGGAAGTACAAGCGTAAAACACACTCGCCAATAGTATTAATACAATGATTCTAATTATATTCACTTATATTTACTTAGCATAATTGTTAAAGTAAAAACTCAAAATAATAATATTATTTTAGAAATGAAATTTTATTTGATAATAAGTCGTTCACAAAGTTATAATAATACCTAAAATTTCAATTTTTCGGTATATATACTTATACAATAATTTATGTTTTTAAACGTATTTCGCACACACATTTATAACAATTATGGAAAAAATATGAAGTCATTTAAAATACTTCTTTTAGTCTTGTTCGCATCGACGAGTTTGCTTATTTCTCAAAATGATAAACTAGAGAGACCAGAGAAATACAGATTAGGTATTGATTTGGGCTTGAACTATAACTTCGCAGCATTGGGTTATCAGACTTTTGCTGAGCCAGTTGGCACTCGTTTCCGTACATTCACTGCTAATGATGGTACAGGTATAGGTGGTTATTTAGGACTTAGAGCAGAATATATCTCTAATTCTTGGTGGGGATTAGGTCTTCAAATTGGTTATGATAATAGAGGTTCATTAGTAACTGATGAATCAGCTGATAACAAACCTGAGTTTGATATCTACAATTCTTACTTGAATATAGCTCCATATTTTAAGTTTAATGAATTACTTTTCAAAAATTCTAGCGTATATGTAGGTCCAGTTATTGGATTGAAAATGGCTGGTGAGTTTGATTACGATTCTAAATTGGATGGATCTACAAAGCTAATGGCTGTAGAAGCTACTGAATTGAAAAGCTTAACTTTGGGTGCACAATTAGGTTTCAACTACGATATTCGTATTGCTCCTATAGGTCCAAGTCAAGTATTCGTACTTTCTCCATTTATCGAAGGTTCATGGTTATTGGGACAAAAGTCTCCTACATTTGATTTGATTCAAGATGGATTCGATGATACATGGTCAACTATCACAGCTAGATTAGGTGTTACTGGAGCAATCGATTTCATCCCTAATTTGAATGCTGCTAATACTGGCGGTCAATATGCGACAGTACTTCCTCCTTATGAAGGTAAAGTAATCCAAAGGGTAGTAGAGGAGTCATTCCCAATTATTCCTTACGTCTTCTTTGATGGTTCAAAACAAAATATTCCTTCAAGATATAATTTATTAACTCAAGCAAATGCGGGTTCTTTCGACAAAGCAGATGCTCTTGATTTGACTAATAACAAAGAACTAAACGGCGAAACAGCAACTAACAAGAAACTTGCTGTTTACCACAATATATTGAACATTTATGCTCAAGAAATGAAAGACGACAGTGGTCTAAGTGTAGAATTAATCGGATCTGCTCCTAAGAGCAATGACGGCGCTATCCTAGCTAATAATGTAAGAGATTACCTAGTTAACATACATGGAATAGATGCTAGTAGAATAACTACTAAAGGTCAAGAAATGCCTCGTATCCCATCTGGTAGCTCTGCTACTCCTGTGAACGATAGACCGTTGGCTGATGCTGAAAATAGAAGAGTTGAATTCGTATTTAACAAACCTGAAATCTACGAATTACTTCGTGTTAAAATGGTTGATGAGTACCCAATAGATAATGATATATTAGTTTCATTGAATCCAAATGTTAAATTTAGCTCTTGGAATATCAATATAACTGATGAAGACAATAAGACTGTAACTTATGGTCCATTTTTCAATCAAAACGAAAGAATTTCTCCATACTTACTACTAAAAGGTAAAGAAGAAGGTGAATACAAAGGATTTATTGAAATAGTACAAGCTGATGGAACAAAGATTAAAGATGAAGCTGAATTTAGCTTAACTAAAGAAATGGACAATACTAAAATCGGTGAGAGATATACTATTCTATTCAACTATGGTCAAGCGGATGCAATCAAGATTGCTGAAAATGATTTGAGAACTAAAGTAGCTCCTAAAGTTGATGACGAAGAATTACTAATCATCTCTGGTCACACTGACCCTATCGGTAGCACTGAAGTTAACTCTGGTATTTCTCAAAACAGAGCGAATGAAGCTAAAACTATATTCGTAAGTGAATTCGGATCTTCTTCTGACAAAGTAGATAATATTATATCTTACGGTTATGGTGAGTCTAACTCTGCTTCTACTTATGATAATACTCTACCAGAAGGACGTATGTACAATAGAAACGTAACTATTGACATTATACCTTCTAATAAATAAATCTAAACGTAGATAGTACTAAAAATCAAAGAGATTGTCTGGATAAGACAATCTCTTTTTTTTGTTTAAACGAGTCCCTATTATTCTTAACATTTGAAAAATATTGCCGTATTTTCTACTATAAGTTTTAAAGTAATTCGGTAAGCTAAATTCTAATTTCATATATTTGCTAAGTATCAAATTGAAACGGTTATAATAGTAAATATGTTAAATTTAACACAGATTCTAGATTTAAAAAATGAGATTGTTCTTGCCTCTGGTTCACCTCGTCGGAAGATGTTATTGGAGCAAATAGGATTGCAATTCGAAGTTATTCCTGCTGATATAGATGAAGAGGATATAGTCGAATCTGACCCGACTAAGTTTGTAATGGAATTGGCAAATAGAAAGGCTATGCATGTATCTAGCTTCAAAACACACAAGATAATTATTGGTGCTGACACAACGGTATATTTGAAAGAGGAATTACTAAACAAACCAATAAATGAAAAAGATGCTTATGAAATGCTAACACGGCTCAGCGGCAATACTCATCAAGTTTATACGGGTGTCTCTCTTGTGCACCATGACTCTAATAACTCTACTAGCTTCTATGTTAAAACGGATGTTACTTTTCGTGAATTAGGCGAAAGGGAAAAGTACGCTTACATAGCTACTGGCTCACCTATGGATAAAGCAGGTAGCTACGGAATACAAGATGATTTCGGTTCTGTTTTCGTAGAGAAGATTGTCGGCTGCTACTATAATATAGTTGGATTTCCGCTATCTCGTTTCTACCAAGAAATAAAGGACTTCAATGATAAGTTATAAGAATAAAGAGAGATTTAACATCTTATTACTACTATTACCTTGGATTCTGACATTCCTAGTGTTTTGGGCGTATCCTGTTATTTACTCTTTTATACTTAGCTTATCCGAATATAAAACTTTGAGCAATGAGACTACTTTCATCGGATTAGAGAACTATACAGCTCTTTTTTCTGATGACTCGTTCCTCAAATCACTATCGAATACTATGCTTTTTGTATTCGTTACTGTGCCTATTACTACTACTCTAGCAACTTTACTTGCAGTGTTAGTAGATAGAACTAATGGTAAGCTGAAAGAATTTTTCAAAGCGGCATACTTTCTGCCGTCAGTTACTTCACTCGTAGTTATAGCACTGATTTTTAAGAATTTGTATAGCAAAGAAGGGTATATAAATACACTCTTACAGATGGTAGGAATGAGTGGTCAACCTGACGGGTGGCTGCAATCAGTAGAGACTGCATTACCAGCAATTATGGCAATGGATATTTGGATTGCGACCGGTTACTATATGATAATCGTTTTGGCTGGATTGCAAACCATACCAAAAGACTTATATGAAGCGGCAGATATATCGGGTGCATCGCCTTGGCAGCAGTTCAAAAGCATTACTCTACCAATGCTAAAACCAACCTTGCTCTTTATATTAGTTGTGAATACTATTAAATCGTTCCAAATATTTATAGAAATATACGTGATGACTAAGGGGGGACCTCTGAACGAAACTACAACTTTAGTTTATCAGGTCTATCAGAACGCATTCGAGATGGCAGATAAAATGGGTTACGCATCGGCCGTGGCTTATGTGTTATTTTTTATTATATTGATGATATCACTTTTACAGATGAAATTACTGAAGGAGAAATACTAGATGGACGGATTGATAGCAGGGATAATAGGATATTTGCTCGGGTCTATTGCCTTTTCTAAGATAATAGTAAAGCAGGCAACAGGGCTTGACTTAACAGTAGAGGGTAGCAAGAATACTGGTGCAATGAACAGCTACGAAATAACTGGTAAAAAGTGGATTGGTGTTGCTGTTTTCTTGTTAGATGGATTCAAAGGATTTCTGGCTTGTATGACAGTATATATGCTCTTCCCGAATAGTGATGATATGATGATGTTGTTATCTTATGCTGGAGTTTTTGCGGTTATAGGGCATAACTTCAACTTGTGGTTACGTATGAAAGGCGGGAGAGGCTTAGCTACAGCTGTCGGAGTACTTTTGTTCATCAACCCACTTGCTATTTTCCAATGGGGTATAGTTTGGATAATCTCGTATAATGGAGTCCGTAAAAATGTACACGTAGCAAATGCTTTGGCTACAATTGGTGCTCCGATAATGGTGATGATATCCCCAGATAAACTTATAGAAATTACAACATTTGTAGCATTCGAAGATGCTACTAGATATTTTCAACTTGTTGCTATGCTTGCGTTTGTTATATTACTAAAACACGTAGAGCCATTGCAGAAGTTAATAAAAGAAAAGAAATTATTCAGCGAATAGAAAAGGAATACTATGCCTAGATTTTTTATGATTGACGGAATGTCATTAGTTTTCAGAGCTTACCATGCTATGTATCGAACTGGTCTAACCAACACTGACGGTGAGCCAACTGGTGCTGTATTTGGATTTGCAAATATACTAACTTCGCTACTTGATAAATATGACCCAAAGCACATACTAGTTGTTTACGATACTTCCGCTCCTACCTTTAGGAATGATATGTATGATGCTTACAAGGCAAATAGAGCTGAATTCCCAGAGGATTTGGGCCCTCAATTGCTGAAGATAAAAGAAATGATGACACTTTTCGGTATTCCGCAAATGGAGCTAGATGGTTTCGAAGCTGATGATTTGATTGCTACTTTGGCAGATAAAGCTTCTCAAAAAGAGATTGATTCATATTGCCTAACTAGTGATAAAGATTACTATCAGCTAGTTACAGAACATATTAAAATACTAAAACCAGCTACCAAAGGCGGTGGTTTAGAAGTAGTTGACTATCCAGAAGTTCGTGAGAAGTTTGGGGTTCGCCCAGACCAGGTTATAGACGTACAAGCACTAATTGGTGATGCGGTTGATAATATTCCGGGTGTAAAAGGAATAGGTATAAAAACAGCATTTCCACTTATAGAAAAGTACGAATCGCTCGAAGGTGTTTATGAGAATATAGACGAAATCACGAGCAAATCCGTGAAAGCTAAACTTATAGAACATAAGGAAATGGCTTTTCTATCAAAACAATTAGTTACCCTTAAAAAAGATTGCCCAATTGAGTTCAATTTTGATGAATTTGAATTTAAGAATACTAAGTTCGATGAGCTAGATAAATTCTTTGCTCACGAAGGATTCCGTACACTTCGTGGCAAATGGTTCGACCGCTCGGGTAAAGCGAGCATAGGCAGCCTACCTGAAATCGATGAAGAAAGTGAGCTAGAGACAATTGAATCAGCTGAAAATGATTACAAGATTGTAAACACTAAGGAAGATTTAGAAAATCTAATCACTGAAATAGAAAAACACGATGTACTATCAGTTGATCTGGAAACATCTGGATTGAATAAAAATGAGTGTGATATAGTCGGTATAGCACTTTCTTTCAAAGAAAAAACGGGTTACTATATACCAGTAATAGACGATAGAGAATTAGAAGAAATAAAGCCTGAAAACAAGTCACTTTTCGAGCAAGATGAAATAGACGAAACACAGTTCAATCGTAAATTAAGAGCTGATAAATCGCTACCTGTTAAGTTCGTGGTGGATAAGCTAAAGCCAATTCTCGAAAGTGATAAGATTGGTAAATGTGGTCAGAACATCAAATTCGATCAGTATATACTAATGAGATATGATGTACTAATAGCCCCTATTGTATTCGATTCGATGATAGCAAGTTACGTGCTAAACCCCGATGAAAAGCTGAACCTAGACGCACTTTCGGAAAAATGGTTGGGTTACAAACCAGTTTCTATAAAATCTCTAATCGGTGAAAAGAAAAAAGACCAAAAGTCAATGGCTGACCTCAATCCTGAGGATATATCTAGTTACGCTTGCGAAGATGCTGATTTGGCGCTCCAATTGAAAAACAAAATGGAACCATCACTATTAGGCACAGAGCAAGAAAATCTAGCTTATAATATAGAATTCCCGACTATAACTGTGTTGAACAAAATGGAGATGTGCGGAGTTAGCATAGATACTGACGCACTAGAAGATTTGCAAGCTGAAATATCGAAACGAATAGACAAGTTAGAAGAACAAATTTACGATGAAGCAGAAGAGCAATTCAATATAAATTCTCCGAAACAATTATCAGAGATAATGTTCGAGAAAATGGGAATACCAGCGGTCAAGAAGACCAAAACTGGTTATAGCACAAACGAGCAGGTACTCAGCCAGTTAGCACCCATGCACAGAATAGCGGAGTATGTATTAGATTATCGCCAACTGAGTAAATTACAGTCAACTTATGTGGAATCACTCCCAAGAATGGTATTCGAAGGAACGGACAAAATACATACTACTTATAACCAAGCAGTAGCAAGCACAGGACGACTTTCGTCAACAGACCCGAATTTGCAGAATATACCAATCCGCTCAGATTTGGGTAAGAAAGTCCGCAAGGCATTCATACCTAGTGAAGGGAATATACTATTAGCAGCTGATTATTCGCAAGTTGAACTTCGTATTATGGCGTTCGTTTGCGGTGACGAGAAAATGCTTCAAGGTTTCATAAATGGAGATGATATACATGCAGCAACAGCCGCTGTATTGAATGATATAGCACAAGAAGACGTAACGCAGGATATGCGTAGAATAGCGAAGACAGTGAACTTTGGTATTATGTATGGACTTGGTGCTTATGGTCTAGCAGAACGTTTAGGCATTAGCCGTGGCGATGCAAAAGACATAATCGACAATTACAAAGAGAAGTATCACGGAATTATAAAGTATATGGATGATACTGTCGATTCAGCCCGTATAAAAGGGTACGCTGAGACCCTATGTGGTCGCCGTCGTTACTTCCCGAATATAAATAGCAGTAATCGTATGCTGAAAAATGCAGACGAAAGAGCGGCTATTAATATGCCCATACAAGGCACGGCATCAGACATGCTGAAAATCGCGATGATTAACATAGATAAAGAGATGATTACCCGAAAGCTGAAATCAAAAATGATATTGCAAGTACATGATGAGCTTGTGTTTGATGTAGTGCAATCAGAATTGGATGAGTTACGCGAGCTAGTAATCGAAAAAATGCGAACTGCATTACCTCTAGGTGATGTACCAGTAGTAGTTGACACAGGCACAGGCATCAATTGGTTCGAGGCACATTAAGTTGGGTTGAAATGATGTGGCTGTATCAATGTTACTTATTTTAACACAAAGCTACAAAGATCTGATTCTCTAATTATTAAACGCAGGACTCAAAGTCTTGTCACTTGAGAGGGAGCGGAGCCGAAGTAAACAGCCCAGCTCTTCGTTGCTAGTACTTCCTTGATCAGTGGTTTAGGAAGGAGTTTAAAAGACTAGCTATTAGCTTTCTTATCATTCTTGCTTTTATTACGTAAATTCAAGAACAGGGAAACAAGAAAGGCTAATCCAAAAACGGAAATCAAAACGATAAGCAATCGTATATCAGATTCAAGCTTCTTTTCGTTAGTTTTCATTGTTTCTATGGATGCTTCGAGGGAATCTATTTTGCTTTCATTCTCTCCTGAAGTCATAGCTTCTTGGCCTAATCTGCCTAACTCTATCTCATAGTAGCGAGTCAGATACTCATTTGAACCGACATAATTCCTAATTTTTTGATAGAACTTTCCCAGATCTAAATAAATATCGACATTGTTGAATTCCGCACTATCCATTATAGCTATTGCTTTTAGATAGTAATACTCAGCCGATTTATTAGCTTCTAAGTGGTCATAACACTTCGCTTGATAATAATTCTTGTTGAATATATCTTCGAGTGAAGTTTCGATTGTTACTTCATCACCAATTAAATTGAGGTGATACAGAGCAGAATCTATGTTCCCACTTTTACAAAATTCGATTCCCTTATCTAAATGTATATTGTTAGATAGAAGAAATATAGGCAAACATAAAAAGATTAGTATAAGTGTTTTCATTTTTATTCATCCATTAATGGTGAAGCTTTGATTATATAATTAGGTAATATGAAAAACTCATCTGGAATTTTCTTTTCGACTATTGATAGAGGTTTCAAGATTATTCTAAGTTCTTCATATTCTATTACTGCATATATATAAGGCGCCTTAGCCAACTCATAGTACTTGTTCTCATATCCATAGGTATGTCTTTTGAAATACTCCGGATTCATATACATATTAGGGTCATAGTAATAGTATTTCTTGAAGCTATTTGTAATTATGCTTACCATTTCTAGCTTTCTACCTAATACTTTTTCGTCAGTCTTTTCTTTCATTACCGAGTACAATGTAGAATTTTCGATAGATGCATTTAGAAAGTACAAAGTATCCAACCAAAGCATTTTTCTATATTGATTATTGTCTCGCAGATATTTTATATATTCTACCTTCCCATCTACGTACTGCATAGCATATCTGCCTTTACTAAAAGTATAAATCACAGTATCGCCGAATACCTCTTTGAGAGATGCAAAGGCTTTTTGCTTACCTTTCGTTTGCATAATTACTTGGAATGTAATCTGACCTTCGAAGCTACCCTCATTATCTAGATTTTCTTCTAATATTCCTATTTGACTATTATCTATGATTCCCTTAGTCGAATCTACTACTTGAGGATCGTCATTTTCTACCTTTTTGGCATCACACGAATTTAATAACATTAATAACACGAATACAGTTATTATTTTTTTCATTTTAATTTCGCTATTACGTTTTCAAATACTTTTATTGCTCTATCTGTTTGCTCGTCTGTGCCCGAGTTTATTCTTATACAATTTGGCAGACCAAACATACCCAATGGTCTAACTACAAACCCTTGCTCAAGTGATTCGGCAGCAAACTTGTTAGCCGTATCACCATCTTTCAATTCAATCATAGTGAAGTTTGCTTTTCCGTCAGTGTGCTTTATTCCAACTTTGCTGAAAAACACTTTCAATTTAGTCAAATTTCTTTTATTTGTATCGATAGTTTTTACGATAAATTCCGAATCATCTAAAGCAGCAACAGCTGCTTTTTGCGCTAATATATTCGGTTCGAACGGCAGTTTAACTCTGTACATATAGTCTATTAGCTCTTTGGGGCCAAAGGCAAAGCCTACCCTAATACCAGCTAATCCATAAGATTTGGACATTGTTCGCAATACGATTAGATTGTTACATTCGTAGTCCAATCCGTTCGGGCAATCATCATATTCACCCGAATAAGCGTAATACGCTTCATCCAAAACTACTAATACATCCGATGGTACTTCTTTCATAAATTCTTCGAACTCACTCTTAGTAGCCATAACACCAGTAGGATTATTGGGATTTGCTAGATAAACAATTCGAGTACTTCGACCTATTGCTTTGAGCATTGCTTTCAAATCGTAAGAATAATCTTTTTTCAGAGGAACTTTTACTATGTTTCTGTTTAACTTATTAGCATTTACGAATGCACCAATAAAGGTTGCGTCTGCCATCACAATGTCTTGACCTTCGACAGTGAATGCCTTGAAAACATCAGCTATTATAGAATCAGACCCACTCCCAGTGATGATACACTCTGGTGGCTTATTGAAATGTTTTGCAATTGCATTAACCAAATCAGGTGCTGATGGATTAGGATAAACAGAAATCTCTTCTACACTGTTTTTTATAGCTTCTATTGCTAGAGGAGATGCTCCTAACGGATTCTCATTGGAAGCTAAGTTCACTAGCTGCTTGAAAGCTTCCCTAGAAATTTGTTTACCTACTTGATTACCAGATTTATATGGCTTTAAAACTCTTATATGGTCAGGAATATGAATCATTATACTTTTATATTTTTATTAATTAGGTCTAAAATTTCTTTAGTTGTTTTACCAATATGCTCATTTTTATCAATCAAATCAAGTAAAAACTCATCTTGTAGCTCTCCCCGTTTCTTTGCTTCTGCATAACCAATATTATCGCAAAAAGTTACAAGCGAGTATTTAGAATTATAGTCAGTAGTTTTTTCCAAATCCACTTCTATATCGCGTTTTATCTTATAATCTTTGTGGGCAACGTGGTCTCTCATCTCATAGTAGTTCTGTACAGCAAGGTCACCGATTGCATCGGCATTGGCTTTACGAACTTGTTCAAATTCCGCATAAGTTTGAGCAAAGTCATCATTATGTTTATCAAGTAATTCGTCCAATACTCTGCAATCTTCGAATGATGCGTTCATTCCTTGTCCATAGAACGGAACAACAGCATGAGCTGCATCTCCTATTAGTAGTGCTTTATCACCAATCGCCCAAGGGAAACACTTTATAGTCCCAAGTTTGTCATGTGGATTAGTGAAGAAATCTTCTTTTAATGTCGGCATGTGTTGCAAAGCATCTGGAAAATATTCTTCAAAAAATGTTTGAACCTTCTCTTCACTATCTAAATCCTCAAATCCATTCTTACCTTCAAAAGGCATAAACAAAGTACATGTAAAGCTACCATCAAGGTTTGGTAAAGCAATCATCATAAATGTACCACGAGGCCATATATGAAGTGCATCATTTGCTATTCTGAATCCACCATCTTCTGTTGGCGGAATAACTAGCTCTTTGTAACCATGGTCTAAGAACTGCTGTGAGAAGTTGAATCGGCGAATACCACCTAGCTGATAAGCTAATCTAACATAACTACCTCCACCGTCTGAACCGATTATCGTATCAAAATTTTCTTTTCTTAATTCTTGTGTACTATTTTCTAAGGTAACTATGTTATTTTCAAAATCTATTCTTTTGCAACCCCATCCAAATTCAAAAGTAACTTTTCCAGTGGCTTCGGCTGCATCCATCAGCTTCATATTCAATCCACCACGCGAAACGGAGTTGATATGGTCACCGTCACGTCCGCTATACGGTTGAAGTGATTTCTCACCATTTATACTGTGGATTAATCTCCCTTTCATTGGGACTGCTTCTTTGAGTATATACTCTCCTAAGCCAGCACGTTTGAGTGCTGATATACCCCTGTCAGACAGAGCTAAGTTGATAGAGCGACCTGCAGAAATCTCTTCTTTACGCATATCAGGTCGCTTTTCGAATACAGTTACTTTGTAACCACGATTAGCAAACATCAAAGCTGATAGCGAACCAGCAAGTCCCGCACCTATTATCGTTATTTCTTTCATATAGTTTTAGTTTTTAGTCAATGTCGTTTTTAGAATATCAGCAAATTTATAACAATCTTCATAAGAATTATATAATGGAACTGGAGCTACCCTGATAACATCGGGTTCTCGCCAATCCGAAATAATATTATGCTTTGTCAATTCATCGAAAAGAGATTTATCAGCAATTTTCACTCTTATTGAGAGCTGACATCCTCTTTGTTTTTGGTCTGACGGAGTTATTATCTCAATAGTATCCGTACCTATAGAATTGACTAATTTCTCCAAATAACCAGTTAATTTACTTGTCTTTTCATTCAGCTTTTCCATTCCAACTTCTTCGAATATATCCAAAGATGCGTTCAAAGCAGCTAGTTGGAATATAGGAGGATTTGATAGTTGCCATCCTTCGGCACTATGAATTCCATCAAACTCACGTCCCATAAGGAATCGCGTCTTTTTGTTTTGACCCCACCAACCTTCGAATCTAGGTAAATCTTCGTTCAAATGTCTCTCATGTACGAATATACCTGCAATTCCACCAGGCCCAGCATTCAAGTATTTGTAGCTACACCAAGCGGCAAAGTCAATACCCCAATCGTGTAATTGCAGATGAATATTACCTGCTGCGTGTGCTAGGTCGAACCCAGCTACTATATTATTCTTGTGGGCAATTTCAGTAATAGCTTTCATTTCGAATAGCTGTCCAGTGTAGTAATTAACTCCACCTAGCATAATAAGAGCTATTTCATCTGATTGACTTTCCAATACATTCTGTATATCTTCGGATCTGACAGTGTGTTCACCTTCTCTGGCTCTTAGGTAAATTAAATCCGTATCGGGGTTGCCACCGTGGAACTTTATCTGACTTTTGACAGCGTAAACATCAGAAGGAAATGCGTCATATTCGATTACTATTTTTCTTTTCTTACCTTCTGGTCTATAGAAAGAAACCATAAGGAAGTGCAAGTTCGCAGTTAAGCTATTCATAGCCACTACTTCTTTGGGTTTAGCTCCCACTACTCTCGCTAGTTTTTCAGTTACTATCTCGTGGTATGGCATCCAAGGGTTTTTCGCCTCGAAGTGACCATCTACACCGTATTTCGCCCAATCGTCCAACTCTTGGTTTATATAATCACGAGTAGATTTGGGTTGCAATCCTAGTGAGTTTCCAGTGAAATATAGCTTCTCATTTCCATTGCTATCCAGTGGTAAATGGAATCGGTTACGGTATTCACGTAGTTCGTCGTCTTTATCTAAATTTTGTGCGTATTCTAAGCTAAAAAAATCGCTCATTTTTTCTCCAAATTGTATAATAAGGGCGTTGAGGGAGCTGCGTCTGACAAGAACGGTGGTATTTGTATCTCTAATAGATAATACCCATCAGCTACCGAATTGGCAGCATAAATAAACTCTGATACAGTCTTGTGATCTGTATTTGAGTTTACTTCACGCTCTTCTCCCACTTGCCAATATGCTCTGTGATTCATCATCAGCCCATCGTCATAAAGCCGGTCTATGGACGGCATATCTACTAATAGATTGCTAATCCCTAATTCTAATATATATTCCATAGCATCTAGTGAGAAGTATGCCGGAACATCGTCATAATTGTCTGATAGTTTTTTATCGGTGTTAGGTAGTGTTCGGATGATTAGAGAATCAAACTCTAAACTTCCCCATTTCTTAATCTCTGCTTCTAACAGCTCTTTTGTGATTAGCAAATCCCCATTCTCTAAAGTATAGTTATAATGATGAGCATGGACATTAGCTATTATTGGCTTTATAGTGATTAGCAAAGTAGTAGATATTCGCTTGAAATTAGTTTCTGCTATATGGACTCTCTCACGAGTGATATGCCCAATGCACTCGGTATGAGTACCGTTGCAATGAGGGGTAAGCTCAATAGTCTCAAAATTACACGAACCACCTTGTCTAATATCTCCTACGAAAGTACCGTCTTTATAAGCTCTACTTTGAGCGTAAGGTACATCATAAGTATTAGGCTGTTTACCAATAAAATCTAAAGGGATAGCAATACTAATCGGCTTTGACAAATCAGCTTCGTACTGATGGTTATTTAGGTCGAATTGAGCTTTCATAATTAGTATCCGAATTTTTCTTTTAGTTTTTGCTCTACTACTTTTGGTACGAATTCAGAAACGTTTTGTTTGTAGCGTGCAATCTCACGTATGATGCTCGAATTAAGGTACGTATATTTCTCATGTGGCATAAGGAAGACTGTCTGCAATTCGGGCTGCATTTTACGATTCATCAGAGCGATTTGCATCTCATATTCGAAATCAGTCACGGAACGTAGCCCCCTTATGATAGCCGTAGCTCCCACCGAAACAGCATAATCTACTATCAATCCACTATGGAAAGCAACGTCAACTCTCTGCTCGTGTGCCAAGCTCTGCTGTACCATCTCTAATCGTTCCTCTTGAGTGAAGAGACTGCTTTTCTTAGAGTTGATACCTATTACCACATATACTTTGTCGAACATCTTAGCTGAACGTTCGATAACGTCTATATGTCCATTGGTAATTGGGTCAAATGACCCTGGGTAGATTGCAATTTTCATAATAGCATAGTTTGTTAGTTTTATCTAATAACAAAAATACTAAAAAATTGGGAGAAAAAGGAATGGGGGGAATTTGTATATTAGAAATAAAGAATACAACAAATTTAGAAAAAAGTGTAGTAGATAGGAATGAATAAAGAAAAAAGAAATATAACATATTTATTCGGAGCAGGGGCAAGTGCAGAGACAATACCTGTAGTTAATGAATTTCCTTTTGCCATTGAAAGAATTATAACAGAATTGAATAATTTTAATTATAAAGATGAAAGAAATAATGCATTCGATTTTAAATTTCAAGACATTTTAATTGTCTTAATAAGAGAACTAGAGAAATTAAAAATAGAGACACAAAACCACATGAGTATTGATACTTATGCAAAGAAGTTATATGTACTTAATCATGATAAAAGTACGCAAAGTAATAATGAATATAAAGAATTTAAAAGAGTATTTACTTGTCTTCTACTCCTTTTTACTCTTTTCCGAAGAAATATAAGTAAAGCTGATGGCAATAGTAGGGAAATTGTTGATTATAATAAAAGATATGATGCTTTTATAGCTGGTTTAATCAATACTTCTAAAGAGCTCCCGGCTCAAGTAAATATTGTCTCTTGGAACTATGACATTGAATTTGAAAAGGCCTTATACCAATACTATAAAGATGACCCTTCACTAGGATTAAAGAACATGCAATATATTTATAATTTTTCTCCAAGTGATAAGACCAATGAACTTAATAATGATTATCTAAATGAATTTAAATTCTGTAAGCTAAATGGTAACATCTTATTAGACTATAATGTTTTTAACAGAGATTTAAAACCAATAGATAATATATTCACTGATATTATTGATCAAACTTTAACATATGATAAACGATTAGAATCCTTAAAGAATATTTTGCATTATTACTTTGACCAAAAGTGTAATTCTGAATTAGAAAACTTAATAACTTTTAGTTGGGAAAAAACACCACTAATCGATGAAACACATAGAATAGCGAGAACTATATTTTCAAAATCTGATGAGATTGTAGTTGTAGGTTATAGTTTTCCATTTTTTAATCGTATTGTAGATAGTTTATTATTTGGTTCTTTAACTTCTGAAAATAGAATAAGGAGAATTTATATTCAGGACATTAGAGATAATACTCTTCAAATAAAAGAATCTGTGAGCTTAATTGTAAACAAAGGTATGGAAAATTTGATTAAGCCACTTGTAAATCTAGATGAGTCATCTCCAATTTATATACCACAATTATTATAGTATAGACATTTCTAAATCTTATGAGAGGGTTTCTTAGATACAGTATTCTCACTTTATCTGAATACTAATCTTCTCTATTTTTTTGTCAGGCTTTAGAAAATCAAACTTGAATTTATCGTTATCAATTATAAAGTTGACAAATAATTTATCGTATGACATTACATTATTTTCGACTGCTGATTCAACTACTAAATACTCGTCAAAATTGTATAAGTATTCTATATCTGTAATATGGTTCCTATATATTAGCTTAGTATAAGTAGTGTCAGAGAAATAGAGCGAGTAATCTAAATCGTTATCACCCCAAACAAACAGATCTTTACTAATTCGTTTGATTTCTAATCCATTTTGTTTACTTATAAATACTAGATCGGGAGTAGTGCAACAACCACTTATCCATTCAAAAACGAACAATAGATAATTAGGGTATTCTTTTAAGAAAAAAAGTCCACTTCGTCCACATTCTAAAATCATTTCTTTTTCGCATGATTTTAGAATTACTTTTTGTTTGTTTTCAAATGTTAACCAAGTAGAATCACAGTTTAATTGCAAATACATGAATGCGCCATTTTCAAAAAAAGTAGTATCGCATTTGAACTTGTTCTCATCACTAAGATCAAGCTCAATACAATCGCATTCTTTCTCTTGACCTACTATATCAAGAAAAGTCAAAGTTAAAATTGATAATATAAGTATTACTTTAGTTATCATAATTGTAAATCTACAAATATTTTTCATCTTATACATAACAACAAAAATGAAAAGTAGTTAAATGAGATCGTTATTCAGCAAAAAAAACTATAAATAAAAAAGGCAGCCGATAGGCTGCCTTTGTATTTTACAAGTAAGAGTATGGAATTATTTCTGAATAACTATAGTTCCCATTGCTTTCTCTTGTCCCATTTCAATCTTGAAGTAGTATGATCCGTTAGC
>PGYR01000087.1 GCA_002839765.1 Ignavibacteriae bacterium HGW-Ignavibacteriae-4
GAAGCGTACATACCTGTAGAAGGAAAGTCATTACTTGATTTTATACCAACACTTATGTGGATTTTTAGTTGTTTGCTGGTGCCTTTTACAGTGATCGCCTGGTGGAAGGGATTTTGGGGACGGATTGCCCGCGCTCATTATAGTATATTTACCTTGGCAGTTCTGGGATTGATGTGGCTCTTTGATTACTGGAATTTATTCAATTAGTGTTGTGAATAGGCTACACATAATATTTGTGAAATGGAGAAACGATATGAAAAAGAGGAGTAAGAAGAGAATGCATGTAATTATCGGAGTTCTGCTTAGTATCATAGTAATTATTGCAGTGTTTTTTAATATTTCATATTCAAAAACCAGGACGGAATTTACGGAAATAACAGGCAGTTTATTAACCAAAACGGCTAGTGAGAGCGGTGTGTTTATCGAAGAAGATATCGCCGATTTGCCATTACCTGTTCAGAAATATTTCTTGTATTCTCGATATTTGTTCTTGGATATAAACTTTATAAAAGTGGGACAAAGTGAGTAGCTTATGAATTTATTTACCAAAATAGCCGACTGCAGATAACATCATATTCCGCTCCGGGCGCGGGTTAGCGAGGAGCCGACCAAGGGGTAGGACATGTACGGGGCGTGCCGCGCTACAGCCCCCGGCCTAACCGCGGCAGCGGTCAGCTCGTCCAGGCCTAAGTTTAGGAACATTCCTGTAGGTCTTAAGATTTGAACTTTGTAATAAAAAAGATTCCCCTGTATGATGAGTTTGATAAGGGCTGACAACCTTAAAACACATCAAGGAGGAATCTATATAATGAAGTTTAAATCATCGGACGCAATTAATCAACGTATTGAAAGAATTACCACTGAACATTTGGTAGTAGGAATTGATATTGCCAAAGAAAAACATGTAGCCCGTGCAGTGAACTATCGTGGATTACAATGTGGTAGACATTTAACAATGATCGTTGGGGATTTGAAAAATTACAATACTGGGTACAAAAACTGCAGCGAGAGAATGGTTATTCCTCAATCATAATTGGTCTCGAATCAACAGGACATTATTGGTTTAACCTTGCGAACTGGCTTGTTAACCAGGGAATTGACATTGTTTTAGTAAACCCAATGACAACAAAGCGAAACAAAGAGAATAGAGATAACAGCCAGTCCAAGAATGATATAAAAGATGCATTAATAATTGCAGATGCAGTTTCAAGAGGGTACTATCATGATTGGAATAAACAAGACAACTTTTATCAGCAATTACGGGTAATAGTTGATGAACGGGAATACTGGTCCGATAATCTAGTGAATTTGAAGAACCGGCTCCAACGTTGTCTAGATATTACATTCCCTGAGTATACTCGTGTATATAAAGAATGGACATGCCCGCGTTCGATAGCTACACTAAAGGCATTTCCATTACCGACAGATATTAATGAATTAACCGCACAAAATGTGATTGAGGGGTGGAAAAAAGCGGGGTTTCAACGTGCCGGAGGGAATACAGGGATACGAAAAGCAACAGATTTGATAAATCAATCACGTCAATCTGTGGGAAATACTGATGCATTGGAAGAAAGGAAAAGAGAGATTTCCAGATTGGTAGAAGAATACGAGCGAACCATTGCTAGAATCAATCAAATCAATCAGGAAATGATAATTATTCTTCAAAGAATTCCTTTAGTTGTAGAACGAATGAAATCGATAAAAGGATTAAGCCCACTTTATATAGCTGTCATTTTAGCTAATGCAGGTGACTTAAGTCAATATAAACATGGAAGGCAGTTTCTTTCACAAGCAGGACTTAATTTAGCAGAAAGCACTTCTGGAAAAAAGAAAGGTCAAATTATAATCTCAAAAAGAGGAAGGCGACAACTGAGGAAATATCTATATCTGGCTGTTATTGGACTGGTGGTAAACAATCCTTCATTTAAAAGCTGGCATGAGTATAACATCCAAGTACTGAAGATGAAAAAGCAAAGATCAATCTTTAAACTGATAGGGAAACTAGCACGAACCTTAATTGGAATGGCTCGAAACGAAGAATTTTTTAATCCAGATAAAACGTTAGCATTAAAAAAAGACATAGCTGCTTAAGATAAAATACTTTATAACTACAGGAAATTAGAGTATATTGGCTCATTCGTAGGATGACAAAGAAGCACGGAGCACCGAGAATAGATAGCAAAAGGGCACAGACCCGCCAAAAGAACATGATCGGCCTCCCGCCTTGGATAGGTATAACGAAGGAATGTGAGGGCAATGACCCGTTGAGACATGGGAGCTTAAACCTTCAAGGAAGTTGTGGAGAATGTGTGAGTATAATGGTATGATATGGAAATAGATGCTTTCCTCTTTTTCTGTATGCCCTAATTCTCTTTTGAATAACTTTCTCTTTACTTTAACGATATATCTATTAAATCTTATCATATGGAATCCTACGAATGAGCGAGCATATAAAAGAAAAACTCTAAATACAGAGGGAGCTATCTAAGGCCCGGACATCGCTTTAGGGCAGAGGGACGTCGGAAAGCAGGTCGTTATATGAAAGATGGTGCAAATACCCGCGCCGTCCATGGCGCGGAAAACTGTTATAATAATGTGTCAATCAAGTTTAGGAGTAAGATATTATGAACATTAGTATTAAATTGTGAAAGAAATGATAATTCATATTTATGGGGTGTTTAATGAAAACGTCGATTGAAAAGAAAAATGATAACTTGTCTTTGATTAAAGTAATTTTTCTGGTTTTCGTTCCAACAACTATATTGACTGCTGTTTATGTATTATTAGGGCATGTGCAGGAAACAATCCCTTCACTTTTACTGTTCTTTGCTTTAGCTCTGGTCATTCTCTTTCCATTCGAATTGGCGGTTGTTCTTCGTGCAAGCAAAAAAGAATTCGGCAATTACTCAGTCAGAAGTGCGTTTGCCAATCAAGAAAAACCGAATTGGAAAAAGACCTTGTTGTATGGATCCTTGCTTTTCGGCTTTGCAGGTATAGTTTCAGTTACAGTAGGTCCTTTGGAGAACTTGCTTACAACGCCTATCTCAAATAAATTAGCAGAAAATATCCCGGTATATTTTGATTGGAACAACATGGAGTATTTAAGACAATACCAAAAAAACATTTTATTGTTAACATGTGTTGTTTACGGTGTTCTCAATGTTTTTGTCGGTCCAGTTATAGAAGAGCTTTATTTTAGAGGGTATCTGACATCAAGAATAAGCAGTTGGGGAAAATGTGCTCCAGTTATAATAACTGTGCTATTTTCTTTATATCATTTGTGGCTACCACTACAAAATTTGTTTCGTATTTGTGTTTTTTTGCCTGCTGCTTATATTGCATGGAAAGAAAAAAACATATACATATCCATGGTGTTTCATTGCTTATGCAATTTATTTTCTACTATTAGTTTTATTATTGCTGTATTTACAGTCTAACAAAGGTTATGAGCATGATACGAAGTTAGAATAATTTAGTTTCGCTGTTTTTATATATTATGCAATAAGCACGGGGCAAATATCTCCTAATATTTTAATAGGGGCTGCCGTCCATTAGTTTGTTTTCGTTATTATTTATGCCGTGAGCCAACGGCTGCACGGCATTTGAGGTTAGACGAAATGGGTAAGGAGGATAAAATGAATAGTATAATAATTAAAGAACAAATATATTCGCTTGGGGCCGAAGTATGTGGTATTGCTGACATTGACAGATTTAAGAATGCTCCAAAAGGATTTAATCCATCTGATATTTATCCAGCGGCCAAATCAGTGATAATATTCGGGAAAAGATTTCTGAAAGGAGTATACGAGTCTATCACAAATGTGCCATACACCTTTGTTAGGAACAAATTAGTGGAAAGACTTGATGACATTTCAATTCATCTTTCATTTTTGATTGAAGAAAACGGTTATAAAGCAATACCAATTCCATCGGCTGAACCTTATGAATATTGGGATTCAAATATGAAACATGGTAGGGGAATACTATCACTCAAACATGCAGGTGAATTAGCTGGCATAGGTAGCATAGGAAAGAACACATTATTAATAAATGAAAAATATGGCAATCAATTGTGGCTTGGGGGTGTGATTACTGACGCAGTTTTAGAGCAGGATCCATTATCAATAAAGCTATGTCCTGATAATTGTAGAATATGTATTGAGGCCTGTCCACAATTTGCATTGAATGGGATCACAATCGACCAAATGAAATGTCGAAAGATATCGGCATCGTCAATTGAGGGTGGCGGTTGGATTCTCTCATGTAATATATGTAGAAAAGTATGTCCATTTTCATATAAATAGATAAAAACCCATTTCGCCTAACAAATAGAGATTTATGATGTTCGATTAAGTGAAATAAAAAAGACCGCCTGACATCAAGAAGTGGATTGTAGCTACAACGCATTGCGAAATTTGTTGTTTATTGTCGAAATAGCTGTGGTGATATTTTTTCAAACAGCCTGACTGCCGAATAATTTAGGTTTATACTTGCCCATTTGCGGCAGGTCGGGCCTTATTAAACATATTGTTTATATGATGGTTGACAATTGGTAACATGTTACGTAATATAATATACGTAACATGTTACCAATACTTTTGGAGGAATTGAAAATGAATAAACTGGAACAAAAAGCTTACATTTTTGCAGTGATATTTACATTATCAAACAAACTACAAGTGCTTGGAGACGAATTTGATAAAAACATTACGATAAAACAATGGCTTTTTATGGTATGTATTTCAAAATTTTGCGAGCCTCCAACAATAAGTGAAGTGGCAAATTTTGTTGGATATTCACGTCAAAATGCAAAAAGAATTGCAGCAGCTTTGCATGAAAGAGGATATGTCACAATCATGAAGGACAGAAATGATGCCCGTGCTTTAAGAATTGCATTAACTCAAAAATGTACGGAGTATTTTAAAAAACGAGGCGATAAAGAATTAGAATTCCTGGATAAAATTTTCACCGGATTTGACGCTGAATTAACCGATGGTTTTTACAAAGGCTTATTAAGACTGGGAAAAAATATCGAAGAGATGATGAATAGCGGTAACATCGTAGAAAGAGGAGAAGAGATATGAAAAGAAGGAGTAAGAAAATAATGTTTTTATTAATCGGAATTCTTATCGTTTTAGCAGGGATTATAACGATATA
>PGYR01000088.1 GCA_002839765.1 Ignavibacteriae bacterium HGW-Ignavibacteriae-4
TTCTCTCTCAGCACTCGCATCAAACTGAATTTTTACACTTTGATGGCTGCGACTCCCCTCACGATTTATCTCAAATTTCGCGATAAAAGCTAAACCATAAAATGCTGCGATGTAAACGAGACAATTATTTAAAAAACAATTGCAACATTGCTATAAAAATGTTTCTTATGCCGAAAGCACCCCTTCGGGGGAAAAACATATCTTAGAGAGTAACTAATTTTTGCAAACGAAACTCTATAATTGCACAAATGCCGCATTGAAATGGCTATCCATGTTGAGCAGCAAATAAAAAATGATCATAACGTTAAAATGTCTCCAAGTTCATCATTTATATCATACGAAATTAGACCGCCGTGATAACAAATTATTTATTCTACATCTATATGTAATATTTTTAAACATAGCTGAGGGCATCACTCATATTAAATGTGAATTGTGAATTTGCTAGAACAAGCTCTTCAGTTTCTGTAGCTAAGGCATCTCCGGATATATATTTAGCTTCAATACAATTCGATAAAATGATCATGGTATTGTTCATCGATATAAGTTCATTCAATGAACCTGAGCGTGATCGCGGTGAGATATAATTACCTTTCTAATATCTGATAATGAATAAATTATGTATCAATGATACCATAAATTGCGTGATCTTTTGCTTTTCCGACTGCCCAACCTGCATTCCCGTAATCGAAGTGCCAGTACTCTTTTATATCAACGACAAAATCTTCTTCTTCAAAAAGGTGCATCAGCAGTTTTCTATTTTCTTTTGCTTTAAGCGGAATGTGAGGATGGTAGGGGTAACATTTATCATTAAGTTCAATATTTAATCCGTCATTAGTTCCAAAATCCATGACGCAATCATTTTTTAAATCATAAATTAATGCGTCTACTGCTCCCCCTGTTGAATGCATCGATTTACTCGGCGGAGCAATAAAATATGAGACAAATTCGGTAATTTCTTCCAATTGTTTCTTAGGATATTCTTTTCGCATAGAAGCTACCTTATCGTCCCATATTAGTTTTTGATGTGCAAAAGATCTCCAAACGGAACGAATAATTAATTTCTTGTTGTCGCTGTCTAATAGTTTGCTTATACGACTTATCTTTTCAGCGACTACATCTCTAACCATATACTTATAATCTTTCATAGAAGATGGTTCAAAGAATAAATTTAGTCCGGAATCTAGCAGACTTATTAGTCGAGAGTTGTTTTCTTTAATAGGGATGGTTGGAAGTAGTTTTTTATGATGGCGGTATTTTTGTTCAACGCTTTCGCAATATTCTTGGGCATCCAAAAGTTTTCCTCAACTTTTTTAAATACATAAGGAGATGTCATAGCAGAGAGTAGTGCACCATAATTCAGATTAAACTCCACTTCGTCACCCGTTTTTAATTCTATCTTACGTGCATCAATAACTATGTGGTCACTGCTGGATCCAAGTATTTCAATATCAGCTTTAGGTGTGAGACCAGAGACTTGAACATCCTGCAATCCTATACCTAATATAACTCTTTTTATTTTCCCACGGTCTTGGAATTCGGGAACATTTCCAAATGCGTCCTGAGCTATTTTACCAAACGGATGCGAGGGTTTTATTTTTGATTCAATAACTTCCGCTACAAGTGTGAATGCGTCGATATAAAGCCCGGGGATCGGTTTTCTGTAAAGGGTTTCGCATCCAAGGTAAATCGATTCCCCCAGTCGAAGATTATTGATTCTTCCTACATCATTTGTGGACATGAACCAATTATAATTAGCTGAGTTGCCACCGGAAATAAACTTTATATTAAGGTTATACTTTTCTTCAATATTTTTTGCAAGTGAGGACAAGCTTACCATTTTATCGTTGTCAGGTTGGATTCCACCGAAACATGCCAGATTTGTCCCTATACCAGCTAGTTCAATTCCGTCCAATGCCAATACCTGTTTGACGGTATCATCTAAATCCAACGGCATTATCCCTTCTCTTAAATCTCCCAGTTCTACCATTAAAATTATTTTATGCTTGGTATAATTCATTTTAGCAAACTTTGAAAGTTCTTTAATTACTGAGACTTCCGAGTTGAGACTGATATCCGCATATTTAACAACATCTTCGGCCTGGCTAAGTAGTGGCGTTCTTAGCAGAAGGAACTCTGCCTGTACCCCTGCTTTACGCATCCTTCGGATATTTATTATCCTTGAATCGGCAAGAATGCTAATTCCATTGTTTACCAAAGCGGCGGCGACATCCGGATTTCCACAAACTGCCTTTGTAACACCTATAACTTCAATCCCTTTTGATCCATAAAGCCGATTTAATGTTTTTGCGTTATGGGCAATCTTTTTTATATTTATTTTAATTCTTGGGGTTGACATACCACTGATACTCGTTTTTGCAATTCGGGGAATACATTAAATAAAGTTTCAACTAGTTTTTCAGAGCCAAACTTTAAAACATCTGTAGTGGGAAGTTCATATTTGTATTCATACTCTACTATAGTTTTTTTTACTTCATCATCAGTCATGTCTTCATGGTTCAGCGTTATTGCAATTACGCGTGATTTTGAAAACAACTCTATTAATTCGATTTCACTTTCCAGTGTGGGCATTGGTATTGCAGGATAATCACAATGGTTAATTCTTTTGGGGGGATGCTGGATTATTACGGCATTAGGCACAGCTCCTCTAATGATAGCGCTTGAAGAAGTAAATGCAGGATGACTCAAGGCACCTTGCCCTTCCACAACTATTATGTCGGGTTTATCATTTTCGTAAGCATTAACAATTGCATTTTCGACTTCACCGGTCGCAAAACCGGAACTTAAAACATCAACCGCTACACCATACTTTGCACCTTGCAGTAAACCTGTTTGACCTGTAGCAATAAATGACGTGTTCAATCCTGCATGTCTCAATGCTTCTACAAGATTTACCGCTGTTGTTCTTTTGCCTACGGCGCAATCCGTACCTAGTACAGTTATTACAGGAGTTTTAACATCATGTATACGTCCGGTAAAATTATGCAAGTCTTTTCTATGGGGAGCTTTTCTTATATCGAAGATTTGCACATTATATTTTAAAGACATCGCGATAAACTCTTCATCCTCTGTTAGGAATTCAGGCAAACCGTTTACTATGTCCATTCCCTTTTTCATTGCAGATAAAATTATCTCCCTCTGCTGCTTGTCAAGAAATGAAGCGAGCGGTGCTATCCCATATATGAAATACTTGGGAATGAATCCTAACTGCTCGATTGCGTGTTCCAGGTTTCGAAATACAGGAATCCCGTTTTTAATTCCATCCAGATATTCTCCAGCATCCAGACCTGCTTTTGTGCTGTCCAGAATTCCGAGAATTTTATATTTATCAGAATGCCGGACAAGTCCGTTGGCTACCTTTCCATCTATCTGTCCTAATTCATTCTCGCTGTATACTAATGCATCCTCTTTCATAATCTTAACTCGTTTTTGTTGTTTGAATTTTTCTTTGTTCAATATCGATTACATTGTTTTAGCAGTTGTTTTTTATCGATAAGGTGTACTTCGTTTTCTGTAATGCTTGGTGGATATAAGGAATAATAATTATACTCTGTCAGATAACTTCTTCATATCCGCTTTTGATAATGGTAGTTAGCATTTTGAATCTCACGTTAGCCTTTGTCGTATTACTTGAATGAGCTGGTATAATAATCGACTCCCCGGTTGTAAGCAGGTTGGAATTGTCGTCAATTATAATCTCGGCATGTCCGTCTATTACCTGAACGAAAGTGTCGAAGGGAGTAATTCTTCCCGCCAATACTTCACCGGCATCAAGCGCTACAACGCTAACATTGCCTGTCGGTTTCTTGATTATAGATTTGATAACAATCGAATTTGGAACATATTCAATAATTTTATCTACATTTTGAATTTGAGCTTTTTCGATTTCCTTGTTTTCCATTTGGTTTAATGAGTTTATTACAATATCATAATGCCAAGCTATGTTTAATAATATATTTTAAATCTGCCGGAATGTGGTGGAGAAATGCCAGCTAGTTTTTTTATAAGTTGAATCACTTTATAGTAATGATGGATTATTAAACAATTTTTTCCGTACTATTTTTTACATTACGTTTATCTTCTTTTGCCGCTCTTTTTTCTTTTAGGCTTTTCACGGCAGTTTTTTTATCTGATTTCCCTTTTCCTTTAGCCATTTGTTACTTCCTTTTTTAGATGATTGAATTATTAAATAATCATTGCCAAAAAAATATTCGGCGGAAGATTCAATTAAATGTTTTGATGTTCAATTCGGCTTTGTTTGGATATAAATATTTCTAAGACGGGTAATATCCGGAGGAATGTCTCTCTGTTGATCCTTAATAGGACTTTTTCATTAACAAATAATTATGTGTCAAAAGTAGCGATGTTCTATATTTAAAGCGTTACACATATGCGGAAAAATCTTACATATATCACATGTTTTCCAGGTTGCTCAAGCGCTTTTTTTTCAATTGTTTGTAAAATGAGGGTGAAAGGCCCGTAACTTTTTTGAATTGGTTTGATAAATGGGCCACACTGCTATAATGCATCTTGTGGGAAATTTCCGTGAGAGTTAGTTCATCGTACAAAAGCAATTCTTTTACTCTTTCAATTTTGTGGTTAATTATAAACTGCTGTATGGTTATTCCTTTGACCTCAGAAAATGTGTTAGCCAAATAAGTATAATCATAACCAAGAATTTCACTGATGTAATCGGAATAATTCACATTTGGTAATTCATCTGAATAATGGATCATCTCCGTAATTACATTTTTAATTTTTTCAATCAGAATGCTCTTTTTATTGTCAAGCAATTCTAACCCTGATTTATGCAGGTTCTTTTTAAGTTGTTCCCTTTGCACTTTAGTTATGTCTTCTAAAATTTCAACCATACCGAGTTCAACTACAACAAACTTTAAACCAAGTTTTGTCAGCTCTTCTTTCACCATCATTTTGCAGCGTAAGCTGACCATATATTTGATATATAGTTTCATCTGATTATAATTTCCCATTACGGTCAGATATGACTCGCATTACCATTATTTTAGTGTGT
>PGYR01000022.1 GCA_002839765.1 Ignavibacteriae bacterium HGW-Ignavibacteriae-4
TAGGCAATTTCTCACCTCTCGTATGTGCTTGAGCAAGTGCTACGTGCGACAAGAATTGATTAGCGAATGACATATCCATAACTTCTGAAGGATGACCCTCAGCAGCAGCTAAGTTGATCAATCTACCTTGAGCTAGTAAATATAATCTATTGCCATTTGCCAAAGTATATTCTTCACAGTTGTCACGGATTGTACGTTTTGAAACTGCGATTGATTCTAATTCTGGAATGTTGATTTCACTATCATAGTGACCTGTATTACAGATTATAGCTCCGTCACGCATTGACTCAAAGTGATTTTTTCTTATGATGTCTTTAACACCAGTTGTAGTACAGAATATATCACCAATTTTAGCAGCTTCGTCCATAGTTAGTACTTCGTGTCCGTTTAGAACACCTTTCATAGCAGCAGTTGGCTTAACTTCTGTAATTATTACATTAGAACCCATGCCTTTAGCACGAAGTGAAACACCCGAACCGCAGTGACCATGACCAGCTACTACGAAGTTTTTACCAGCTAATAATACAGAAGTAGCACGGATAATACCGTCCAAAGTAGATTGACCTGTACCATATACATTGTCAAAATCCCACTTAGTTTCTGCATCGTTTACCGCATAAACTGGGTAGTATAACTCACCTGCTTTCTCACGAGAGCGAAGTCTATGGATACCAGTTGTAGTTTCTTCAGTACCACCTACTACGTGATTTTGAGCCATTTCTTTATATTTTTCGTGCATAGTATTTATCAAATCACAACCATCATCTAATGTTAGATGCGGCTTAGGGTCGATAGTTCTCTCAATACACCAGTAAAAATCAGGACCGTTATCATGCCATGCGAAAATACCAATTCCTTCTTCTGCAAGTGCTGCAGCAACTGCGTCGTTAGTTGATAGTGGGTTACAACCCGACCACCAAACTTCTGCACCAGCTTCTTTCAAAGTTCTGATAAGAATACCAGTTTCTTTTGTAACATGCAGGCATCCTGCTATTACGTATCCTTCTAAAGGCTTAGTTTTAGAATATTCTTCTCTTAGCTTTCTCATAACGGGCATACGTGATTCTGCCCAATCCATTAATAATCTTCCTTTTGCAGCTAAAGTAATATCACGAACGCAATATTTACCTGGAACTTCTGATAGTTGTCCTTTTTCAGCTTTTGCTGGTATATTTTCTGTCATTGTTGCCATTTAATAAGCACCTAATTTATTTAAAACAATTATTTACATTTATCAAGTTTCAAATATACGGATATAAATATAATTTATTAGAATGGGTTGCAAATTATAAGACTTATCAGCTAATAAAAGATAGTATTAGTTAAAAAAAAATATTATATTGAGTCCTTGTAAAAAAAGTTTATGAAAAAAAGTAACAAATCGAATGTTCATCTGTTTGTTAGTTAAATAAGAAAACAAAATTCAATATTATAATAGGATAAATTATGAAGCGTATATTACTACATCTTATCTACCCGCTGATAGCAATACTGCTATTGAGTACAGTAGATACACAAGCTCAAAGCTATGAGCAAATGAAGCAAAAGTTTAGACATGCCATGACTCAAGATAGAAATTCTAGCGGGCGTGAATTTTATGTTGGTTTTCCTTACAATGATAGCAAAAACCAACCAGGTCAAAACCTAGCGATCTATATCACTTCCAGTGTTGATACGAAAGCAACAATATTTAATGCTGCTTTAGGTATTAATGAGACAAAGAATGTACCAGCTCACGAAATAGTGGAGTTCTCCTCCGTGAAAGGTGGTATTGGCTGGGACGTTGAAGTCTATGACGTAGAGAAGAAAGTGGATGCGGGTCTTAGAATAACTTCACCTGATCCAATTTCAGTTTATTGTATGAATTCAAAATATGTAACTTCTGAAGGTTATTTGGCTATCCCTACTAATTATTGGGGTACTGACTATATTCATAATAGCTTCTTTGATTTTGATGAATATTTAGAATGGGCTGGTGGATTCATGGTTCTTGCTAAAGAAGCAGCAACAACTGTTACCATACGTATTCGCGATGGTGCTAATAAAGTAGCTGGTTTTGGTACTACTGTAAAAGGTAAAAAACACGGTGACGTTGTACAGGTTGTATTGAACGAAGGTGAAGTATATATGGTGCAAGGTACTGGTACTACAAGAGGTATATTTGACCTAAGTGGTACATTAATAAATTCTGATAAACCAATTGGTTTAATTTCTTACCACAATAGATGTATGATTCCCGCAACCATAGTAAATAATGGTCGTGACCATTTAATTGAGATGCCTCCTCCTGTATCGGCTTGGGGTACTGAGTATGCGACAGTAGAGTATGATAGAAAATCTGACAAAGGTGACTATTTCAGGGTTGTAGCTGGTGCAGACAATGTAACATTTAATATTAATTGGTACGAAAAAGCCGGTGGTGGTAATAATAAAAAGATTAGTAGTTTAGGCCCTATCAAGCTAACTCAAAAAGGAGATTGGTTTGAATATAATGGCTCAGGTGCTACAGCACCCCACACTCTAGAATCAATAAGGGGTGTTTCAAGATTCAAAGCCGATGGACCTATCCAAGTAATGCAATACTCATATTCTGCTAACTATGATGGCGCAGCTGCTTATGATCCGTTTATGATATTAGTAACTGCAGTAGAGCAATACACGAAAGAAACAACTTTCCAAACTCCTGCTAACTATGGTAATAATGAGTATCGCGAGAACTTTTTTAATATAATAGCAATTGGTGATACTACTGACCCAATACGTCACCAAGCATTAATGAATTCAATTACAATTGATGATGAAAGAGTAGTTGATATACAGCCTGCTTTTTCTGGTGCTCGAATACCAGGTACAAACTTGTATTGGGCATTTATTAATTCACTTAAACAAGGTACACATAAGCTAAAAGGTGATACACCTTTTGGTGGATATATTTATGGCTTCGCAAACTTCGATTCTTATGGATGGCCAGCAGCTACTGCTTTTGGTAATCTAAGCGAGATCGATACTTTGCCTCCTATCGTAACTTTCCCTCCGGGTTGTTTCGAATGGTTAGTTAAAAATGTTGATGATCCTGCTAACAAGAGAAATGGTAAAGAAGGCGACAACCCTCGTCAGATAGACGTTGGAGTAAGTGTTCTACCTACATTACAAGCGGGAAGTTTCAACTTTGATGAACCCGTAGCTGTTGATAAAAATGGTAAAGAGATTAAATGGAATAGTTTTAATCCAAATTATGAGTTCTACTACAAAGTTAAAGTTACAAACCCTTATGAAAATGCACAAGCTAATCTGAGAGTAATAGATGACGTAGGAAACTATACTGATACTACTATAATTTATAAAGTAGATAAAATTACTTCTGACCCTGACCCTATCGTGTTTGGTAGAGTAAGAGTGAAAACAGCAAAAACTCTAGATGTGAAGATACAGAGTCAGTCACCAGCTGAAATTTCTATTTCAGCTATAAAATTAAGACAAAACAAAACATATAAAATACTTACGGACCTTAGTTTTGTACCGTTTACTTTAGCTCCTATGGGTGATACTACTATCACTGTAGAGTATAAACCAATAAAAGAATATGTAGATTTGAGTACTAATCCCGATTTACAATTCGATTTCGATACTCTAGTAGTTACTACTGGTTGTCTTGAATGGGAATATGCTATTAATGGAAAAGGTGTTCAACCTAAAATTATAGTTGAAGACTACTTTGCGGAGACAGCTAAAATAGGTGAGAAAACTACTTCTAAAACAACTGCCCAAGATGGTATATTTATCACTAATAGAGGTACTGCACCTCTAGAAGTATATGGTTTGAAATTTGTAAAAGCTCCATTCAGTGTACTTAAAGGTGCTCCTGATGCAAATAATGAAATTATTTTCACTGCTCCAATTATAGTTCCTGTTGGAGGAGCTGCGACTCAAGTTAAATTTACATATAAGACTAATCCTAATCATCAAATTACTTTTGAACCAACATCAACAGTAAATGCTGATAATTCTATTGATGTAACTTTCCTTAGTAATGCTGGAGAAGATGTAACTAATGATAGTATCTCTAGATGGTACGGTTATGCTACATCATCAGGACCAGTTGTATTAGGTGCAAGTTACCCTGATACTAGAGTAGGTGGGGTTTCTGGTGTTCAATATGCAACGGTTAAAAATCTATTACCTCCAGGTGAAACTGATCCTACTAAAGGTACTCCTGTTGATGTGAAGACTAGTACAATCAAAATAGAATCAGCTGATGGGACTTACGAGTTACACCCTACATTAAAAATACAAGGGTTGAATACAGCAGGTGACGTAGTCTCTGCTAATTTGAGTAATACAACTTCTACAAAACTTTATCCGGAGTTAACTCCAGATAATGACAAGATTACTCTTATCAAAATTCCAGTATTATTCACACCAACAGCTAGAGGTACTCAGACTAATAACGTAATTGTAGAGTTTGTAGATAATAATTTTCCACCTCAACCTGGTGCATTGAAAGGAAATGGATTTATTCCAGAGGTATCAGTAACTAATAAAACATTTGCAGATGTACTAATCAATTCTGGTGTTTCCTCTGAAAAAGGTATTATAGTAATTGAGAACACATCTCAACCCAAAAACAATGAATATAGTGATTTATTAATTCGCTCTATTGAGGTAGATGCTACATCACCTAATAGTGCTCAGTTTACAAATTTCACTTTAGCATCAACTGGTCAAACTATAGATCAAGTAAAAGATGTGAAATTGCTTATAGGTGAAAATCTAACTGTCAATTTTGATATGACTTCAGACGGCGGAGCAGTAGGTCCACAATACGCAAGATTAAAAGTACTAACGGATGCTGGTCCAGCAAACACTGACAGAACTGATCCAACTGCTGATAACAAATACGATGTTATATTTGATGGTAACTATACTGACGTAGATTTGAATGCAACTGCCAAAGAAGACGGTGGATACATACAAACTAGATTTTTCAGTGAAGGTGTATCAGCAAGTAATGTTCCTTTTGGTGAAGTTTCATTATGTGAATCTCCAATATTAGAAACTACTATAACTAATTCTGCTAGTGGCGATTCTGCTATAGTTGAAGTAATAAGTGACATAGTTCCTGACATATCTACTAGCCCAGCAGATGATGTTTTTGAGTTCAATAAATATCTTGGTGTCGTAGTAGATAAAAATGCTGGAACTGCTCAAGTAGAAGTTAAATTTAAATATGGTACACCAGTTGGAACTTATAGTGCAATTTATAATGCCGTATTTGAGTCTGGTAAAAAGGCAAGTTTCAGAGTAACTGGTACTTTAACTAGCGATGTCTTCAAATTTGATTTGGAAGATTATAACCTAACACCGGGTGACGTATTTGGTATGAATGTAATAATGAGACCTGAACCAGGTAGCTCATTCCAAAATGCACAAATCGAGAATATGATTGTTAGTATAAGATACAAGGCAGAATGGTTAGCTTACCAGAATGATGCTACAACTGGCATTATACCAGGCTGGAGAATCGATAAGTTAGACGAAAAGCCAGTACTAGTTGGTGGTGAAACGTATAACGTAATTCGATTTAGTTTGTCTGGGAATGGCTCAGTAATACCGAACGGACCTGGTGGAATATTATTTACACCTAAGTTTATGTATTTACTACACGAAGTGCCAATTGAAGACAAAGGTAAATCTGAAATCAAACCAGTTATCCATGAAGTTTCTTATGGCAGATTAATCGGTAATGCTGATGATTGTATAGACGCTATACTAGACACAGGTTCAATTAAATCAGAATTCTGTGTTCAGATTTATAGATCTCTTGATCAGATACTAATACCTGATAAACAAATAGCACCAGTTAGTCCTAACCCTGTGAATGGTATTATGAACCTAGAATACACAGTAAGTTCAGAATCTAATGTAACGCTAGAATTAACTAACTTAGATGGTGTAGTAGTAAAACAACTAGCAAATACTAGAATGGCGGCAGGTCAATATGATGCAACAGCTGATGTATCTGACTTACCTTCAGGAACATATTTCTTAACATTCAAGTATCTAGGCGTTAACGAATCTCAAAAAATAATTATTGCAAAATAATTTATTCAGAGAAGTATTTTTCAAAAGGGCAGTGTCGAATAGACATTGCCCTTTTTTTTGTCTTTAAAACAGTTCGATATTTTTATCAGAATGAAGTTAGTATTTGTTGTTGAGTATCACTGAAGTAAAGTATCCAGGACAATAATAGTATATTATGAAATCCATATTTGGTTTGTATAAGAGTAGTTAAATAATCTAATAACACTAATCCTCCAAGTCATAGGTGTTGGATAGAAAAAGAGCTTACGCTAATTCTAACTTTCTATTATTCCTAACTATATTCCTATTAATTCGTTAAATTTGTGGTTATATGAATTATAAATTACTAGAAAAAGAATGAATTACGATTTTAGCAAAATAGAGCCGAAATGGCAAGCGAAATGGGTTAAAGATAATGTTTACACAGTAAGTGATGACACTAGCAAACCGAAGTACTATGTCCTTGATATGTTTCCATACCCTAGTGGTGCTGGACTGCATATTGGGCATCCGGAAGGCTACACAGCTACTGATATAATCGGTAGATATAAAACTATGAATGGCTTCAATGTTCTACACCCTATGGGATTCGATGCTTTTGGTTTACCTACCGAAAGATATAGTATGCAAACAGGTGTTCACCCTGCAGTCGCAACTGAGAAAAATGTAATTACATTCAAGCGACAGTTAAATCTATTAGGATTTGCTTATGATTGGTCTAGAGAGATAAACACGACTGACCCGAGCTACTACAAGTGGACTCAGTGGATGTTTTTGATTATGTATAACTCATGGTATGACCAAGCTGAGCAGATAGCTAAGGATATAAGCGAATTAGAAATTCCTGCTGAGATAACTGATGAAAAAGCGAAACAAGAATACATAGATAGCAAGCGATTGGCTTATATTTCTATGCAACCTGTGAATTGGTGCGAGGAATTGGGAACAGTTTTGGCAAACGAAGAAGTTGAAGAATGGCGTGGCAAAGGATACGAAGTAGAACGCAAACCAATGCGTCAGTGGATGCTAAGGATTACCGAGTATGCCGAGAGACTATTAACTGATTTGGATTCGGTGGATTGGCCTAGCTCTACTATGGAAATGCAGAAGCATTGGATAGGTAAGAGCAAAGGCGCAGAAGTTGATTTTGCACTAGTTGGAATCGAAGACAAGATCAGGATTTACACGACTAGACCCGATACTTTATTCGGTGCAACTTATATGGTAATAGCTCCTGAGCACCCATTAGTTGATAAAATAACAACAGTTGACCAAAGAGAGAAAGTTGATACATTTATCAAAGATACATCACTAAAAACAGACTTAGAAAGAACAGAATTAAACAAAGATAAGAAGGGTGTTTTCACTGGTTCTTATGCTATCAATCCTGTAAACGGAAAAGAAATTCCTGTACTTATTTCAGACTATGTGCTGATGGGCTATGGTACTGGTGCTATCATGGCAGTACCCGGTCACGATGAGCGAGACAATGAATTTGCACTTAAATACAACATGGAAATAGTCCAAGTTGTGAAGTCAGAAAAAGGTGAACATAATCCTGAAGATGGTGCATTGACTGATGAAGGAATCTCTATTAATTCAGCTAATGAAAGTATCTCGCTTGATGGTCTGAAAACAACAGATGCAAAAGTTAAGATGATAGAATGGTTAGAAAGTAATGGTTTAGGTGAAGGGAAAATTCAGTTCAGATTGAGAGATTGGCTGTTCTCGCGCCAGAGATATTGGGGCGAACCAATACCAATTATCCTATTCGAAGATGGTAGTAAGCGCGCTATGAACTTGGACGAATTACCATTAGAATTGCCAGTTGTACAAGAATACAAACCAGCTGGAACAGGGGAATCACCTTTGGCGACAGTTGAATCATGGGTAAACTATGATGACCCTGTAACTGGCAAAAGAGGTAAAATCGAGACTAATACTATGCCGCAATGGTCGGGTTCATGTTGGTACTACTTACGATTTACAGACCCAAATAATGACGAAGTTTTCGCTGATAAAGCGAAGCAAGAATATTGGATGGGTGACGAAGGTGTTGACCTATACGTAGGTGGGGCAGAGCACGCTGTATTGCACTTGCTATATGCTAGATTTTGGCATAAGGTGTTATATGACTATGGTTATGTGACTAGCAAAGAGCCATTTAAAAAGCTATTCCACCAAGGGCTGATAATGGGAACTGATGGTCGTAAAATGTCCAAATCATTAGGTAACGTAGTAAACCCAGACGATGTAGTTAAAGATTACGGAGCAGATTCATTACGTATGTTCGAGATGTTCTTGGGTCCATTGGAACAAGCAAAACCATGGTCAGAGACAGGAATTGACGGTGTATTTAGATTCCTGAATAGACTATGGCGACTAGTTGTTTCAGAAGAAGGTGGCTTGAGCGATAAAGTACAAGACACAGTACCTAACGAAGATTTGGATTATGTACTAAATGAAACAATCAAGAAAGTCGGTGAAGATATAGAGAGTCTGAAATTCAATACAGCAATATCACAGATGATGATTTTGGTCAATGAATTTTACAAAAATGAGATTGTACCAAAGGCTGCAATTACTGATTTCATTAAAGTTTTATCTCCATTTGCTCCGCACATAGCAGAAGAGCTGTGGGAAGTATTAGGGAATAAAACGACTATAGTACACGCTGAGTGGCCTACTTACGACGAATCAAAAATGCAGAAATCTTCTGTAGAAATGGTTGTACAGGTATTGAGCAAAATCAGGGCTAAGATTGTAGTGCCAACAGGATTGAGTCAAGACGAAGTATTGGAATTAGCAAAACAAGATGCTAATGTCCAGAAGTATCTAGAAGGTACACAAATAAGAAAAATTATATTTATACAAGATAAATTGATTAATTTGATTGCAAACTAATCGATTAAATAAATTGCAAATTTTTGCTGATTGTTGGACCTTAGGATTCAATAATAATAATGAGAAATAACAATTATTTTGTTACAAAACAGTAACTGAACTGTTATTCCCATATAAAGAGAAACAAATGAATTTAAGAAATTTCGATTACGACGAATTAGTCCAATTATTCAACAATAATGATTTGCCTGCTTACCGAGCAGAGCAATTATTCACAGCGCTTTATTCGAACAAAGTAGATAGCTTAGACAAAATCACGACTTTCCCAAAAGAGCTGAGAGCCGATTTGATGGCACATCATACGATCAAGTCTTTCAAAGCTATGAAAAAACAAGTATCGGTTGATGGTTCTATAAAATACCTCTTCACTATGGAAGATGGAAAGAGTATAGAAGCAGTTTTTATGCCTTGGTATGACGATGCTGAGAAGACTAATATACGTAATACACTATGTATTTCGAGTCAAGTTGGGTGTAGTTTGGATTGCAAGTTTTGTGCAACTGGGACTATGGATTTGGAGCGTAACTTAGAAACTCATGAGATAATTTCTCAGATATTAGATATAGAACATGATTTGAATACCAAAATCACCAATGTGGTATTTATGGGAATGGGCGAGCCATTACTAAACTACAAAAATGTTGCAAGAGCGGTGAACATACTAACTCATCCACTTACGGATCTGATGTCGAGAAGAAAGATAACGGTCTCTACTTCTGGAGTAGTACCGAGTATCAAGAAAATGGCAAATCTGAGCAGACCTCCGAAACTGGCTATCTCTCTTCATGGCACTACTAATGGTTTCCGTGATAAGATAATGCCAATCAATCTAAAAGCTGATATAACTGTTCTTATGAATGCCGTCGAAGATTATTACAGAAAAACTAAGCTGAATATAACTTACGAATATATCCCATTCGATGGAATGAACGACACAATAGAAGATGCAAAAAGATTAGCTAAGATTTGTAAACGTGTTCCATCTAGGATAAATCTGATTCCATTCAATGATATATCTTTCACTGAACCGACTGGAATAGCAGAAACTCTAAAACCATCGAGCAGTGAGAGAATAATCGAATTTGCGAACGAAATTCGTAAATTTGGAGGTATAGTCACTATAAGAGATACTTTCGGTAGTGATATAGATGCTGCTTGCGGTCAGCTTGCACTTTCCACGAGAAATTCAACGAGCGAAGAAGTTTGAGATATAGTATTATCATAATATTTTTCATTGCTTTTTCTCTTTGCTTATCGGCAAAGGAAATAGATTTGAAATATGGTGAAACTTATATTTTTAAATTGAAAAATGGCGATTTGGTAACTGGATTAGTTAACAATGAAGTCGAAGTAAAAGACTTTGGAAAGGGGATTTCTGTTGAGACTCAGCTTGGCGAAGCTGTGATATTCTACGACCAGATAGAAGAGTATAGATTAGAAGAAGAGCAATACAGACACGCACATAGAGTTTACTTTATGCCGACTGCTGTACCAATAGGTGATAACCACTTCATAGGTGATTTCGAATTACTTTTCCTATATGGTGGATTTGGGATTATGGATAAGATTTCCATAACTGCTGGTAGGAGTATAATACCGACTATCCGTAGTGAAGAACAAATAACGGATTTGAACGTCAAATTTACAATCATAGAAGAAGAGTATGAAGATTTCGAAGGTAAGCTACATGTAGCACTCGGGGGCAATCTATCCTTCGTGAATAATGATAATAGATTAATCCATGCCTATGGGGTAGCGACATTCCAGAAAAAACGCTCTAGATTGTCACTGGCACTATTCTCCAAACTAGGCTCAAAAGATTTCTATAGACCAAGTTTCAAAGATAATTTCTTTGATATCAACTATGCTAATGGAGCTATGGGAATAGCTATTGGTTTAGACACAAAGTTCACGAGCTGGCACGATATACACTTCATAGGTGAGATGTGGAATGCAAACATAGCAAAGCCACAAGACACGGGTGTACTACTCGGTTTTAGACTAGCGAATACGAAATTTGGTGCTGATTTTGGATTAGCATTTTTCACTACTCCAGTCGTTGCTCCATTTTTTAGCTTTGTTTGGACACCTTTTTAATTGGATTTACTTATATTTGTAGATAATAAAAAACAGAAATAGAAATGGAAAATACTAAAGAAATAATAGATAACGTTTCTAAGCTAGCTCACCTAGAGTTCAGCGAAGATGAACTAAAAGCTATAACTCCTCAATTCAGCAAAATCTTGGATTATATAGATGAGCTGAGTAAAATAGACCTAGAAGGAGTAGAGCCAATGACTCATGTATTAGAAGATACTAATGTAATGAGAGAAGATATAGTAAAAGAATCTATCTCCGTGAAAGATGCACTTAAAAATGCGCCAAAACACAATGACATATTCTTCAAAGTACCTAAGGTATTCGATTGAACCCTTATGAACGACAGATGACAGCTGTGGGAGTTATCCCTGCAAGGCTATCTTCTACCCGATTCCCTGGTAAACTATTAGAACGGATAAATGGCAAATCGCTCATAGCTATGGTATATGAGAATGCTCAAAAAGCAACATCATTAGAGAAAGTTGTTATAGCTACTGAAGATGAAGCTATAGCGGCAGAAGCCGAGGCAATAGGAGCTGATTATATATTGACCCCTAATACTTTTGCTACGGGTACTGATAGAATAGCATGGGCTTGCAGAAGACTAGACCTTCACCACGATATAGTATTCAATATACAAGGTGATGAGCCACTTCTATCCCCAAAATTGATAGATGATTTATTCGTTGGGTTTTCTACCTCATTGTGTCAAGTAGGTACTTTAGTAAAAAGAATAGAAACTGAAGAAGAATTGGGCAATCCAAATGTTGTTAAAGTCGTTAGAAATATGGACGGAGAAGCCTTGTATTTCTCTCGTAGTCCTATCCCATATTACAGAAATAAACCACAAGACCACCTAAAGCAAAACCACTATTGGAAACATATTGGTCTATACGCATACCGTTCTGATGCATTAGAGTTATTTTCTAGATTGGAGCAAACTGATCTTGAGATAGCAGAGAGTTTGGAGCAGTTACGATTGTTGCAAAACAACTCGAAATACTTCTGTATGGAAACCAAGGAAGAAATAATGGGAATTGATACACCTGAGGATTTCGAAAAGCTAAAGAGCTTAATCCAAAACTAATGCTTTTTCTTTTGTAAAGCATCATCTCTATTCAATCCACGAGGGATATCATAGTAATCATCTTTCTTTTTTTCAGGAGTTGGTACTTCTGATTTCTCATCTTTTAGAGCTTCTTTTATCAGATCTAAAGTCTTATCACCTTCTACTTTTTTAGCAACTCTCTTTCTTACTTTAGGTAGCGGAGACAATCTTGAGTTGTTTACTTCATTATATACTTGCTCGTAATAAGCTAAATTGTATTTATTAGCGAAATTAGAAATTTTAGGAGCAAACTTAAGTATTCTATAATCATCTACTTTATAAAAATCATTTGTTGAAGATATGACTTTGCAAATACCAAGTGAATCGAGGGCATAGAAATAATCTTTGATTGGAATACAGATTCTATTACTTAGGTTTAGTACTGGCATACCCATTGTCAGTAAGATACGTTGCTTAGCGACTATATAGGTAAGTAAATTACTGTTTGGAGCTAACTGAAGCTCTTTTCCATCGAAGCTAATACCAGCAGAATCTTTCTTATATTCATCTATTATGCACGAAGTAGTGTATTCGAAATCAGAGTATTCGTAACCCATATTATTGATTACGTTCACGCTCTTTAACCGACCGCTTTGGTTAGCCACAGTAATAGTCTTCGATACAAGACCGAATGGGAACAATAATAATAATATAAAAAATGCCGACTTCATATATTATAAATCGGCATTAAGTTCTATAACTTTAGTTTTATCTTATAATCCGGGGGGACGTTGCATTTTCTGTCTGTATTCTTCAACAGTAGATATTATCTGTACTAACTCTATTTTCAAGATAACTACAGAATTAGGTGGGATTTTCGAACCACTACCATCCGTACCGAAAGCAAGTTTAGGAGGGATTACAAACTCATAAACATCACCAACACCCATCATCATTAGAGCTTCACGGAATCCAACTACTAAACCTTCTATTGGCATATCAATTGGTTTTCCTTTCTCAAATGTGTTTTCAAATTCATCACCATTAAGTAATGTTCCCTTTATATGGGCAGCTACTACCATATTCTCTGCAGGCTTAGCCCCACTTCCAACTTTAATTGGTTTGTATTGCAGTCCAGTAGGTGTTTCTTTCCAACCTTCTTTCTTAATATTCTCAGCTAAATACTTAGGACCAAGTTCTATAAATGATTTACCTACCTCTTTCATATCTTCCATTTTCTTGTTGTATCTTAGTCTCTCGGCCTCAGTCTGTATTTTTTGAATTTCGGTAATTAATTTGAATCTTTCTTCTTCTCCAAGTAGTGGAGTTCTCTTCTCTATGCCGTCTATGATACCTGCTATTAGATAATCGAAGTTAATCGTGCTATTAGCACTATCCATCATATTTATACCTTTCGATATATCATACCCAAATGTATAACTCATCCTATCTACAACCGTCGCCGGCTTAGCTAAGTCTTCTTTTCTTTCATATCCATCATACTTTTCGGGGCCATCATTTTTACTGCAAGCAGAAAATATAGCAGACAAAAAGACAATTAAAATTATTTTTTTCATACTTGTTCCTTGTTTTCTTTTAATAACAGTTGAAATAGATTATTGTTTCAAATCTTCGTTATCTAAATTGTAAACGATTGTAAATAAATTTATTTTTCTGTATTGATCGCATACCATTTCGGCGTATTTTTTCGAGTAATATGAGCCAATAGAATATGCTACCCCGCCGGAAGTATTCACCCTCACCGTGTTAGGGATAATAGTCTCTACGACCTCGTGGTGTTCTGGATTCTGAGGGACTATAAGTACACTATATTTGTTTTCCTGTGCTTTACCATCGGTAGTATATTCTACTATCAAACCTATTAATTCAGTTTGTATTAGTTCTTCTTCTACACTAACTACATTGTCTGCTGTAATCAAGGCTTCTATCATGCTTTGCATGTGAAGCGCCTGCTCTTTGGGAGGATTTGTTATCAGATAATTAGTCATAGAATCTCGTAATAGAATGAAATTATAACTATCCCCAACTTTTCTATTCTTATTCATCTCATCTACTGAATAATTGATATTCCATTCCTTTGCGAAAGCCTCGATAATCTCTCTTTCCTTAGGATCAAGATCATCATCTATCATTGCAATCTGATGTAGAATACTAATTATAATTTCTGCATTAGATGGCTTGAACATTTTCTTTAATAAATAAGTAGATTCTTTTTTCTCTAACTTTAAAGCAGATTTAGCGAGTTGCCATAGATTTCGAGTACTCTTCCCTTTCACCCATAGCCCCGTGGATATTAGCAGGAAGACAAATGATTCGACCAAGTAGAGGGAAGTATCTACTATGGAGAGTACATCCGTTTCTACCCATACATAATAGAATATCCAAAGTATACAATTACCGATTAGTAAAAGAATACCTGTAATAGACTGCGAAGCAGCTACTTCTTCTTCATGCTTTCTTTTCCAAATCTTATTTATACGTAGATATACTTGCACAGTAGTTACGAAAACTGAGACTTGAGTAAGCACTAATATTATGGAAATAAAATCTTTCATTCAATTCTGTTGCAATTTATTTTATAAAGATAAAAAAAGGCAGTGTCAAATAAAACAAAGTCTGTAAATTAAATCTATATTTTTTATCTAGCTATAATAACAAATCAATCGTTTTGTTGAAATATATTAATCTACAATTAACAAAAAATTGTTAAATTTGTCTTATAAATTCTATAAATACATGGACAAATATGAAAAAGTACTTTTTTATCTTATTTCTAGTTATTACAGCACCCTTATTCTCTCAAAAGTTAATATACAATCAGAATTTCGATGGCAAATTAGAGCCCAAAAATCTGACATTAGATGAACGTGAGGATAAGAAAGGTGAAATAGACGATGGTTATTATACTTTTAGCTACGTTTCTGGAGACAATACTAAATTCAGTATCGAGCTATTGGATATCAAAGATCTTGCTACCAGCAACTATACTATAGAAACAAAAATGGAGTATCAAGACGGTTCAGAAGATATGCCTTTCGGATTAGTCTTGAATTCGAATAATGATGCGGATGATTTTTACTTGTTCTCTATATCTGACAATGGTTTTTTTAGAATTCAATCTTATTATAATGATGAATATCATGAACAGGTGGGATGGACTAAGACAGATGCTGTGAATCAAGGAGGCTCAAATGTGTTACGAGTAGAGCGTATCAACTACATAGCAAGATATTATATAAACGGTGTAAATGTATATAATGATGAATACTTTATACCAAATGGTTATTGGTGTGGATTCTTTCTTACGGAGGAAGGTCAAGAAATAGAAGTTGATTATCTCAAATTTTGGGAGTCTGAAAAAACTATTGATCTGATTGATAATCCATTGACTGATATAGAGAAGATTGTACTAACAGAACTAAATAGCGAGACTGATGAACTATCTCCAAGAATAGCGCCAGACGGAAAGACAATATTTTTCACGAGGGATGACCACCCTGAGCATTTCGGTTCTAACAATAACCAAGATATATGGTTTTCAGAATTAAAAGATGGCAAATGGGGCAAACCGAAAATAATGCCTAAGCCTATTAATAATAGTGGTTCTAATTCCCTGATAACAATAACTCCTGATTACAACACTGTATATTTGTCAAATCTATATGATAAAAATGGTGAGCCAGACGGTTCTGGTATGTCAATTTCTAAGAGGAACTCAATGGGTTGGGAAGTACCAACTAAAGTAGAAATTGATAATTTTCACAATAGTAATCAATATGTATCATACTTTATGTCTCAAGATAAAAAAATACTTTTCACTGCTATAGAAACAGAAAGTAGCAGAGGAAGTATGGATTTATATTTAAGTAAATTAGAAGATGATGGTAGCTACACAGAGCCAGTTAATTTGGGAGATAATATCAATACTTTTGCTGATGATTTTAATCCATTTCTTGCTGCCGATAATACGACGCTTTACTATATTTCTGCTGGTTTACCCGGTTATGGTAGAGAAGATGTTTGGGTTACGAAAAGACTAGATGACACATGGATGAATTGGTCAAAACCTAAAAACTTAGGTCCTGCAATAAATAGTAGTGGTAGAGAATTCGCTTTCACCCTTACTGCGAAAGGCGATGAAGCATACATGATTTCTTATGAGAAATTAGAGGGTTCAAAGGGCGCTGGCGATATAGTAAAAGTACAACTTTCCAAATCGGCTCAACCTGACCCAGTCGTATTAGTATATGGGAAAGTGCTGAACAAGAAAACTAATGAGCCAATAGCTGCTAGTATTGAGTATTTCGGATTGAAAGATGATAAAAATTACGGTAATGCTACTTCAAATCCAGAAACAGGAGAATACAAGATTATCTTACCTCGAGGAGTGAACTATGGCTTCAAATCTAGTGCTAAAGGGTTTATCTCAGTTTCAGAGAACTTAGATTTGACTGAATTAAAAGAGTACAAAGAGATAGAAAAGAATCTTTACTTAGTGCCTGTCGAAATAGGGCAAACTATCCGATTGAATAATATATTCTTCGATACTGGTCTTGCTATATTGAGAGAAGAATCTGAAAACGAGCTAGAGAACTTGAAGAAATTGCTTTCGGATAATTCTAAGATGACTATTGAAGTATCAGGTCATACGGACAATGTAGGTAATGATGCTAATAATATGAAGCTATCTTCAGATAGAGCGCAAGCCGTAGTACAGTGGCTATTAGACAAGGGAATAAACACTAGTAGATTAACATCTAAAGGATACGGCGAAACTAAGCCAATTGGTAGTAACTCAACTGAAGAAGGCAAACAATTGAACAGAAGAGTAGAATTTACGATTATTACTCAGTAAGTTTTTGTTTGAATTTTTTCAAGTCGTTTAGTAGATAAATAATACCGAACGCTTGGTAAATAGCTACTATGAACACAACATTGTTGTTCTTGAGTGAAAAAGAACTAACGAAAAGAAATGCTATCAGGTATCCCACCAGGGATACCATAGTATGATTGACTAGTGCTATTACTTTCGATTCGCCTTGATTTATCTTAGAGTGAACGAAAGTATAAATAGCTAAAGGAATAAACGAGCCAAATAAAGCACCCAAAGTTGCTAATACAAACGCAAATAGTAAACTCAAAGGTAATGAACTATCGAAGCTCATACTGTCACTAAACATAATTGGCAACCCAATAATAAGCACAATATTAGCAGTTAAGATAGACTGAATCCATACCTTAGTGAACCTCTTTATATAAGTAGATATGCTAATCATATTAATCTTTGTAAGTGGTTATAACTTTGAATTCCATTTCAACTTTCTTTGGATTTTCAGTGCCGATTTCTGCTTTTAGCATAGAGTACCCATTCATTTCTTGTTTTACTCTTGCTTCTTTTATCCAGCCCGTAGTCTTATCTAATTTGATTTCTGAACCAACAATGCCAGTTAACTGGTATGTATATGGAGTTTGGTTATTATATTCCTCTTCTTTCGATTTATAAGAGATTAGTGTTCCTACACCAGTTATAATATAATTTTCATCTGTTTCATTTTCAAATTTGTACAAAGTATTAATACGAATAGGCATATTTTTATTTAAAACTGACTCTGCTTTCCATTGTCTGCCAATATCTACTGGCTCTGGAGGGAATATAGCAGTGATAGTCTCGAAGCTAGATTTGAAATTTTCTTTACCAAATGAGCTTCTAAGATTGGCTTCTAGTTGTTTTCTTACTATTGGATCTAATTGTTGAATTGTTTCGAAAGCTTTAGAAAATAATCCTTCGAAATTTGATATATCAACTATTTTCCCCCTTTCCGTCATTGTAATTCCGAATTTAGTATCTCTTAATGCTGCTAGGAGGATAGAAATATAATCATTAGTGTCTTTTGGATTCTCTGAGTTATAAGTCATATCATACCCTTGGGCAGAAACACCCATACTCAAACTGTCGTAAACGACATCCATTGTATAGATATTCTCTTCTTTGCTCGTCACAGTATATGTCATACTACCACTCATAGACATAAGCAAATCTATTTCCTCACTACTCAAAACCTGGTTAATTATAGTTTTGGTATTCATAGTCTGATGATAAGATTCACCTACCTTCAAATTGAATTTGAGGTCTGTTTTTGCAAATGTAGATTGTGAAAGAAAAATAAATGAAGCTATTATAATCAGTATTCTTGACATATTAATATTAGTATTTTAAATGATTTGAGATTTATTGAATTCACAATTTACGAAATATTGGGATGTTATTAAATGGAGGTATTCTAATTACAAATAATATTTCTCTTAAATTGCACTAATTAGAAAACGAAAAACATCAGAAATTATGCTTCCAAATATAAATATTAACGATTTCAACTACGAGTTACCAGAAAATAGAATAGCTAAATATCCTCTGGAGAATAGATCCAAATCAAAGCTGTTGGTAGCTAATTCGGTTGCTAATACTATAGTTCACCATACTTTCGAAGATGTGGTGGATATATTGCCAGAGAACACTTCACTATACATAAACAAGACGAAAGTAATTTCTGGGCGATTCTATATGGTAAAAGAAACAGGGGGTAGAGCCGAGTTACTATTAGTAGAGCCGATTGTGCCTTCGAATGACCCTCAAATTGCTTTGCAGGCGTCGAAAACAGCCGTATGGAAAGCTATTATAGGTGGTAAAAGGATAAAAGTCGGGGCAATATTAGAAGACATAAACGGGCAATTAACAGCAGAAGTTTTAGAAAAAGAAGCTAACGAAGTAAAAGTTAGACTCACTTGGGAGTATGGTACTTTCTCCGAATTATTACTAAATTCAGGAGTTCTGCCACTTCCTCCATATCTGAATAGAGAGTCAGAGGAAGCAGACAAAGAGAGTTACCAAACCGTTTTCGCAAAAGATGATGGTTCGATAGCAGCTCCAACTGCTGGACTGCACTTCACTGACGAGATATTATCTAAGCTAAAAGATAAAGGAATAAAGATAAGAGAATTAACTCTACACGTAGGCCCCGGGACTTTCTTGCCAGTGAGTACAGATAATGTGAATGAACATAAAATGCATTCAGAAATGTTCTCGATTAACAAATCACTTCTCGAAGATTTGAAGCAAGACTTAGAAGAAAAAAGAATAATTGTGTGCGTTGGTACTACAAGTATAAGAACTTTGGAATCGCTTTTTTGGGCAGGGAATTATATTACAGAATTCACCGAGACATCTTTGGTCAATCAATGGTCGCCTTATGGTAGTGATAAAGTAATATCACCAATTGAATCCTTGAATAATCTCATAAATTCCACGAAAGATGGTGTACTACAAGGGAAAACGGAACTAATTATAGTTCCGGGATATGAATTCAGATTCGTAAATGGATTATTCACAAACTACCACGTACCTAAAAGCACATTGCTTCTTCTAGTTTCGGCATTCGTAGGTGATATGTGGACTGATATATACAAGTCCGCTTTGGATAATAATTATAGATTTTTGAGCTATGGCGATTCGAGTTTACTTTGGAGATAGTTATTCTTCTTCGGCTTCTTCTGGCTTAGGCACTACATCGACTCGGATTACTTTATCTTCAAGTATTCTCATTTCCATGAATTGCTCTATGTCTTCCATAGTTATAGCGTCGTATTTATCTATGAGGTTGAATGCCGCTTCAGGGTCATTTTCGAACATTTCTTTAGTAGAAACTAGATCCGCAATTCCACCTGTTTTTAGGAAATTACCACTGAGAACAGTCTTCAGATAGTTTTTAGAGCGTTCCAAATCAGACGCGAAAAACGAAGATTTTTTGGCACTTATTATCTCTTCCATCATAGCATTGTATAAGTCATCACATGTAGTTGAATTCTCATTTGCTATTATGAAGAATGTAAGCAGTGATGAATTCTCTCTTTTATCAAAAAACACACCCGCATGAGATGCAATTTCTTTTTCATAGACTAAAGAATTGTAAAGTTTGGAGCTTCGCCCACGAGCCATGATATCAGTATAAACTTTAGCTACATAGTCCTCTCTACCCTCGGCGAATCCAGCACAATGAAATGAAACAAATACAGCACTATGTGGCACATTATCTTCATAACTTGCAACTCCGCCTGTTAGTCTCATTTCAGGTGCGAAATTGTTTCTCTCTATATCATCAGGAGTTCCATTTCCTTCGTTGAAGTACTTCTCAATCAAGGCAAAAGTAGATTCAACTTCTACGTCACCGCATATAGTAAGTACAGCATTTTTTGGCTTGTAATATTTATTGCGGAAATTATTCGCATCTTCCAAAGTAACACTACGGACATCGTCTATTAGTCCTTGCACTTCCCAAGAGTACGAGCAATCACTACGGAAAGCCACAGTAGAAAGGTGATCTCTCCATTGACCATAAGGTCTATCTATTACTGTTTGGTATATTTCTTCTGTTACTACGTCTTTTTGTACATCGAGCACGCTTTGTTGCAACTCAAAATTGTAAAGTCTATCTGCTTCTAACCACAAAGCTAACTCTAGCTGTGTATTCGGAACTGTCATATAGAAAGTAGTCCAATCGTAAGTAGTATAAGCGTTATTAGTACCGCCTGCTTCGGAGCAAATCTGGTCGAATTTTCCTTTAGGAACATTCGGAGTCCCCTCGAACATAAGATGTTCGAATAGGTGAGCCAATCCTGTCTTGCCTACTTTTTCATCCTTAGAGCCAACTTGGTACGATATATTAACCGTAACAATTGGTGTAGTTGTTTTAGGAATTATGACTGCTCTTAGTCCGGACTTGAATTGACGCTTGTAAACTTTCATTAGAGAAATATATAATAATGTTCAAAAATTGAGTTCAAATTTAGGTAATAATTAGAGAATAATTGATTCTAAAGCACTTAAATATCTATCTTCCTCTGGCTCTTTTGTATTTAGCCACATTGCGTGAGTGCTCTAAGTTTGTTTTTGCAAAGTAGTGTGCACCAGAACCATCGCCGTAAGCTACCATATACAAGAGGTCATGAACTTCGGGGTCTAGGCAAGCTTTGATTGCATCTTTCCCAGGATTATTAATTGGTCCAGGGGGAATTCCAACATATTTGTATGTATTGTATGGACTATCTATTTCCAAATCCTTGTGTAGTAATCGCTTTTTCTCTCCAACTGCGAATTGCACAGTAGGGTCAGCTTGAAGAAGCATCCCGATTTTAACTCTATTTATGTAAAGTCCCGCAACTGTCGGCAACTCTGATTTAAGAGGTGTTTCTGCTTGAACTATAGACGCAATAGAAAGTAGCTGATGTTTAGTCAGCTTAGTTGCTTTTAAGTCCTGCTCTCTATCATCAGTCCAAAAATCGAAGTGATATCTCAGTAATTTATCAATAACTACTTGCTCAGATTCATCACCAAAGAACTCATAAGTCTCTGGGAGAAGATACCCTATGCTTGATTTAGCAGGAATATTCCAAGCTTTGAGTAAGCTATCTGAATTCGATAATTCTAAGAATTTCTCTGCATCCAAATTGAGTTTCTCGGCTATAATCTCGGCTGTTTCTTTATTGCTCAATCCCTCAGGTATAGTCACTTTTATAGTTTTAGCATAACCTCCAGTGAAGAGCTTTTCGATTATATCTTCGTTAGCTGTACTCGGAGCTATATCGTAATAGCCTGCGAATACAGACTTACCACCTAACTTCATTTTTATTTTTATATAGTTCGAGAATAACCAAGCTGGCTGTAGCATATCTTGTTTATTGAATTGCTCAACTATTGTATTCACAGACGAGTTCTTTGGTACGAATACAGTTACCGTATCGCTGAAAGAAGGAAGCTCGCTGAGTTTAGAGTTAGAATAGCTAATAAAAAGCAGTATAAGTATAAGTATAGATATTACAATTGTATAGAGTATTTTTTTCAATTAATGTCGTCTTTTTTGTTCCACAAGAAATCCAATCGTTCCTTAATTTTCTTTTCCAAACCAGAATTTTTAGGATTGTAAAAATAGCGTTTTTTTACATTAATTGGGAAATAATTCTGATCAACAAACCCACCATGATCATGTGGGTACTTGTATTCTTTGCCGTAACCTTCTTCTTTCATTAGCTTTGTTGGTGCATTTCGGAGAGGTAAAGGGACTTGCAGTTCACCAGACTTTCTCACGAAATCAAGAGCATCTTTATATGCAGTATAGGAAGCATTTGACTTGGGTGCAGAAGACAAGTATGTAACACCTTGTGCGAGATTAATCCCAGCTTCGGGCATTCCGATTAGATTTACTGCCTCGAATACTGAAGTAGCAATACGCAAGGCGTTAGTATCAGCATTTCCTATGTCTTCACTTGCGAAAATAACTAATCTACGTGCTATGAATTTCGGATCTTCACCTGCTTCAATCATCTTAGCAAGCCAAATCAATGCAGCATCAGGATCAGAGCCACGCATTGATTTTATGAAAGCCGAAATAGTATCATAGTGATTGTCGCCTTTTTTGTCATATTTTACGACTCTGCGTAGGAGTGAACTCTCGAAAAGCTTAGTATCAAGAACAATAGTTCCATTCTCATCGGGTTTGCTAAACTTAATTGCCGTTTCTAATACATTAATAGCAGTTCGTCCATCACCTCCCGATAGAGTGATGAGTGTATCCCAATCTTTTATATCTATATCTAACCCGGAAAGAATAATATCTGTATCTAGCACCCTGTCTATCAATCCACGAACGTCTTCATCTTCGAGATGATTTAGCTTATATACATTGCATCGGCTAAGTAAGGCACCATTGACTTCGAATGAAGGATTCTCTGTAGTCGCTCCAATTAACGTGAGTATTCCAGTTTCTACAGCGTGGAGTAGAGCATCTTGCTGCGATTTATTGAATCTATGTATCTCGTCAATGAATAGTAGGTTTTTCTTTCCACTCTCGAAGTTAATCTTTGACCGAGCTATAATCTCTCTGATTTCCTTAACACCAGACTCAATGGCAGAAATTCGAGTATAAGTAAAATCACCGGCCTCGGCTATTAAACTCGCAAAAGTAGTCTTACCTACACCCGGAGGCCCCCAAAAAATAATAGAGGGGAAATTACCAGTTTCGAAGAACATACGAAGTGGACCATTTTCACCGATTAGATGCTTTTGACCAGCAACTTCGTCTATGGATTGGGGTCTAGATCTTTCAGCTAATGGTGTATTACGTAGCTGTTTCGCTTTATTTATATCGTTGAAAAGACCATCCATAAGGAATAAAATTAGTTAGATTTATAATAATTCAAATTAATAATAGTTTTATAAAAAAATGAAATTTGTTATTAATTCGGCAAGTTTATTGCTAATTAATAGAAACTTAACGCATTATTTACAGTATTATTAGAAGTTATACTTAAATTTGTAACTAAAAATCTATTATAAGTGTTATATCGTATAAGAAGTAGTTTTAAAATTGAAATTAATTAATTAAATTACGGCGATGAATAAAATTATTTACATATCTTTTTTCTTTATTGCGGCAGTTACGCTACTGGCTAGTTCGTTGGATTTCTCTCGTATCAATGCGAGACCAGAGGGAGACAATGTATTAGTAGAATGGATATTGGGCTCGGAAACAAAAGTAAAAAGCTACGAACTATATCGCGCTAATAATGGAATTTTCACCAAAATAGCTGAAAAAGAAGCTAAGGGCGATAACTCTAGCTACAAGCATGTGGACGTAGAAGCATTCATTAAAAATACTAAAAACACCCAAGTTCAAGAAAAAATTGAATTGAAATACAAGATAAAAGTTCGTTATGAAAATGGCACTTCCGAAGATTCTGAAGAAATTCAAATTAGCCACAACGTGAGTTCTGTGAAAAGAACTTGGGGTATGATCAAAGAACTTTTCCGTTAATTCGTTTAATCTGATTAACTATCACGAGCTAATACAACCTGGTAATATACTTTTATGAAAAAGTACCTACTCTTATTATTAATTATGTTTTCCTATTCTAATGCTAGTAGCCACAAATGTTATTACCCTGAGGCATTGGATAATCTTCATAATGGAAAAATAAATAAAGTAATGGCTGAAGTTATTTCTCGTGAGGTAATGCAGCACATTCTAGTAACTGAAGACAAACATTTCGCAATTCATTATAACGTGACAGGTTTCAACGCTGTTGATACCAAAGATGCAAACAACAATAATATTCCTGATTATATAGATTCAGTCGCGTACTATGCAGAACTAGCATACCAAAAAGAAGTAGTCGAACTTGGTTTCCCTTTTTCTGAAATTGATAGTATGTCTAGCGGAACCCCAATGTATGATATATTTATAAAAGAACTAAAAAACACTCCGTATTACGGAGCTATGCAGCCTGAATCCAGCTCATTTCCAAATAACTCGAATTTCAGAACTTCATTTATGGTTTTAGAAAATGACTATGCAGAAGTTCCAAAATTCAGAACTACTGGAATTGATGGGTTGAAAATCACAATTTTCCATGAGTTTCATCACGCTATTCAGTACTATATGACTGATAATAGTGCAAGAGTTTTAGCTGAAATGACCTCTACGTTTATGGAATATCGTTTTTTCCCAGAGATATTAGATTATATGCAATGGGTAAAAAACTGGTTCGAATCACCAATGGATATGTCGTTAACAAATGAGGAAAGTGCAGATGCCGGTTATGCTATGGCGATATTTTTCCAATATACACATAGAAAACATGGAGATGGTATTCAGTTAGCACTTTGGAAAGAATTGACTAAGAATAGAAATCCTGTTGACGCACTTAATAATGCTCTTATCTCGAAGTCGAGTAATCTGCAAGATGCTTTTTGTGAATTTAGCACTTGGATGTACTTCACAGGTGATTATTCCAGTAGTAATGATTACTTCCTTCACTCTACTGAATTACCAGAAATCACATTCACAGATGATGTGAAATTCGATCAGAATGAATTAGAAATTACAGCTGATTTGATACCATTTACTTTCAGTCCTACTAGAGTATTAGTCCAAAGTAATGAGAAATCTACAAATGATACTATCATAGTAATACTTACAAATACTGACTTAGATAATGCGAGAAACGGACAGTCCTTAAGAAAGAAAGCAACATACACTTTGTCGAAGAATCAACTACCTTCATCGCAACAACTAGGCAAGTTGTCACTTTATTACATAGATGTTTCTGATGCGGTTTACTGCAATTCGGCTCTAGATTTCGAAGGCGAGAGGGGATTGAGATATGCTGATGCTTATCCAAATCCTTACAGATTAAATATAAATGAATCACTACATATACCAGCTCCTGAAAAATCAGCTGTATATGATAAAATAAATCTAGAAATCTACACACCTGATATGAAAGTAGTTTTCACAGGATTGAAAAAAGTAGCAGTCCACAAAGGACAATTAGTATTAAATTTGGAAGAAAATGAATTATCAGGTTTTGGTGATGGTGTCTATATATTCAAAGCATATAATGATGATGATTCTAAGATTGGGAAATTCATGGTGAAAAAATGAGCTTGACCATAGAAGTAGATAAATTAGCCAAATCTTATGATTATATAGAGTATATATTCCGAGATTTAGATTGTATTTTAACTTCGGGTGAAGTAACAGCAATCACTGGGAAAAATGGCTCTGGCAAATCAACTTTGCTTAAGATAATAGCAGGGCAATCGGACCCGACAAAAGGGAAAGTCCGATATATAGAAAACCAGAATGAAATAACTCTGAAGAATATATCTTACATTGCCCCATACTATAATCTATACGAAGATTATACCCCACTTGAAATTTATAAGCTAGTAATAAAGCTTAGAAATACTGAAGAAAACGTAGCTGGATTTGAAAATTATTTAGATAAATTCGAGCTACTAAAAAAGAAAAATGTACCTATTAAAAACTTCTCATCGGGTATGAAACAACGGCTAAAAATCATCTTGAATCTGATAGGAGACTATCAGGCATACTTTTTTGATGAGCCATCATCCAATCTTGATGTATTTGGAATAGAAACATTAAAAAAAGAGATTGAAAATCTAAAAAATAACGGTAAATTAGTCGCGATAGCAACTAACGAAAGCAATGAAATGAGTTGGTGCAATAACTTTATCAGATTATAACTATGGAACTGCTATTATTCATATTATTTCTTCTGACACCTTTAGTTCAGACAGACTCTTCTCGTGCCATTGTAAAGTACAAGAACTACAATACTTATGTCTCACAAGCAGGGTTGCCCGATACTTTGTCACTTTGTGGTGAAGTCGTAGATTTATCAGATCCAGAGTTACGAGAAAGAGCCGAAAGAGAATTTCTATTGCTAATGCAGCAATCAGGTCAGGTTATACTTTACTTAAAAAGAGCCGAAAGATACTTCCCCCTATACGATACTTACTTAGAGAGATTCAATTTACCAAGCGATTTGAAATATGTCTCTGTAGCTGAAAGCGCATTATATATGTCACGTTCATCAGCGGGTGCTGAAGGTCTATGGCAGATTATGCCTGAGACAGCGCGCTCACTGGGATTACGAGTAGATGATTATGTAGATGAGAGAAGACATCCTGAAAAAAGCACAATAGCCGGGCTACAATACCTTTCTGAAGGGCACAGCAAATTCAAAACTTGGGCGTTGGCAATTGCCGGATATAATAGAGGTAAAAACGGTATAGCTAATGATCTTGAATTCCAGATGAAAGATAAATATACAGATTTATACCTTAATGAAGAGACTTCTAGATACTACTTCCGTATATTGATTATCAAAGAATTAATGCAGAATCCTGAAAAATACGGATACGATGTTAGTAATCTGAGAGGGTACAAAGACCCCGATACCAAAGAAATAAAGGTTGATTCGGCAATTAAAAATTTAGCTCAGTGGGCGAAAGATAACGGAACAGATTATAAAACTGTGAAATTACTAAACCCTTGGATAGTCAAAAGAGAGCTGAACTCACCTGGTAAAGAAAGTTATAATATAAGAGTGCCAGAATAGTACACAAAAAAAACATACTAATCACTGGTGCATCAGAAGGGATAGGTCGTGAACTTTGTAAACTAATAGCAAAAGACGGACACAATCTATATATGGTCGCAAGGAACTCTGAGCGACTTGCATCACTTAAAGAAGAAATAATTACTGCCGACAATAATATACACTACATCAGTTGTGATGTTTCTGATTATGACCAGTGCAAAGCTACATTTGACATTGCAAAAGAAGAATTCGGTAGTATCGATATGGCAATACTCAATGCAGGAGCTGGACTTAATAGCATTCTGTCAATTCCGCATTTAGAAACTGCTCAAAAAATTATGGGAATTAATTATTTCGGAATTGTTAATTTTGGAAATATTCTATTTCCTTATTTCAAAGGAAAAGGAAAAGGTGAATTCATAGGTGTCAGCTCAATGGCTGATGTACGTGGATTCGAAGGTTCAGGTATATATTGTAGTACCAAAGCCGCTGTTAGCTCTTATCTAGAATCCGCAAGAGCGGAGATGAGACATCACGGAGTTAGGGTGATGACTATAAAACCTGGATTTGTAGATACTAATATGACTAAGAAAAACAAACACCCAATGCCATTTATTATGGATTCACCTAAGGCAGCTAGATTGATGTACAAAGCGATTAATAGTCGCAAGAATAGTTATTCATTCCCTTGGCAAACACATCTTGGTTCGTATATATTAGATATTCTACCCGATCCAATTTATGAAATATTAGCTACAATGAGAGGGAAATTTGGACAATAGACCAATAGGTGTATTTGATTCGGGAGTTGGTGGAGTATCAGTACTTAGAACACTGATAGAGCTGATGCCTAACGAAGAATTCATATATCTCGGCGACACTGAAAAAGTACCTTATGGTACTAAAAGCAGAGAAGAGATAGTACAATACTCACTCGATTGTGCTGAGTTTCTAAAATCTAAGAATGTAAAAATGACTGTCGTTGCTTGCAACACTGCTTCCAACAATGCTCGAGTAGAACTGAAAGAACGATTTGAGAATATTCGATTAGTCGATTTGGTAAAGCCAATCTTGGCAATCGAATTTGAAGAAGATGAGATATGCCATATCGGTATTATTGCTACCGAAGCCACTATCAACAATGCTCATTTCCGCAAATCACTGGAAGAACCAGAAGATTCGGGCAAAGTAAAGCTATTCAAAAAAGCTGGGCCTAAGTTCGTTGAGTTAGTAGAAAATAATGAAATACATACTGACAAAGCAGACCACATTATAGAAGAATATATGGCTCCACTTCTTCTAGAAAACATTGATGTGCTAGTTTTGGGCTGTACTCACTACCAATTTCTGAAAAAGAAAATCCAAACTTTTGCCCCTGACTTGCACATAGTTGATCCTTCTGAATGGGCTGCTCATGACACTTACAAAGAGCTAAAGCATAGAGAAATGCTTACCGACAAAACTAATGATAAGAATGTGAAATTCTATATCTCAAAAGAGTCACCTGAATTCCGTGACTTAGCCTCTAGTCTATTAGAGTTCGAATGCTCTGAACCACAGATAGTAAGCATACACTAATCTACTTTTCCTAGTATTCAATATAAAACTATATCTTTTTATGATTTAAGAGTATAATATCATTTATTCTTGTTATTTTGATTTGCTTTCATTAATTTCAGATATAGAAAAGTGAATATTTATTTAAAAAGAGAAAATAGTATGAAGCACAAGACTATTATTGAACCATTTAGAATCAAATCAATTGAACAAATCACGATAACTACAGAAGAAGAGAGAGTAGAATATCTGAAAGAAGCTCATAATAATCTATTCTTACTAGACGCTGATAAAGTAATAATAGATTTGCTCACAGATAGTGGAACTTCGGCAATGAGTGCAAACCAGTGGGCTGGGATAATGCGTGGAGATGAATCTTATGCTGGTGCTAGAAGTTGGAAGCGAATGAAAGAAGCTATCGTCAGTCTAACAACTTACGATAATGTAATCCCAACTCACCAAGGCAGAGCAGGAGAAAGTATACTATACACTCAAATAGGCGGCAAAGGGAAAGTCTTCTTGAGCAATACTCACTTTGATACGACTAGAGCGAACATAGAGTACTCTGGTGCTATGGCAATAGATTGCATAACTGAAGAAGGTAAAAAGCCATCCCTTATTCACCCATTCAAAGGGAATATGGACATAGAGCAATTAGAAGATAATATATTGAAATATGGTGCTGAAAATATAGGTGCTGTAATATTGACAGTTACGAATAATAGCGGTGGTGGTCAACCGGTGAGTATGCACAATGCTCGCGAAGTAAAACGCATCTGCGACAAATACGGAGTACTATATATACTCGATTGTTGTAGAATTGCTGAAAATGCTTATTTCATTGCTGAAAGAGAAGTCGGATTCGAGGATTACACTTATCGTGATATTGCGAAGGAGATGTTCTCATTAGCCGATGGTGCAGTGATGAGTGCTAAGAAAGATGCACTTGTGAATATGGGTGGCTTCATAGCTCTGAAAGACAAAAAAATTGCAGATAGTTGTATAAACACACTTATCATCAAAGAAGGATTTGTCACTTATGGTGGACTATCAGGTCGGGATATGGAAGCAATTGCCATCGGATTAGATGAAGTATTTGACAAAGATTATCTGCACTATAGAATAAGAAGTACTACATATTTGGGTGATAAACTAATAGAGCTAGGCGTTCCAGTCATGCGACCAATCGGAGGTCACGCCGTATATATAGATGCTAAGGAATTCTATAACCATATACCTGTAGATCAATTCCCAGGTCAATCTCTCGCTTGTGATTTATATGTGAAAGGTGGAATAAGAGGTTGTGAAATAGGTTCAGTTATGTTTGGTAAACGAGATGAAAAAGGTAAACTAATACCAGCACCTATGGAATTAGTCCGATTAGCTATTCCTAGAAGAGTATATACACAAAGTCATATAGACTATGTAATAGAAACTTTCGAAGAGATAATAGCTGAAAAATCACAGTCTAAAGGTATGAGAATTACTTATGAGCCAGAGTTTTTGAGACATTTCACTGCTCATTTTGAAAGGGTATAACTCCGATTAACGATTAAAATAATTAGGAATATGCACGATATTATTCCCCTTTTTAAGCAAAACTAAGTTTTGCAAAAGAGGGGTGGCAGTCACGCAGAGCATGACTGACGGGGTGTTTAAAAGAAGTAACAACTCTTCTGAAAATTCCTATTATAATTGATAAAAGACAAAGTAATGTTAATCAAATTTGAGAAAATTATTTTTTATACATCCTCGATTATTGATTCAAAAAATAGGAACTAAATATATCAAAGAATACAATTTTTTTGCTATTATGTAGTCCTATATTAAAACATTTTTTGAATTAAAGTCAAGAGAAAATTATGTCATTCGAACTACCGAAACTACCTTACGCTTACGACGCGTTAGAGCCACATATAGATGCAAGAACTATGGAAATACACCATACTAAGCACCATGCTGGTTATACAACAAATTTAAATGCTGCTATTGCAGGTACAGATTTAGAAAACGAAAGTATAGAAAGCCTATTAGCTAATCACACAGAAAACAAAGCTATCAGAAATAATGGTGGCGGATATTGGAACCACAAACTTTTCTGGGAAGTAATGTCTCCGAACGGTGGCGGAAAGCCAACTGGTAAACTTGCTGATGCAATTGATACTGCATTCGGCTCATTTGACAAATTCAAAGAAGAATTTGCAAAAGCGGGAGCAACACAATTCGGTTCTGGTTGGGCTTGGCTTTGCGTTACTGACAAAGGTACACTTGCAGTAAGTTCTACTCCAAACCAAGATAACCCACTAATGCCAGTAGCTGGCTGCTCAGGCAAACCAATATTAGCGTTAGATGTTTGGGAACATGCATACTATCTGAACTACCAAAACAAACGCCCTGACTATATCTCAGCATTCTGGAATGTTGTGAATTGGGACGAAGTATCTAAGCGATTTGAAAGCTAACTAGATATTAATATGATAAAAAAAAGGAGCCACTGGCTCCTTTTCCGTTTTATATACACTTATTTTGTCTCTTCTGTTTTCCCATCATCTTGGATGAAATCAAACCACGTTTTGTATAATCGGACGCTGCTCTCTAGTCCTTTTATGTGGTGTCCCATTCCCTCGAATTCTTGCAGGGTTACATCTTTCTTGTATTTTCGTAAACTGTCTGCCATAAATCGGCTACCCTCAATCGGTACTCTACTGTCGTTTATTCCATGGGTTAGGAGTAATCTACCTTCCATATCGTAAGCATTGTAAAGTGGAGAACGACTGTTTAGCTTTTCTTTCTCTGTTGCGGGGTCACCTGCTTCTAGTGTCACCCAATCCGGTATATTGCAATGTTCGTAGAAATGAATAATATCAGAGAAGCCAGCGTGTGCTATACCGAAACCAAAGCTAAAGTCGGCTTTGTGTCCATTAACTTCTCCAGGGAAAGTCATCAGTCTCATAACCGCATATCCGCCGTGGCTACCACCGTGTACTCCAACTCGTTCAGCAGGAATACCAAGTTTTTCCGAGATATATTTAGCTGCATAGATTATGTCCAATATCTCGTTTCCACCCAAATCCTTGTCGTTTAGTGCAAAAAAGTCCTTACCGAACCCACTACTACCACGAGGCGATGGACTAAGTACATACATACCTGCGTTGGTTAGTATCTGCTCACGAACATTGTAAGTATTACTCCCACCATAGAAAGATTGGATCAGTACTCTCTGCTTGTCTTTAGGTAATGGGTCTTTTGGCTTGTACAAGAAGGCGTGTAACATTCTCTGTTTGCCAGTAGCTGGGTCGATATCGAAAGTTGGAAATTCTACTTTCTCTACATCAGCATTTATTATCTTGTCTTTTAGTTCTTTAGGCAAATCAGCTCTAGTAGTTTCTGTGAAACCATTTGGTGATAAAGTGATTTCATCTATTCTGAACATAGTCGTAGCACCATTCAACTGAGCCAATAGCTTCCCGTCTTCTATATCTTTGAATTCAAGGGTGAAAGGGTATTTCTTGCTAGTTACTACTTCACCACTTATTGGGTCAACCATATAAAGAGTACTTTCAATTGGATTAGATGTATTCACAATTAGGTAATCTTTGCCCTCTACTGGTGCTATCTCGGCATTAACTACATCTTCTGTGAATTTGGTAACTTGCATTGTTTTACCTTTGTATATATCATAGCTATATACATTCTTGTAGCCATCTTCGTCAGAAGTGTAAAGTACTTTACTTCCGTTGTCAATCCATGTTGAAAGTATGTCTGGGAAGAATCTACCTTTCTTAGTATCAGTTATTACAGTACTCTTCCCTTTTTCTACATCTACTAACATAAGGTTTGCTTTAGTCCTATCTGTGTTTTTTAGTACTGAAGCCACTATAAACTTGTTGTCTGGTGAAATGGAAGGACTTGCCCATGTGAATCTGTATTCTGGACTATCTCTGATTATAGTAGAGCTAATACGATTCTCTAGATTCATTATTCTTAGTTCACTTAATCTGCCTTCCAAATCTCCTAATCGTACTATATAAGCAATCTGATTTTTATCTTTGTTGAAATTCCATCCGAATATATAGGGAACATCAGTCAATTTCTCAACTTTCTTCGTTTCCAAATTTAATCTGAATAGATCAATCTTTTCATCATTAACCTCATCACCCATCCAATAAATAGAATTGTCGTTAGGGTTGTATCTGTTAGTCCATACATTTCTTAGTGAATAATCTATATCCGTAATCTGTTCTCCATTCTCGAAATCAGGATTATCTAAGCTAGTGTAGTTCAATGAAGTAATGTCGCCTGCTTTATAGTAGAAAATCTTTCCAGTTTTGTAATATGCTTGGAAATTCGAGTATGGAAACCCTTCAAAGAAAGGCTTTAGATCTACTTTTCTACCCTCGTATTCTACTACATATTCGCTTGTCTCTTCTTGAGTTAGTTCCTCTTTCTTCCCACAAGAGATAAGTAATAACAATGATATAGTCGTTATAATTAGTCTTAGTTTCATTTATTTCCTTTTAGTAAATTCGGTAAAATAACAAGTCTAAAAACTAAGGAAAGTTGAGGTTAAAAAAAAATACATTATAGCTAATTGTCTCGTTTTAGATAATTCGAGCAAAATAGAGTAATTTAATATTCGTTAATGAGCAAAAAACCAAAAGTATTGAGTTACAAAAGAAGATGAGTAGAATCAACCCTATAAAAATAGATAGACCAGAACCTTATTTGCTACAAGCTGAATGGGCCGATGGCAAAAAAGCAATTATTTCACTAGAGATGCTCCGCCGCGAATGCCCTTGTGCATACTGCAAAGGTGAGAAAGTGGGTAACAAAGTTTACTCTCACCCGATAGATGTAAAGGAAGAACCCGGTGCGTTTGATTTGAAAGATATGAAACCAATTGGTAATTACGCGTTAGCTATTATGTGGAAGAGTGGACATGATACTGGTATATATACTTGGGATTATTTCCGAGAAATATTAGTAAAGAATGATATCACGAATGACGAAGAAGCCCTAAAAATACAAGCCGAGAAATACGAAAAGTCAAAGAAAAAAATCAAGTTAGATGTACTTTAAGACTTATTTATCCGAAATAGCAACACTAGAGATACAATCCGTACGTATTCTGACTAGATATTGCAAAATAATAGTAAAAGAGTTAATTTTGCAATTGTAAAAAAGTGAGCTATTAGTTGATAATAGCTGTTTTGAATTTATTATTAGATAATTTTATATGAGCATAGAAGTAGTTAAGTTCAATACAAGAAATAGACCTGAGTTTGTGAAAGAATTAAGAATGAGGGTAAATTCATATTTTAAAGAGAAAGGCATATCCAAGTACGCTAATACAGAAATGAAAGTCAAAACAATAGTTATGATTTCATTGTATTTCGTTCCTTTTATATTGATGCTTACTGGTGTAGTGAGCGGCTTTTTACCAATTTTCCTGATGTGGGTTCTGATGAGCTTTGGTATGTCGGGTATAGGGCTATCTGTTATGCATGATGCCAATCACGGAGCCTATTCGCAGAACGCAAAGGTTAATAAGACTTTAGGCTTTTTGGTGAATTTCCTTGGTGGATATCATGTTAATTGGAAAATTCAACACAATGTGTTGCACCATTCTTTCACTAACGTTGTTGGTCACGACGACGATATAGAAAGTAATCTTATGCGATTATCTCCTAATCAAGACCGCAAGAAAATATTCAAATTCCAAGCTTATTATGCCCCATTCCTATACGGATTATTAACTTTAAATTGGCTAATACTAAAAGACTTTATGCAAGTATATAAGTACAATAAGGAAAAACTATTAGCTGGTCAAAAATTATCAATAAAGAAAGCAACGACAGAAGTTATAATCAATAAAATCTGGTATTTGGCTATAACTCTTGTTTTGCCAATGCTAGTTGTAGATTTGCCATGGTGGCAAATACTAATTGGATTTGTTTCTATGCACTTCTTATCAGGAATTTTGCTTTCCTTCATCTTCCAATTAGCACATGTAATAGAAGAGACTGAATTCGTGAAACCAGATGAGAATCTAACAATCGAAAACAACTGGGCTATACACCAATTGCTTACCACAGCTAATTTCGCTAAGAAAAGCAAACTACTATCATGGTACATAGGTGGATTGAACTACCAAGTAGAGCATCACCTATTTCCGAATATATGCCATGTACACTATAAGAATATATCTAATGTAATAAAAGCAACTGCGGAAGAGTATGGTGTCCCATACTACGAGCATAGGACTCTATTCGGAGCTATCAAAAGTCATTTCACTTTGCTGAACCAATTGGGTACAGGCAAGTATGATGAAAAAATGGCAGCAGCTTCTTAAGTTAAAAGTGATTATGCCACAAAATCTTACAACCACAATGAAATCCAATCATTGCAGTAGCGGTTATATATTTTGAAAATTGTGCCGAGATCCTCGAAGTAACTTCAATGAACTTGTTTTACTTAGGTTCTTCTTACGTCTGCGACGTCACTCAGGGCTAACGAAGTTAGCGCCTGTACTTCGCATCGTCGAAGTAAAGGGTTTAGGTGTTGGTGCAGTCTTGCCTGCATTCTTCACTTCGCTACGCTGCGTTCAGAATGAACTGTGTTTAAATCCAACTAATATTCAAAAAATTTCGTATTCAGCTAAGTAATAATTGATACAAAACCCCATGAAAATCATAGTAACTGGAAGCACAGGAATGGTTGGAAAAGTTGTCCTACTAGAAAGTATAGATGATACTAGGGTGACAGAAGTATTGCTTATAAATAGGAATGCTTTAGGTATATCTCATCCTAAAGTAAAAGAATTAATTTATAAAAGATTTCAAGGATTTTACGGCTATCCAAGATCAATTGGGTGGTTATGACCTATGCTGCAATTGTATGGGAGCTTCATCGGCGGGTATGAGTATAAGCTAGGTGTTTTCTCTTAACCAATTAATTACAACTTTATTCTAGTTAATCAATAAATAATAATTGGTCATATAAACTGGGTAATCATAAATCGTATGAATTCAAGATAGTTTTTGAGCTGTACCAATGGATATCAAAAAAAAAGAGCTACCCGTATAGGATAGCTCTCATCGAACAACTTTAGTACAAGTTTATTCTTATTTTTTAGCCTTATCTTTGCAGCAGTTCCCTTCAGTGCCACATTCCTTAGAAGCGACTTTCTTATTAGTTGTGCTACATTCTTTGTCTCCAACTTTTCCAGTTGTAGAACACTCCTTGTCTGAAGTAGAGCATTTCTTAGTAGAAACCTCGGCAACATCATAACCTAACTTTGTTACTTTTGTTTTCAAATCTGCAACTGTTATAACTTCAGGATCGTAGTCAAAGCTTACAGTTTTAGTCTCTACATCAACGCTAGTAGTGTTTACACCTTTTACATCTTTCATTTTCTTTTCTATCTTATTTTTGCAACCATCACAAGTGATTGATGCAGTGAAAGATGCCTTTTCAGATTTTGCTTCAGATTGATGCGGAAGCAAAAAGAATACAGTTAGAGCGATGGCTGTTAGAATAAACGGCACTATTACTTTCTTCATACTTATCTCCTAAATTGTTAATTATACTTTTGATTAAACTAATATTTTTCTTTTAAAATGTCAAGTGCTTTTTTAATTTTTGGGTCATTAGGATAATTATCCTTGCCCTTAATTGTTATATCGGGTATGATTGGTTTATATTTTATCTGATCATCATTTTTAAATGACATTGGGTATATATCGAACGAAATATTATAAAATGCAGGCAATTTGACCTCTTGCATCATATCATAAGAGCCGGCAGTTGATTCACCTATTATCTTACCTATACCGTTAGTTTTTACTATTTGCAATATAGTCTCAGATTTACCAACCGTTGTCTCATTTGTTAGAAATACGATATTCCTAGTAAAATCAGATTTCTTTGCTTTCACATAACCATCTATATTCCGTTTGATTGGGTCACTACAAGGACTAATATAAGTCTTCAAACTCCATATAAATGAAGGGACATTTTCGTCCATAAAAAAGCCGAGGAAATGTTCAGAGAGCAATGCATCGCCTCGCAAATCTATTATTATCCCTTTAGCTTTTGTGAAATTGCCCATCATTTCGCTCATCTCGAAGTCATTCAATCTAGTACCGTCTATATAAATAGTATTACTATCCAACCATTCCAGTGTATAAGGTCGGACTATTACTACTTCTCTATTAGTTAGATTTCTTATAATTGGGATTTCTAACTCGTCGCCATTTCTATTGATTTTGATTTTCTCTTCGGATTTGAAATCGCCAACAGCTAGATCATAGAATGCCTTTTTCTGATTCCAAATAGTCGAATTACCAGGATATTGTTCCAATTCTTTAGCAACAAAATCTTTTACATTTTTACCGCTGATACCTAATATTTTGTCGCCTTTCTCAATTTGCTTATCGAATGAACTAACTACGACAGCCTCACCATCCACGAAATCTACTATGAATGGGAGTGTGAAATCCTTCGATTGTGAGGTTAGCCAAACTGTTGATCGTATATTATTAGTAATCTTCAATACTTTATTGAGCTCTCTTTCGAACTCGTCTGTGCTTGACGTTTGAGTTATATTAGATATGTTATCTAAGAATAATTTCTCCCACTCACTTTCTGTATAATTGACATTAGAGTAGTATCTCAGATAGTTCCACATCTCTATGAATACTGCTATTTTTGTGATTCTGTCATTAGAGTTCATCGTCACTTTTGGCTCTGGTTTACTGTCTGATTTTGGTAATGTAAAATTACCATCATCATATACTGTAAGAGGTAGAGCTAGCCACATACTATTTTCTATTTTACTAATACAGATTTCCTCTGGTTTAGGCAAAGGGTTGTATAGCGATTTATCCGTAGAGATAAGCAATGAGTTACCATCTAAAGCTTCCTTGCTATTATCTATTGTAAAAGCATATCCTGATTTAAGAATTGATTCTGGAATTCTCCAATATTCTATGCTGTTTGTCTGCCATTTCATGTCAAAAGAATTATTCTTAGGATTATATTCCAAATCTTTTCCTTGTCCTTTGACGGTCATTTTAACATTATCGAACCATCCCCTTCCTTCTCCAAAAAACACAAGGCCCGGTCTTATTTGTACAGCATCATTGGGTATTTCTACTTCTATGCTATACTCTTTCCAATCATTAGAATAAATGACTTCTGGAATTTTGATATTCAACGGTTCTTTTATTGGGTCTTCGAAATCAACTCTAAACCATAGTTCGGCATGAGCATCATTACCATAGGGGATTACCTTTGCCATTGCTGAGTATTTTATCTTTTTACCTGCAAGTTTCTTAGCTCCTATTATCTGGTAAGTCGCAGCTTCGCGAGGCATTCTAGAATCATAAATATTTAGTCTCTTAGTACCTATATTAAAATCACCCTTCTTATGATATATATTATTTGTGATTTTAGCTATTGCTACTCTGTCCAGAGATTCTTTAGGTTTGACTAATTTGTGTTTCTTAGCACTTACCTCATCTTTATACAATCCGGCAGATGGTGCAATTCTCTTGATTCGGTTTTGGATAGTAGAGAAGGCATCTGCACTGCCCATTAGCTCCTTTATGCTATGGTAGAGATAGGTCTCCAAATTAAGATTCTCGATTTCGTCTGATGGATGGAAGAACTTCGTCACCCCATAAGCCTTTGCAAAATCAAGATATTTTTTTGCCGTTTCAGCATTAGTGCTACCAGCGGCTACTATATCTTTAATTTCATCTATAACCTCTATGGTAATACCGTCTATCCAAGCCTTACCACTACCTTGTAGAAATAGTCCAAAGTTAATAGAATATGCATTTTCAGAAATAGTATGTTCTATAGTATATTTTTCCCAAGTATTGAAAACAATAGGGTCATCTTCATTAGTGTTTATGAATGGATATTGGTTGTCGAAAGTTCGCTCCGAAATGTAGAATCCAGCGTGCCCTTTACCCTCAATTTCGGCACGTATATGAGCCGTGAATCTAACTTTCTTGCCAAGATATTGACTTGCATCAAAACTCTGAACTGCTGTACCACTCACATTCTCAGTTCCAGTCGAATCCATAGGCCTTTCTAAACTCAAACAATACTTACCATCGTATGGCTTAGTAACTGTGGCTTCTGAATAGTATCCTTTTTCTTTTGCTTGTTCGGACAATGACCACTTCGAAGGCATAGCACCAACAACGGCATTTTCGAAGCTAAGATTATAAGGTTGGTAAGCTGGTGCAGACTCGAATTGGGCAAAAGCTGCGGTGCAAAACGATAAAAAGAGTATAAGATATTTCATGTTTTTTAAGAATTTGTATATTGTATAACTATAATGACACTTGAACACGTAAAACGTCTCAATTGATTGAAAGTTTATGCAAATTAATGATTATTTGGGGAAGTAGCTGAGAGTCCTAAATAATAAAAACCCCAACTTTGGTTAAGTCAGGGTCTATATAATAAATCAATGTTTATGTTCTACTTAAGGTACGATTCTATGAATAGTACGAGGCATAGGAATAGTCTCACGTATATGCTTTGCGCCAGTTATCCATTTCACTGTTCTCTCTAATCCCATACCGAAACCAGAGTGAGGTACACTACCATATTTACGCAAATCCAAATACCATTGAAATTCTTCTAAAGGTAAATCTTCATGTTGGATTCTTTCCAATAAAAGATCGTGGTCATCTTCTCTTTGGCTACCACCGATTAGCTCGCCTGCTTTCTCAGGGCCTAGCATATCCATAGCTTTTACTACTTTCGGGTTCTCAGGATCACGCTTCATATAGAATGCCTTTACCTCAGTCGGATAGTCATAGATGAAACATGGCTGATCGAATTGCTCCATCAGTGCTTCTTCTTGTACAGTTCCGAAATCTTCTCCCCAAGGGAATGGAAGTATTTCTTTGTCCGCACCGTCCACTTTTTGAATAAGAGGTATTTTGTTTTCGTGCAACCACTCTACTGCCTCTGTGTATGACATACGAGGGAAACCGCCGACTACTTTTTTAAGCGGTTCTAAATCTCTTTCTAATGTTTCTAATTCTTTTTCACAGTTCGCCAAGACTTGTTTAACTATGTAAACAGTCATATCTTCAGCTAGCTGCATATCATCTTCCAAATCGAAGAATGCTGCTTCTGGCTCAACCATCCAAAATTCAGTCAAGTGCTTTCTTGTCTTAGATTTCTCAGCTCTGAAAGTCGGTCCAAATGTATATACTCTTCCTAATGCCATAGCAGAAGCTTCAGCATAAAGTTGACCAGATTGTGACAAATATGCATTACCTAAGTCGAAATACTTAGTCTCGAATAGAGTAGAAGTACCCTCACAAGCATTCGGAGTCAATATAGGGGAATCCATAAGGCGGAAGCCACCATTGTCCAAGAAGTCGCGTATTGCCTTCACTATTACAGAGCGGACTCTCATAATTGCGTGTTGACGAGAAGAACGTAACCACAAGTGGCGGTTCTCTATCAAAAATGCATCGCCGTGTTCTTTCGGGCTAATTGGATATTCATCAGCTATCTGATATACTTTCACTGAAGTTACATCTAACTCATAGCCACCGGGTGCTCTCTCGTTAGATTTCACAGTACCAGTTACACTGACAGATGATTCTTGAGTAAGCGATTTCGCACTTTCGAAATCCTCTTCGCTAACATTGCCTTGGAATACAACGCATTGTGCAACTCCAGAGCCATCACGCAGCTGAATAAACTGTAATTTCCCTTTACCGGTTTTGTTGTAAACCCAACCGTTCAGAGTGATTTCTTGCCCATCGTATTTCGGCAAATCTTCTATGTATTTATATGATTTATAACGTGCTGTCATTTTTCTTATTCTTTGAAATTATATAATTACAATAATACGAAGAAATTTGATAAAAGTTTGCATTTGTGAGAATGGGGGGAATTGTGTGGTTCTGATTCATATAATAATCTCATTTATCTGAACAAGATTGCAAGATGATTAATGTATGTCACAGCGAGGACTGAGAGGACGTGGCTGTCTCGTATTGAAAAGAATCACAGATTAATCGGATTTAAGGATTTCTCGTGTTATTTTGGTTTATGAAGTATAGGTATGAATCGTCTATAATTAGAGATGGCGAATTAAGAAAAACAAACCTATTTGTAAAACTACCTAGAAATTATTAAATTAATTCCTTTAAAATATAGGGAATTTTAAAAATGTATAATATTTTCGTTTCAACACTACTTTCGATTATTATAATTGCATCTGCTATGGCATCGAATGCACAAAGCTTAGAGAAGCTAACACCTGTCTCAGACCCATTCGAATATCAGAATAAGTACTATCCCGTTTCCGTTGGTAACTATTGGAAAATGTTATACCTGACTCCAATGGGTAATGATAAATATGGAACTCTAGGCCATTACGAGTATAGAATTATAGAATACACTTTTGAAGAAATTTACTTTGGTGATTCATTAGCCTATATTCCTGTTTATAAGAAAGAAAGCAAATACTTTAGACCAAATTACTCTGTTTATGAGAGTGTTTCTTATACTTATTTGATTAAAACCAATGAAGGTATAATTGAATTTAAAAAGCCTCCAAGAAATAATAAGATTAAGCCATTTATTTTCATCCCTTCCGATAGTAGTTATGATTACTTATCTTTAGAATTAACAGGTAAATCAATAGAAAGAGGAATTGAGTTAAAAACTAGATTTTGGGAAATGAATACTCTAAGAATAAATTATAGAGATAAAGATAATCTAGGTGGATTTTACTATTCAATAGATAAAGGTCATGTATATACTCAATTCTTTTATAAAGATAACAATTCTAACTATCAAACCAATTTCTCTGATAATGAGACTTTTGAGCCCAGTTCTGAATTTATACTTAGTGAATTAAAAATAGAGTAATAAAAACTATAATATTCATATTTGGAATAACACTTGTTAGTTCATGTGTCAAATATGTAAAGCTGGATAGCAGGCTAACTCCTGTCGAAAACCCCTTCGAATTTCAGAATGAATATTACCCTATTACTGTCGGTAACTATTGGAGAATGACATCTGTCGGGCCATTTAGAGATACAAATTATGCACTAAATGGATTTTTCGAGCACAGAATAATCGAATTCAAATATGAAGACATATATTTCGGAGATTCACTGGTCAGAATCCCAGTATTCAAGAAAGAGAATAAATTTTTTAAGCTCCATGAGAAAGAATACGATGAAGTTAAGTATAGTTACCTGATAAAGACTAAGGAAGGAGTTATAGAATGTATAAAGCCACCGAGCGAAAATAAAATCGCTGCCCATTTATTCATACCGACTGATAGTAGTTATGATGAGTTATCATTTGCAGTTACTGGAAGGAATATAGTCAGAGGTGTCGAGTTAAAAACTAAATTATGGGATATGAATACTGTTAGAATAAACTACGATGATGAATATAATATAGGCGGGATGTATTATTCTAAAAATAGAGGTCACGTATATACTAAGTTTTATAAAAAACCATATATGAAAAATGAAAGACCATTCGTTGAATTTGTTTTAAGTAAAATTCAAATTGAATGAGTGCTTAAAAGTATTCGAAGAACCCACATAAAATTATAAGAAACAACATAGATAGAGTTTAATATGAAATATAATAGAAAAGTAATTACCGTTTTATTCTTTATAGGAATATTGATATTAACATCATGTTCTGCTTATGACAAAGCAACGGATAATCTTACACCGGTTGACAACCCTATGGAATATCAGAATGCGTATTACCCAGTTGAGATTGGCGAAATTAACAAATTCAACCATTATGTAATTGAAGATAGTGTGAAGAAATTTATAAAAAGGTCTGAAAGAGAAGTTGTAGATTATCGTGATTCTGATATAAGATTAGGTAGAAGGATATTAAATATACCGGTATTTAGAATAAAAGAACGAAACTATATCAACGATTCTCTAGTTTCCGAACAGGAAGAATATCTGATAAAGACGAAAGAAGGGATAGTTTTTACTCAGTATCTAAATGATAAAAAAAATATTCGATTGTTTCAATTCATACCGTCTTTACCTTCATATACTGCTCTCGGAGCTGATTTAAGAGATGGAGAGGTAAGCTATAATGTTACCAAAGTGCCTTATCTTAAGGCTGGGAAGTTTATGAGAATAAGAACAAAGTTGAATATAGTTCAGTATAGTACGGTTTATGCTACTCAATACTATGCTGAAGGAGTAGGATTAGTAGCTTTATTTGTAGAAGAATATGGCAATATTTTTGGTGTTACAGTACATGAGGATTATGATTTATTGGATAATTGAAAGTCACTCATTTAAGATTTTATATATCTTTTACTTCGATTTCGTTTATTACAATAATCAAAGATTATGTTTCTTTGTTTTAAAGCAGTACCAGTCCTAGATACTTTCAGTTCATCCATTCGGAATCCAATTTTTTCAGTTCCATAACTGAAATCAAATCACCATTTTTTGTATCAAACTTACCCTCTTAACACTTTCTTAACAATAGCTTCACTCTTACCAAACACTACTCATAACACAAGCCACATTTAACACAATCTTAACACAAGATTCAACATACCTTCAATCTAATATTACAACTTTGCATTGTGTCAGAAAACGAAAACGATATTATTCAAGTGAAGCTCAAAAAGAATAAGATGTACTACTCAAATTCAGAAAAATTTTATGGTGGGAAGCAAACCCTGAACCGTCAGTATTGGTCTAGAAAAATTTCTAACAATATGCAATTCGGAGCTTCACAACTTAACGCGGATTTCGCGGTGAGCTTTCCTACCATCTTTAAATACGAAATTAATATAATTAATAATTCAAGTCAAACAAGTAATATAAAATGTGGAGCTCTAAAATGAACTACTTGACTAAGATAATCTTACTATTCGGAGCTATGACGATAATGTCAATGTCTCTATTTTCACAAACGGGTACTCTATCTGGTAAAATAACAGACCAAGATTACGGCGACGCTATGATAGGCGCTACAGTACAAATCAAGGATACCAAGTTAGGTGCTATGACTAAAATAGATGGTAGCTATATCATCAAAAAAATCACTCCCGGGACTTACACGGTTACTTTCTCTTATATCGGTTATGCAAAAACTGAAGTAAAAGATGTAATAATCAAAGCTGATGAAGTAACAAAAATAGATGTTGCACTGAAAACTGAATCTGGTATGAGCGAAGAGGTGTTAGTCACTGCTAAAGCTGTACAAGAAACAGGGGCAGCGCTTCTAAAAGAAAGACAAAAATCGCAATCATTCTCAGATGCAATTGGATCTAAAGAAATTTCTCGTGGTGGTGCTAGTGATGCTGCTTCTGCGATGAATAATGTAACTGGTGCATCGGTAGTGGACGGCAAGCACGTACTCATTCGTGGATTGGGAGACAGATATTCGAATACACAATTGAACGGTACAAGTTTACCAAGCTCTGATCCTGATAAAAAATCTGTTCAGCTAGATTTATTTCCTGCTGCTATGATAGAAAATATAGTAACAATCAAAACTGCTACTCCTGATAAACCTGGTGATTTCACGGGTGGTTCAGTTAATATTAAAACAAAATCTTTTCCCGATAAATTCAAAGCGGGATTATCTTTATCTTCAACTGCTAATTCAATAGTTACTGGGCAAGATGTATTAACTTACAACGGCTCTTCAACTGATTGGTTGGGTTTTGATAATGGTAAAAGAAATGTCCCAGATGCGATTCAAAACTCTAATGGGATACCATCAGTAACTGAAGTCAGAAGCAAAAAGAAAGATACTGATGGATTGGGTGCTACTAAGCTTAATGATTTATCAAATGCATTTGATTCGGAGATGGCACCAAGTATAACACAAGCTCCACTTAATGGGAAAATGTCACTTAATATGGGTGACCAATTCACAGTATTCGGCAATTCTATGGGTTATCTTGCTAGTTTGAGTTATGCAAACAATAACAACAACTATTCTGATGGGCAATTTGCAATTTACGAGCTGACTTCTGGCAGTGCTAATGAACTTAGATCAACTAAAATAATCAATGATTCTAAAAGCTCGTCAGAAGTAAACTGGGGAACTTTGGCTAATATAGCTTATGACTTTACACCTACTGATCAAGTTAAATTCAACTTATTCTACAATCAATCTGGTGAAGCAGTTGCTCAAAGTATTTCTTACTATGATGAATACTACCCTGAGGCAAGTCAAATTCGCTCTAGCACATTAAAATATACTGAAAGAAATATACAATCATATCAACTATCTGGAGAACATAGCATAGCTTCTATTTCAAATGCAAAAGTTGAATGGAATGTTTCGACTGCAAATACTTTGCAAAATGAGCCAGATTTGCGTTTCTTTACTTACGAAATAAATAATATAGCAGGCACGGATACAACATGGAGAATTGACGAAAATCACTATGACTTACCTACACGTTACTACAGAGATTTGCAAGAAAACTCTAACAATGCTAAACTTGATATTGAGATTCCTTTAACTGAAGCTATTGGTACTGCATTTAAACTAAAAACAGGATTTGCTTTCCAAGCGAAAGACAGAAATTTCAATCAGGATAGATATGTGATTGGTAAAGACCATGATATGACATTCGACGGTAATGTAAATCAATTCGTCAAAGATAGTAGCGGTATTAGTGACTGGAAGTCAACCAATAACTTCAATTACTTTGGACTATACATCGAAGATAGATTCGTACCAAAGGATGCTTACACAGGCAAAGAAGATATATCAGCTTTCTACGGAATGGTAGATGTGGAACTATTCACAGGAATGAGATTGATAGGTGGGGCTAGATTAGAAAGTACTGATATGTCTATCACGAGCAGAGATACATCACTACCAATAGCCGCAATCAACAAATCAGATTTATTACCTTCGATGAATGCTATATATAATCTTACTGAAAACCAGAACATCAGATTCGCTTATGGTAAGACATTAGCAAGACCTACTTTCAGGGAACTAGCTGATTTTGACTTCTTCGAATTTGTTGGTGGTTATACTTTCATCGGTAATCCGGATTTACAAAGAAGTTTGATTGACAACTTCGATATTCGTTGGGAATGGTTCATGAATCCAGGTGAAATCTTATCAGTAAGTGGGTTTTACAAAGATTTCACGAACCCTATACAACGTGTTATAGTTAATGCAAATGGTAACGTACAGATGAGAAATGTGGCTAGTGCAAGATTATACGGATTAGAGTTTGAAGCAAGAAAAAGTTTAGGATTTATATCTGCTCTCGAGAACTTCCAATTAGGTGTAAATGTAACTATAGTTAATTCGATAGTTGATTTATCTGAAAGTGAATATCTCCTGAATAAATCTTATGACCCAAATGCTTCTCGTACAAGACAATTGCAAGGACAATCACCTTATGTTATAAACTTAGATTTGGCTTATGTCAATTACGACCTAGGTTTAGATGCAGGACTTCACTTCAATGTATTCGGTGAGAGACTTTCTGATGTTAGTTTGGGTGGTACTCCAGACATTTTCGAACAACCACGTAATATGCTGAACTTTACTTTCAGCAAAAGATTAATAGACAATCTTAATCTTAAATTCACAGCTAGAAATTTACTTGATGCTCGAATGGAAAAACTATACCATTTCAAAGGCCAAGAATTTTACAATACACAATATGACTTAGGAACAACCCTTTCATTAGGCTTTTCTTATACATTTGAATAAATATTTTTATTATAATATACTTTATTAGGAGTTTATAGAATGCAAAAGTTACTACAATTGATCATAGCAATGATGATAGTAGGATATACATCACAAGCAGCAACTATTACAGTTAATGATAGTTGGATAAATGCAGGTGAAAAGAAGACAATGACGGCAGATAACATCTATGTTCTTGACCGCTTCGTTTTCGTAGAAGAAGGCGCAGAACTATGGATAGAACCAGGGACAGTAATACAAGGTAAACCAGGACAAGAATCAAACGCATCGGCTTTAATTATCGCTCGTGGTGGTAAAATTTATGCTGAAGGAACTCCAGACAAACCGATCATCTTCACATTCGAGGGAGATGATCCTTATGATAATACAGATTATCCAATGGAAGAATCAGGACTATGGGGGGGACTAATAATATTAGGTAATGCTCCTACTAATAATCCAGAAACGGTTAGAAATATCGAAGGTATTCCTGAGAATAACGAATTGGGTAAATACGGTGGTAACGACCCAATGGATAATTCTGGTGTTCTTCGCTATGTATCTATTAGACATGGTGGTTCCGATATTGGTGAAGGTAATGAAATCAATGGCCTTTCTTTGGGTGCTGTTGGCGCTGGAACTACTATAGAATATGTAGAAGTAATTTACAACAAAGATGATGGTTTTGAATTCTTCGGTGGTACAGTTAATACTAAGTATTTAGTATCTGCATTTAACGGAGATGATGCTTTTGACTATGACGAAGGATTCAACGGTAAAGGACAATTTTGGTTTGCTATCCAAGCACCAAACAGAGGAAACATGGGCGGAGAACACGACGGTGGTAACAAGCCTGATGACTCTCAACCTTATGCTAGACCTGTTATTTCTAACGTAACCTACATCGGTTCTGGTGCTAATTCTGGTAACTCTAAATCTGCTGGTCTTATCCTAAGAGATAACGCTGGTGGTAAGTACTATAATTCAATCTTCACTGGCTTCACTACTTGGGGTCTTAATATAGAAGATTTGGAAAATGGTGAAGATTCGGGTAATAGATTAACTACCGGCGACCTTGCCCTAAAAAACAATATATGGTGGGATATAAATAGTAAAACTACACCTAGTTTGACTGATATCGCTCCTGATGTACCGGATACAGAGTCTGGTGGAAAGGTAATCAAAGGATACTCAATGCAACCTGCTCGTGATTATCTCGCTAACCCAACAAATAACAATTGGATTACTAACCCAGGATTGTCAAGTATTGATAGAGGACAGAATGAACTTTTGAACCCAACTCCGTCTGCTTCATCAGCAGCTGTAACTAGTCCAACTCTCAAAATTGGAGATAGTTTCTTCGATAATGTAGATTACATAGGTGCGTTTGCTCCTGGTGATTTATGGTTCTCTCGTTGGACTGCTCTTTATTCATTTGACGTAACTCGTAAAATTGGTAAAAACACAATTACTGTTACAGATGATTGGATAAAAGCTGGTGAGAAAAAATGGTTTACAAACGATAACATTTATCTTTTAGACAGATTTGTATTTGTTGAAGAAGGTGCGGAATTATGGATAGAGCCTGGAACAATAATCCAAGGTAAACCAGGACAAGAATCAAACGCATCTGCACTGATCATCGCGCGTGGTGGTAAAATATATGCTAACGGAACTCCTTCTCAACCTATCATCTTTACATTCGAAGGAGATGATCCTTATGACAATACAGATTATCCAATGGAAGAATCAGGACTTTGGGGTGGTCTAATATTATTAGGTAATGCACCTACTAATAATCCTGAGACAGTTAGAAATATCGAAGGTATTCCTGAGAATAATGAATTGGGTAAATACGGTGGTAACGACCCAATGGATAACTCAGGTGTTGTTAGATATGTATCTATTCGTCACGGTGGTACGGATATTGGTGAAGGAAATGAGATTAATGGTCTTACTTTTGGAGCAGTTGGCGCAGGTACTACTATTGAATTCGTAGAAGTTCTTTATAACACTGACGATGGCTTTGAATGGTTTGGTGGTACAGTAAATACGAAATACTTAATCTCTGCTTTTAACGGTGACGATTCTTTTGATTACGACGAAGGATTCAATGGTAAGGGACAATTTTGGTTAGGATTACAAGCTGCAAACAGAGGTAATATGAGTGGTGAGCACGATGGTGGAAATAAGCCAGATGATTCGGCTCCTTATGCGATACCTCAAATCTCAAATGCTACTTACATTGGATCAGGTGCTAACTCTGGTAATTCTAAATCAATGGGACTAATATTCCGTGATAATGCTGGTGGTAAATACTTTAATTCTATCCTAACAGAACAAACTGGTAAAGGTTTAGATATCGAAGATCTAGAGAACGGTCAAGATTCTGAATCAAGATTAGCTAATGGTGATTTACATTTGCAAAATGTAATCTGGTGGAATATAGATGGTAAAGAAATGCCAACAATCAACGATATAGCTCCTGATGTACCAGATACAGAATCAGGTGGAAAAACAATCAAAGGTTACTCACTACAATCTACTAGAGATTACTTGAATAACACTACTAATGCTAATAGAGTTGTAAATCCAAATATCGCTTCTATAAGCAGATTGGCTGATAGTTGGGGATTAGACCCTCGTCCAGCACAAGGTCCAGCTTGGTCAGCTGTAAAAGAATTATCTAATGATGGTTTCTATACTCAAACTGATTACATCGGTGCATTTGGTAAAGGAAACTGGGCTGTTGATTGGACTGGTCTTAATACATTCAATGTAATCAAAACAAGCGGTGCAATGAATCCGAGTAAAGAAGTCTTAACTTCGGTTAGTTGGAATAGCACAACAACAAATAGCAATGTTAACAATAATATCAAATTATATCCTAATCCAGTTGAAAAGCAAACAAACATAGAATTTGAATTGACAAATTCAACTATGGTGACTATGGATGTATATGATGCTACTGGTAACAGAATAGAAGGTTTAGTATCTAAGTATATGACACAGGGTAACTGGGGTATTACTTGGACACCTAATAACTTGGTATCAGGTGCATACTTCATCCAAATGACTACAAACTACGGAACATTTACTCAGAAAGTAATAGTAAAATAATTTCCAAGCATACGCTACTACGATTTGAAAAAGGTCGCTTTCTTAACAGAGAGCGACCTTTTTTTATTTTAATCTCATTATATTGAACTACACCGTAGTTCTCCTGGATCCTTCATAACCACCTCGCAAACTGCTCGGTGTCGTTCAGGATGACGCATTGTATCATCTGAGTGACGAGACCTTTATGTCCTCTGTGTAAAAAATAGGAAATCAAATCTTTGTGGCTTTGTGCTAAAATAATCAGTTTTGAGACATCCCATGTCTCCGGCTTGGTAAGCATATCCTTTCAGTTCTCGCTGTGACATATAAATAGAAACATCTTGTTCTAATAATATTGATGTATGCAAGAACACCAAAAAAAAAGCAGAACATCTATTTAGATATTCTGCTTTACTTTTTCTTTTTCAGCTATTATTTAATCAAGCCAAACTCTTTTCCAACTTCACCAAATACTTCAAGTATTTTGTCTAGGTGATGTCTTTCATGAGTCGCCATATAGCTAGTACGCATCATACTCATAGTAGGAGGTACTCCTGGAGGTATGAACGCATTTACAAACACTCCTGCGTCGTATAGTCGTCTCCACATTAGTAGAGATTTTTCTACATCGCCAACGATTACAGGAACTATCGCCGTTAAGCTATCAAGCACTTCGAATCCAAGCTCATTGAATCCAGCTCGCATATAATCTGCATTTTCTTTCAATCGTGTTACTCTTTCAGGCTCTCTTTCCAATACATTAAGTGCTGCTAATGTAGCGGCACAAGACGATGGTGTAGGGCTAGCACTAAATATAAGTGCGGGAGAAGTGTGTTTTACAAAGTCTATTACTTTACTCGGGCCGGCTACGAAGCCACCCAAAGACGCAAAAGTCTTAGAGAATGTACCCATTATCATATCAGTTTCTTCTACTAATCCGTAGTGGCTAGAAGTACCACGACCACCAACTCCTACAACTCCAGTAGCATGAGCATCATCTATCAATACTCTTGCATTATATCTCTTCGCTAATTCTAATAATTCAGGTAAGTGAACTAGTTCTCCAGTAACTGAAAATACACCATCAGATACTAATAGTTTACCAGCATCCTTAGGCAAATTACTAAGTACTCTTTCTAGGTCATTCATGTCGTTGTGCTTGTAGCGTACTAAGTCAACGAATGCACCTTTGGCCATCATAGCGCCATTTATAAGACAAGCGTGATTCTCCTTGTCCATTATTATATATTCACCTTTTACAGGCAAAGCAGAGATAGTACCAATACCAGTTTGGTATCCCGTACTGAATAGCAATACTTCTTCGAACCCTAAGAATTTAGCTAATCTGTCCTCTAACTCAATATGTAAATCTAATGTACCCGTTAAGTATCTAGAACCCGAACAGCCAGTACCGTATTTTTCTATTGCTTTTATTGCTGCTTCCCTTACTTCGGGATGCGCCGTTAGTCCGAGGTAGTTGTTGGAGCCAGCCATAATTACTTTACGGCCTTCCATACTTACAACTGGACCTTCATTCTCTTCTACAGCTCGAAAGTAGGGATATATCCCTTTCTCTTTTGCTTCATCTGCTACATGAAAACTATACGCTTTGTCGAATAAATCCACTTTTACCTCTTTTCCTAATCTTCTGTTTCATTTTTAAAAAACAAATATAAACAAATATTAGTTCACAGAAAAAACATTAGATATTCACACCTAATTAATTAATGGTGGAACCCATAAATGTTTTTTCATATCTACGCTATCACCAATAAAGTCAACCCCCTCTGATTCCAACATTTCACGCATATAAGTTGGGGTTGGGAAGTGCATTTTGCCTGTTAACTCGCCCAATCTATTCACAACTCTATGTGCAGGTATATCAGATGACATTTTGGTACTATTCAGTGCCCATCCTACATACCTTGCTGAAGATTGCAAACCAATTGCTTTGGCAATGGCACCATAAGTTGTTACTTTGCCAATTGGTATTTGCTTCACTATTTTGAATATATTTTCGTTTACTGACATAATTATGATAACTGAACCAATAAAATTCCTCGATTTTCTGAATAATCGACTCAAATCTGATTTGCCGGGTGCGAAAGCTCACATCAAAATGGCACCCTTTGGCGATTTGGAACGATTGAACAATAATATACCTAGAACAGATGCAAAAAAGAGCGCTGTTCTGTTACTGATAAACGAACAATTGGAACTTTTGTTCACTCTACGTAGCAGTAAGTTACGCAAACATAGTGGACAAATCTCTTTTCCAGGTGGTAGAGCTGATGAAGGCGAGACATTCGAACAAACAGCTCTCCGTGAAACAGAAGAAGAAGTCGGGATTAGCAGTAGCAAAATTGAACTGATAGGGCGCATGTCGGGACTATATGTACCTCCTTCTAATAATATAATCCAACCATTAATTGGTCGAATACCAAATAATATTGATCTTCTGTTGAATCCAGATGAAGTAGAAGAGGCTTTCTACGTACCATTAGAGAGCTTCCTAACAGATGAAAAGCTGAAAACTAAAAATACGGTTTATAATGGGAAGCCATTCGCTTACCCATATTGGGATGTGCACCATAGTGTACCTCTATGGGGAGCTACAGCTATTATCATGAGCGAATTTATTTACTTAGTTAATGAGTTTAGGGAAAATAATTCGTAATTTGTACCACTATGAATGACTTAAATAATAAAATAATTGATTGGTCTGTACCGCCTGCGAGTACGGATATTCCAGCTTTTTTAGCTCCAGATACAAAGAGAATAAACATAAGCAATGACTCACAGTTATTGCATTTCTATAGTAATAATCACCCATTGGTCTCTTTCAAGATTATATTCCACAAAGGAACTTCCGAGGAAGAATACTCTGGAATTTCGAAGATTATGTTCGAGCTACTATCGGCAGGTACTGATAGTAAATCGGCACTTGATTTTGCAACTGAGTTGGATTATCTTGGTGCGTCGCTTAGTTTTACAGAGAGTAAAGATTATGCTGTTTGTAGATTAGATTGCCTAAAAGAAGTTTTCGATACGGCTTTTGAACTGCTAAAAGACGCTATTTTCAATCCGAAATTCGATGATCAAGAAATAGAAAAGACAATTCGTAAATTTAAATCAGCCAAAGAGCAAGAAGAAGCAGATTCCAACTATCTTAGCACTACTGCTATGATGGCGTCTCTTTTCCGTGAGCATCCTTACGGTAATCCCGAATACGGATTTAGCGAGGAGATGGATGAGTTCACACGCAAGAATATAAAGAACTGCTGGGAATCTTATGTGTTTGGTGCGAGGGTTTCTATAGTTGCAACTGGTAATATGCGCGAAGAAACTGCTCTGAAATATGCTAACGAATTGGTCAACAGAATGGCTGATGATATTGAAAATGAAGAAGTCGATAATATACTTGTGCGTGAGCAAAACAAGCTAGTTATTGTTAATTTCAACTCAAGTTCGCAATCGGTAATTAGCGTTGGTAAACCAACTATTAATATCAAACACGAGAACTATGCTGGTCTCAGCTTAATCAATGTGATATTCGGTGGCTACTTTCTTTCTAGATTGAATCACCTTATCCGTGAACAAAAAGGGCTAACCTATGGGGTTCATTCTTCTATTAGCTCGGCTGTTCATACAGGGTTACTTGGTGTTTCTACATCTGTTAATCTGGATAAAACTAGAGAAGTAGTAAGCGATATAATCGAAGAAATGTCAAAAATTTCTAATGAAATGTTAGAAGACGATGAGCTGCAACGTGCGAAAAACTATTATCTTGGTAGTTTTCTACGAAGTGCAGAGAGTCACAAGCAAATCTCAAAAATGCTTACTACAATTGCACTAAATGATCTAGATGATGACTATTATAATGGTTTCTACAGAAAAATAAAGAACATTAGAAGTGACGAATTATTCAGTACTCAAATTGACCTCTTCAAACCTGAAGGACTATCAATAGCAATAGCTGGTAATGAAAAAAAGCTAGTTGAGCAATTCGATGGATACTTTGATAGATACGATATATTGGACAAAGAAGGCAAGATTTTAGGACGTTACGAAAACAATAACTGAGACCATTCGTAATATGTATTTTAATATGATAATCAAGTAAAGAATATGGCAAATGATATCGAGCTTCTAAAAGAGCTTTCCGAATCGATAAATAAAATTAAAAGTGAAGTTTCAAAAGTAATAATTGGACAAGACAAAGTAGTCGAAGAGCTACTAATATCACTGTTTGCTAAGGGTAATTGCCTTTTAGTAGGTGTACCGGGATTAGCAAAAACTTTGCTTATCAGAACCCTAGCCGAATCTATGCACTTGGATTTCTCTCGTATCCAATTTACTCCAGACCTAATGCCTGGTGATATAACGGGGACAGAGGTGATAGAGGACGATATCTCTACTGGTAAAAAGACTTTTAGATTCGTCAAAGGGCCAATATTCTCGAATATAGTCCTAGCTGATGAGATAAATAGAACTCCACCGAAAACTCAAGCTGCTTTACTAGAGGCTATGCAAGAACACGAGGTGACAGCTGCTGGTAAAACTCTGAGCTTGCAGGAACCGTTTTTCGTATTAGCTACGCAAAATCCGATTGAGCAAGAGGGTACATACCCTTTACCAGAAGCACAGTTAGACAGATTTATGTTCAATATAATGCTTGACTACCCATCACTAAAAGAAGAAGTAGATATTGTAAAATCAACAACTGTTGAAACAAAAGCTACTATTAACCGAGTGATAAGCGCAGACAAAATCATCGAATTCCAAAACCTTATTCGCCGTATTCCTGTGGCTGATAATGTAGTTGAGTATGCAGTTAATCTAGTGCGTAGTACTCGCCCAGATTATACTGATTCCGAATTAGTGAAGAAATACATTAGTTATGGAGCTGGTCCAAGAGCAAGCCAATATCTAGTACTTGGTGCAAAATCAAGAGCTGGTATAAAAGGTAACTCATCACCAGAAATAGCTGACGTAAAAGAAGTTGCTGTATCTGTACTACAACATAGAATAGTGACTAACTTCAACGCAGAAGCAGAAGGTGTAGATTCAGTAAAGATAATAAATGAACTAATAAAGTAGCATTAACTTGCACTTAAATTTGAACTAAATTCTAATATTTATTAGATTGCAATATTACCACGCTAATACGACTTAGTAGTCAATGAAAGAAAAACACTTTATATCAAATAAGAACGAATCGGTTCGTATGTTCAAATGGAACATAATCGAGGCATTGTCTAAGACGCATTGGACTTTGCCGGTTATTGTTTATTTGCCTATTATTTCTTACTTTTTTTACTTGGGATTTAGCAATGATATGAGCATAGTTGATTCTGGACTTATGCTAGTATTAGGCCTATTCGTGTGGACATTTGCGGAGTATTTTTTGCATCGCTTTGTCTTTCACTACGAACCGAAAACGGATTGGGGCAAGCGATTACACTGGCTAATGCACGGAGTACATCACGATTACCCACAAGACGCTAAAAGATTAGTACTACCACCAGGTTTGAGTCTTATCTTTTCTACTATACTTTTTCTATTTTTCTATTTACTTGTGCCAATACCGAGTTTATTCCCATATTTCGGTGGGTTTCTATTAGGGTATTTGGTATATGATGTAGGGCATTATGCTATGCACCATTTCTCTTTCAAAAGCAGCATATTCAAGAAGATAAAACTCCACCACATGAAGCACCACTACGTAAAACCACACGAGGGCTACGGCGTTAGCTCACCACTTTGGGATATTATATTCCGAACTAGAGGGAAGTGAGGGGATAGATAAGTTTATCTAATCTAGTTATTTTTGATCCATTTTATTATAGAATCATTTATAACAAATTCAAAAGTATCTTTACTTGGGATTTCGATATTTCTAATTAAGGAGTCCTCAATCCACACTGTAGGACAAACTATATCGGGATTATTTCTTCTCTCTACGCATTTTATTATATTTACAGTATAGCTAGAATCCGTTTGTAGCTCATCAATTGGTTTTAAATAGTCACACCCGCCTGTACCATAATAAACTCGAAGCTCTAAATTATTGTTAATAGTGTCAATGCTAATACTTTCTATCAATGCAAATTCTTCTCTACATTCTTCATCATCTGAACATGACAATAATGCGAAAAATATTACAAAAATTAATATTATTTTTTTCATTGTTTCTTCCTATGAACCTTGGTACTTTGTTAGTTTTTCAAAAATCATAATTGTCATTCACTTCTTTTCAAAAAAACTGTATCCGATACAAAAATATAGTCCGATGGCAATTTATCAATAACAATAGCATCGCCATATACTATATATTCGAATGTGCCTGATGTTGGTTGTACACTTAAGTAATAATAAATAACTTTATACTTTTCGTTCTTAAATATTCTGCGAATAGTTATGGGGCCGCCGCCGCCAATACCACAGTTGAATAGAATAACATCTCTATTATCATAGTCAATATTATATAAATCTACATTCTTCTCACATAAATCATTCTTGTAAAAAACACTGGTAGTGTCATATAAAAGTATCAGCTTCTCTATACTTTCTTTGTCTTTAAACACTTTACCCATTTCATATAGCTCCCAATCAATGCATGGAGATTTTATGGTATCTATATCGGTTATCTCTACCCAATTCGGGTCACTTTCAAGCTCCTCAATAGTATAGTCCTTATCAATATAACCGTAGTGGTTTTCTGTTGGACTGTCTTCGTTGCAACCAATGAAAGTTATAAGTGCTAGTATTAGTATTAGGTTTTTCATTCTATCCACTCACCATAATTTCTTAATGTGTCAAATATCATCTCCGTATCCTTAGAAATTTTAGGTAAAGAGATCGCTTCTGTAAAATTATAACCTACTTTTGATGCACTTCTAATGGTTATTTCAAGTACATACCTAAATTGATTCAAATTCGAATTTTTAAAAATTTTCCTTTTGAACAATGGACTACCCCCAATTGGACCAAACTCGAATAGTATTAAACCCCTATTGGAATAATCCACATCCATATAATTAGTATCGTTTTCACATGGCAATTCAGAATGTTTCGTTAAAGCTTTTGACTCATTATACAAATTTTTAAATTCGGCATCCGTACTGATTAGTTTACCCATTTTATACAAATCGTACCAGATACAAGGGATATCTAAAGTATCAATATCGGTAATCTCCACCCAATTTGGGTCGTTTTCGAGTTCTTCTATTGAGTATTTATTTTCAAGGTTTTCCTTGACATCGTTTTTAGTAGGTGCGTTTTCATCGCAACCCAAGAAAGCAATAAGAGCTAAAATTAGTATAAGGTTTTTCATAGTTGTTTCCTCTGTGTTACTCTTTCACAAATCGCTTATACATTTTGTCATTTATTCTGATAAAGTAAGTACCCGCGTTCAAATAATCTATTTTAATACTCTGTTCCATCTGAGGAACTAGGCCTTCATTTGATAATATTTCCTTTCCATTTAGATCAAGTATTTCTATCGAATTAATCATTTTGTCGTAGTTGATATTAATCTCTCCTTTAGCTGGATTTGGGTAGATGCTAAGGTTGTGGTCTTCGGTTTCAATATTTGAAAGAATTATAAACCAATGTGCAAACCCAACTGACGAAACAATATTAATATTGTCTATTGATTCATCAGCTGAACTAATATTCACGTAATTATTAAAGTTAATAAATAATTTTCTTGGTAATAAAGTAGTTGTGTCACGGAGGTGAGGCTTTTGTTCAATAAATTTAAAAGAACCATATTGACTCTCAAGATTTTGGAATTCATTAATTGCGTCAGAATAAATTGTATCAATATCACTTATACTATACTCAATTAGAGTATCCTCAGGGAATAATCCAGATCTTGGTATAATATTGTATTTTAATTTAATTGAAAAATATCCTTTAGCATAGAACTCACCAAATGTACCTGAGCCGTCACAACTATCTACTCTGACATCGTAAGGATTTGTAAATGTATCATCCTCAGGCATATCATAGATTTTTAGACATGAGTCAGGAGGTGGGTAAGAATAAGCACTTGATGCAAACAGCACCAAAAGTGAAAATAGTAAGATCCGTTTCATAATCAATCCTCAAAAAATTAGTAATACTGCTTTTTTTGTAATCAAAAAGACATATAAATCTATTAACACATCAGCAGAAAGAAAGTTACACAACTATCGAATAATTTTCTAATCTATACATTAGCTCATAATTGCCAACTATTGATTAAATTGCTTTTTTTATTCCAACAAGCTAAGATCTACTTATTTGAATATTAAATCATATATAGAAAAACACCCATTTATGATATTGTAGAAAGCCATTTTACTAATCTATATAATATTATGGTGTATTTCCTCACCGATACACTAACCCACTCAACTGCTGTGCTAGTTTGAATGCATCGGGGTCGTTACGGATTATATCCGCTAGTTCACCCCAGCTGTGGTGCTCTAGTTTATCCATATCCAAATCACGTTCGGCTTTTGCTTAGTTTATCCATATCCAAATCACGTTCGGCTTTTGCTATATCCATAATAGCTCGGCACGACAGGGAGACGAGCTTGACAAGGCTGTCCGCACTTAGCGATTCCACCTCTCTCTTACTCTCTTTTATTTTCGCCGCAAGCATTCTTCTGAGTTCTATCAGAAGACCTTGAAGCTCGTCTTGTCCTGACTTTGTGTTTACTTTCCTTTTCTCTGCCACTACATCTATGAATTCCTCATATTGGTCGCGTCGTTCTTCCCATCCCCATTTACGCATCCAATCTTCTATCTGGTGTTGTCTTCTTGCTGATTCTGCACCGGGATTGCACTTGCCTTCTCTGTAGTCTATGAATGCTTCATACGCGGGTGATGTTTCACCTCTTAGTTTTTCGAATTGGTACATGATATACTCCTTTTTTATAAGAATCCGACGCTTCGTTTTATATCAATTGTTAGCTTATCGGAATCAATGAAATTTTGTGATTTATGATTCTGGTTTTGTTTCCACTCATTTTTCGTCCCCATCGCCGCGTATATAATCGTGTCCGTTCCGCTTTTCAAATTTATCCGATCTACGGCTTCGGTGACTCGTGACATTTTGTATCTATCCACAGTATCGAGGAACGAAGTCTGTCTGTTGTTCGCTGGCTGCAATCCGCTAAGCAACACTCCCGCCTTATAGTAGAGTATCCCTTCTTCGAAGCACTCATTGACCGCTTTTAGCGTATGGCTGAGTATCTCGCACGTAGCATCAGTCGGTACGGGCAACCGCATCTCACATTTCTCGTAATACTTCTTCTCGGCATAGCGGCTAGTACTCAAGTAAACGGATATGTACTTAGCTGCTGATCCTTGCGAACGCATACGCTCAGCTGCACGGGCTGTAAACAGTGCCACTGCCTCTACTAAATCCTCTTTGTTCTTCAATTTCTTTCCAAATGAACGAGAGAACATAATCATCTTCTTCGCTGGCTGTTCGTACTTCATATCAATACACGGCATTCCTCGCAGCTCCCACGCTGTACGCAATCCGACTACGGACATCCGCTTGCGAATCCAATGGTCTGGTGCTTGGGCGAAATCATAAGCCGTGTGGATATTGAACCCATTGAGCATTTTCTTGTATCGCCTACCAACTCCCCATACATCGCCTATATCAGTCATCTTCAGGTATTTTTCTGTATTCCCATCGCTATATATATCCAACACTCCAACGCTATATCCGAACTGCTTTTTGCCAATTCTGTTCGCTATTTTTGCCAACGTTTTAGTCGGGGCGATACCAATAGTAGTGGGTATGCCTGTCTTCTCGATTATGTCTTCTCTTATCTTAGTAGCGTAATCCGTCAGATTAAATCGGCTGAACCCCGATAGATTGACGAATGCCTCATCTATGGAATATGCTTCTACTTCTGGCGAATAGTTGCCCAGCAAATCCATAATCTGTTGCGATTTGTACGCATAAAGCCTGAAGTTCGCCGAACAGATTTTCACATCGTGTTGAGTAAGCAGATGCTTCACCTTGAACACAGGTGTGAACTTCTCTATCCCGAGGGCTTTCGCTTCGTTTGATAGAGCTATTATCACCCCATCGTTGTTGGAAAGCACTACTACTGGCTTCCCTGCTATTGCGGGATCTAACGACTGCTCGCACGATGCGTAGAAGTTGTTGCAATCTATTATGGCTATTGGTTGTGGCATATTTAATCCCCCCATCCCCCCTTTAACAAGGGAGGCTTTTACGTCGGGGTGTAACTCTATTTATCTACCTTTAAGTCCCTCCTTGAGGAGGGATTTAGGGAGGTGTAAATACTGCTAAATGCTAAGCAATTGTCAATTCCTCCTAATCCCCCCAACCCCCCTTTGTCAAGGGGGGCTTTTCGGTCGGGGTGTAACTCTATTTATCTATCTATAAGTCCCTCCTTGAGGAGGGATTTAGGGAGGTGTTAAGATTGTCGAATTTAAAGCAACTCTCGTCTCCTAATCCCCCC
>PGYR01000023.1 GCA_002839765.1 Ignavibacteriae bacterium HGW-Ignavibacteriae-4
TAAATATTTACATCCGCATAGAAACGTTACATTGACTGCAAGTCAATTTATAGAGCTAGTGGGATTATTGTGAATCGGTAAAGAATGTGAGCATAAATTCTAATAAAAACGTGTGAAGTAATAATCCAAGCAGACTCAGACCTGAAGTTCAAGCTAAGTTTTTACAAAATGGTTTTAACAAAACAAAATAGGTGTAAATATTTCTTTAAAAATTAGGGAATTCCCTAGTTGATTTTTTTAAAATGTCCCTTATATTCCAACTGAAAGGTATTTCAATCCAACACGCCGAACGGGGGAAAAATAAAAAAAATATTTTACATAACCGGCTATTATTTTATAGCGGGGATGCTGTTATTTTCAGGTTTAACTAAAATAATAGATCCTATCCCATTGATAAATGTATTAAACACTGTACAATTTTTTAATGATCAGGTGAATTTAATAATTGTATCATTGCTTCCGCTATTAGAAATAATGCTCGGTATATTATTACTTTCAAGGCAATATCTTAAAATTACGGCTGCAACTATTTGTGTTTTGTTCGGGAATTTCCTAGTGTTTTCAATATATGGGAATATAATAGGCTTGGAAAATAACTGTGGGTGCTTTGGAAATTTAATAAGAAGTGATTTTAATATTATCATGATTCTAAGAAATACTTTATTTTTTTTAGTATCGATTTTTATTCTTACTCACAGGGATTTCTTCAATAACATAAGCCAAAATAAAAATTTACAACGAGTTTTATTAAACATTCCCAGAAGAAATAATAAGTTAACTTATTTTGTAATAATTTTAATATTCATTACAAGCCTATATCAACTCCTATTTGATGATTTATTCAAATTGACGAATCTTTATAAAGATAATAACTTAAATGCCGACTACTTTTTTTTACTCACTGTTCCTTTAATTCAACTAATTATAATTGTTTTCATCTTTCTCAGAAAAAGAATTTTATTTTCTTTACTTGGGTTACTTTTTATTACCCCTTTTATAATTAGTGAAAGTAAAGATTTTGTTATTTCCCTGCAATTACTCAACAAGTATGAAAAGTACTCAGAGGGTATAAATATTCCGAACAAAGCAGAACATTCCACTTACAACAAAAAAATTGATAAAATAAACATTGAAAAATCGATTGATTTAGCAGCCAATTATATATTTACATCAATACTTGAAAGTGGGAAATTCTTGTATAAACGAAATCTTAATCCTCAATATGATACTTATCAAGGAGAATACAACATACTTAGGCATGCTGCCGCACTCTATACACTTGCCCAATATTCTAAATATGAAATTGAGGATGAAAAAATTAGACAATTATTAAAAACAGGTTATTGGTTAAAAAGTACAATAATAAATATTAATCATAATGAAAATATTAGAGCTGTTTGGTCACCTAAAAAAAACGAGGAAACTAATTTTGATCAAGCCAAATTGGGGGGCAGCGCTTTAGCTTTGATTGCATTATTAGAATTAGAAAAAATACAAAACGGATTTACTACATTGGCTTCACTTACATCCTTGGGTGAATTTTTGCTTTTTATGCAAAAAGAATCAGGTGATTTTTATTCTCGCTTTATTCCGCAGTATGGCGGCAGAACAGCTCGTGATAAATCACTTTTTTATCCTGGTCAAGCAATACTAGCATTAGTATCTCTTTACGAGCATACTGCTGATATAAAATGGATCGATGCAGCTGTAAAAGGTTTGGATTACCTCATAAAAAGTAGAAAAGTATCTGGTGAATATCCTCTGGATCACTGGATATTAATTGCTACAAATAAATTAATGGTGTTTTGGGGAAAAAGTAAATTTGAAATTGCCGTTGATGAAGTGATTTTTCACACAAAACAAATTTGCAATAATTTTATAAATTTTTATGAAGAAAGAGATGAAGATTCAAGTTTTTATGGCTGCTTTTCAAATGATGGCAAAACATGTTACACTGCATCAACAATAGAAGGTTTAATATCTGCTCTGCAAATGTTGCCAGAAAGTGAACTAAAGGATGAAGTAAATAAGATGATTTTTGAAGGTGTTTTGTTTTTAATTAATGCACAGGTACCTGAGGGTGTTTTCGTGGGCGCAATCCCAAATACTATTAAACCTTGGGAAATAGTTTATAAGAATGAAATGGAACTTGCTGGTGAAATCAGAATCGATTATACACAGCATTTTTTAAACGGATTAATGAATTATAAAAATATGATGTATAATTGAGTTTTGTTTATCGCCGGCCGGATAAAATAATAACATATTAAAAGGGAGGGGTTATGTCTGAAAAAATTAAACAAGCTGGTAAATTTACCAGCAAAGCGTTCGGACTTTTAGTTTTCTCTATTTTATTCGCTTTTAATATTCAGGTAGCTTTTTCAGATGAAGCGGCCGGAGAAATCGAGTTCTTAGGTCTAAAGATTTCTTTGTTAAATGATGTTTTAGGTTTACCAGAACAAGCAGATAATGATGGCAGCCGTGGCGGTGGTGGTTCCGTTGATATGGGAACGGGTTATTATGCGCAAGTTGTTGGTCTAACCTATGATTGTGGAACATTTTATTGGCCAATGCGATGCAAATGCGCCAAAGTATTTTGCATGTGGGACGCCCGCAGTTACTGTGTACCTTATGATGATTGTCGTAATTAATTATTTAACATTTTTAGACACTTTGAGAATAACATATTCGATATCGTGTTTGTTAATTTTTTACTAAACAAACAGAACAAATATTACAGAATGTTAAGAAGAATGATTTTATTAAACTAAGAGTGATTAATAAAATGAAAGTAACTTCAATAATTATTTTCATAATAATTGTGGGATGTAATAAATCGAATGAAAATGTAAGGGAAAACAATATAGTAAACGAGCTAAATTTTGCACAAGATTCTATGTTTTATGATGCAGTAAAAAATTCCAACTCTCTAAAAGAATTGTTTAAGCCTGTAAAAGTGATAAATCTTGAGACAACAGATGAATCCTTAATGGGAGAAATTAATTCCATAATCTATTTGCCGGATAAACAAAAAATTATTGTATTGGATTCTTTTATTTCTCAAAGTGTTTTTGTTTTCAATTTAGAAGGGCAGTATTTATTTAAATATGGAAATATTGGTGACGGACCTGATGAATATAGAAAGCCAAAATGTATTACATATGAAGATGATATTATAGTTATAAATGGGTGGGACTTAAAATTGTTGTTTTACAATCTTGATGGTGATTTAATTAAAGAATTATTATTAAATAGTAATGGTTTGCATTTTGCAATTGATAAAATGATTCTATTTAAAAAAGACCTTTATTGTTATACTAACCAACCACACAGGAATATTGGGATTTCCGGTCATCAAAATCGTGTATTTAAAATTTCCAATTATAAATTGACATCATCTTTTGGTGAACCTGAAGAAACATTTCATGTTTGGGGCGGTGATTTAATCAGGTATCAAAATAAAATTATTTTTTCAGGAGTATTTGACGGAAACATATATAAAATACCATCATTAGAAGTCAAACCCGAAATTTTTTATACATTTGGAAAAATGACTGATTTGAGCGGTTTAATGAACAAATCAGATTCGGACAAATTAAATTTTGTTATAAAAAATATTAATAATTTTGATTATATCCGAAATTTAGGGGTTATTAAGAATTTATTATTTGTCCAGAAAAATAAATTTGTTTCAGTAATTGATACAGATGGAAAGATGGTCAATTATAACATTAAAGACGATCTATATCCCCCAAAAGGTTATCGGGATTTTGCAATGCCAACAAAGGTTTGGCAAACATATTCAGATGGTATTATTATGCCCAGTATAAACCAGGAGAAAGTAAAAAATGGTACGTCACCTAATCCATCTTTAATCTTTTATGAATTTAATCATACGGATTAGGCACTAATTCAAAGTATCCGTTAATTCACAAACATTTAACTTTATTAAATTGGTTATATGTATTGGTCTATAAAGGAAAAAATATTCTAACAATAATACTTATTATTATAAACATCATTCTTCTTATTAAATTATTTCAAAAAAATAGTTATCATTTTCAAAATGAATTCAATCCTGATTTAATACCGATTAAAATGAGTTTATTCGAGTCATATTTGCAAAATATGGAATCGATCCCAAATACAATATTACGAAATATTGATAATGAAATAATGCAATCTGAAACAATAATGCTGGGATATAAATCAATTTTATTGATTTATTCTGATGGATCATGCAACATATGTCTCGATAGTCTAATATTTGGTTGTAATAAATTATTCCAAGATTTATCAAGTAATTCAAAGGTAATCGGAATTGGGTACTCTCAAAGTATAGAGAGTATTAAAAAATTTAAAAATGTAAAGAATATTTCCTTCCCTGTATATTTTGATTATCAAAATAATTTTATTCAAAAATGTAAGTTAAAAACATTACCTGTTGTTCTAATGGTTGACAAAAAAATGAGGATTATTAATTCATTTTTTATTAATCCCCAAAACAAAAAATATAATGATATTTTTTTTAAGGCAGCTACAAAATATTTACAATAATTAGGAATAGTATGTTTTGGATTCTCACAATGAATAAAAGATTATTAATAATATTTTTCTTAAAATTTTTAATCATCAGCTGCGGTAAAGAACAAACACTACCATTAAAAGACTTGATAAATAATTATACCGGAAGCACTCCGATTTTATCTTTGGATAATCTTAATTTGGAATCACAAAAATCTTTTTTCGCTAACAGCAGTGACACTATTACAATTAATGTAAATACTTATATTATTCCCTTATTTTCAAATCAATTGTTAGTACTTAAAAGAAATAAAATATTTCTTATTGATTCCACTCTAGGAATACAATCGTCTTTTATCCCAAAATACAGTAGTGGTGATTATTACAAAGGGGAATTTTTTGGCGGGCATATAGCTAAAGAAGATTTTTATCTTTTTGACTTAGAAAATAGTCTCAAAAAAATAAATACTGGCAATAATGTTATATCAGATATTTATATCAGTAATAAAAAAACGCAAAGCGACAAATCTAATTTTTTTGATATTTCCATATGTGATTCTGGACAAATAATAGCAACAAATCAAATAATGTCCTCTATTTACTCAGAACTATTAAAAACCGATATGGTTATAGGTAGGTTGATAGAGGGAAATGGTAAAATATTAAATCACTTTATAATACCTCATAATGAAATAGATTCTCTAACTTGGGCACAATTTATAGATTACCCATTTTGTACAGCCTATAAAGACAATGTTTATATTTCTTTTGTTTTTTCAAAGAAAATATATCGCTTTAATATAGATGGAAATTTTGAAAGATCCTTTCATCCAAATGAACCTAGTCATCAAAATTATAGGGGGAAAAATCAGTTGAATAGAATACAAATAAGAGATAGTTGTATTTATTCTATATTCAATGATGACTTAAATACCAAGCCTAAATTAATAAAGTATAACCTGAATTTTGAAAAAAAAGAGGAGAGGGAATTAGATATTTCGCCTAACAATAATTTGGGATACAAAATTTATGTTACAAAAGATAGAATATTGGTTCATGGTAAAGAGTTATATATATGGAAATAAAATGTAAAATGCTCCTCGTCAAGAGTTGGAAACATTAGGTAAAACAATAAATCTAAGCCTAATTATTCAATTAAATTAAACGTGGAGAAATTATCGCTCGGTGTTTATATTTATTCTTTCAGGGATAATAAATTCATCATGAATAGAAAGATGATATTGTAAAAATGATTAACCAATACTTTTACGAATACATTTACAACTATGGAAAAAATAGTAAGCATTTCATCCCTGAAGACGTTTTAATTACGGTAACCCTATCCCAAATTTGTAGACAATCAGATAAGCTGCCATATTTAAGTTAAAAAAAATACAAGAGCAGAAAATGTCATTATAAAGAAAGATATACCAAAAAAATTAAGACATCGGCAGTAAAAATGGAGCAAGATATATTTAAAAAATCCATAGCCTTCTTTGCAAAAGATGCGAGATTAAATACTGATTTATCAGAGAAGAGAGAATGAATTATATAATCGGTCTGTTGTGTAGAAAGTTGATAGTAAGTCGTTCAGGCTATTACAAGTATCTAAGTAATTAGGAGACGCTAAAAGCATTTAAGGACGTAAAAGTACTGGGAATAATCAGATTTTATTACAGGAAATGGAGTGAAATATACAGACTTTCGTGAATAACAGCAGCCATGGAAAAATCTGTATTAGTAAAATATAATTATGGAGAAATAAAGAATTATTATTTATTACCATTCAATCCTAGGCAGGTATTACTTAATTAGTGGATAGGGCAACGAGTATAATGGTAAAAAACAATTTTATTGTCAGCGTTGAGTCTGTTAAAAAAGTATACAAAAATAATAACAACTTGATTACTGCATTAGATGATATAAACTTAAGAATAAAAAAAGGTGAAGTTTTTGCATTGATTGGTCCAAATGGTTCAGGCAAGACTAGTTTAATTAAACTTTTATTGAATTTTATTTATCCGACAAGGGGAACTATCTTTATTGAGAACAATTCAGTGTACAATAGAGTATCGCGTAAAAATTTAGGATATGTTCCGGAAGAAACTAAATATCCATTTAATACTAATGTAATTTCCTTCCTAAAAAGAATGAGCAAAATAAATGGATTAGAATCAATATCTCAGAACAAATATATATTAGATCTTCTAAAAAAACTCAATTTGTATGAAAACCAAAATTCAATCTGCAATTTTTCCAAAGGTATGAAGAAAAGGCTTAGTATTGCTTATTCTTTACTAATTAACCCGAAAATACTACTTCTGGATGAACCGACGGATGGTCTTGATCCGGTTGAAAGGAAAGCAATAATTAGTATAATCAAAGAGTTTAAGGAAAATAATGGAACAGTATTCTTATGTTCCCATATTCTCACAGAAGTTGAACAACTTTGCGATAGATTTGCAATTATTCAAAAAGGTAGAATTATTTATGAAGGGAGAAAGGAAGAATTTAATACTAAAGGATTTATCGTAACATTTATTAACTATAATTCTGAAACATTAATAAATAATTTTGATCCGAAATATCAAATTCAATATGATGGAATTGAGGGTAAAGCTGAAGTGACCGATGAAAATGAACTATCAACATTAATAGCATTATTGTCTCATTATAAACTTGTCGTTAAAGAAATTAAATCTAATAACGTTAGTTTGGAATCGATTTATGTGAAATATCTTAAGGAGAATAAATAGTTGAAAGCTATTTATGGTATAGCAGTAAATCAATTACATGTAATATTCAGTTCCAAATATTTACGATATTTTTTATTTGTTATCGCAGTTTTAGTGTTCATCTTTTTATCTGGAATAAGTAGTAAAAACCTTGAAAACGGATTTATAATATCTATTTGGGGAAATGAAATACATAACTTTGACAGTATTTTCTTAAAAATATATTTATCACTTATTTACCTCGTACTTTTTTTAATCATTTTCCCACTTGGATTTGCACATCATATTTATAATTTAATTACAACTGATTATGCTAATATTTATCTATCGCGATCAATTTCTAGATCCGATTTGCTAATAGGTACTTTATTTGCATTTTATAAGTTTTATTTAATTTTAACTTTCTCAATTGTTTTTATAACAACCATATATTTCTTTATAATCACCGGAACTGTGATCATAAGTTTACTGACAACTTCGTTACAGTTTATATTATTATTTTTTTCATCGTTTACGCTAATGAGTTTATTTATTATAGGGACTAATAGTATAGGTATTGCAACTTTATTATATGTAATCTATATATTTTTTATCAGCGGTCTATTTGTTATTAAAACATCAAATATATTTTTGCTGAATGTATTAAATTTATTTTCATATTTACTACCTCCCATTTCTCAGACCTATGAGAATTTTGAAGCTGATAAAACCATTAATGTCATAAAGTCTTTAACATCATTAATATTTTTATTTTGTATTACAGTTTTAATTTACCGAAGAAAAGAGTTTTATAAATAATTTAATTGAATACCTATTACACCGCTCCTAGTGAAACCGCTGAGTTGTAAAGAAATTAGTTGGCTCGAAAATGAGTAAGAAGTCAGCTACAATAATGACAAAAAAATGAAGAGTAAAAGAATTAACAAAAGAAGAATACCACAGGTTTACTGTGAAGAATTCGGATGTAAAGCTGTTAAAGAAGTACTTTATGGTGAACTTACTCAGTTTGAACTAAAACGAAATTATAACGTAAGAAATAATGAAGCTATTCTATACTGGATGACAAAGTTTAGTGGAATAGAAAACTACAGAGAAAATAATAGTTATTTAACAGGAAAAGGAAGTGATTAAAAAATATAAGCTAACCGGAGAGCAGAAGAAAATTAAGGATTAGCAGGCAGCTCTTAAAAAAGAGACAAACAATACTTAGAGGAAACGATTATTGAGATAGTTGAAGAAGAATATGGAATACATATAAGAAAATAGTATGACCAAGAATTCCGGGAAGAAGTATGGAATATGTTGAAGACGAGGAATTATATTGTAAAAAATATTTTCCATACCCGGCTATTATTTTATAGCAGGGATGCTGTTATTTTCAGGTAGAACTAAAATAATTTATAATACACTCATATCTTCAATGTGAGGGTATTGGTGTGGTTTTTAGCAAATGAGTTAAACTGTTTCAGATATGAGTCGCAATGAATCCAAAGGCGAATATGAAATAACACAAAATTATTTAAAGAAAATTAAGTAGTTCCAAATTAATCTCTAAAAATTAGGGAAATCCCTAAGTGATTTTTCTTCCAGTCATCTTATATTAAAACTAAAATAAAAATTATAATAATATATAATTTAATACTCTTTTTATTATTACTATCCAGTTAATTCTCTGAAATTCTGCGTCCAATTAGAACAAGTGCTAGGGGATAAAATTTTCCACAGTGGCTGAAACATAAGTTTGTCGTTTTGAAATATCGATATACAAACTGTTAGTTAAAAATGAATAACTTGATACTATTGTCAAAAAATCATTTTAGAATATTGAATTCATTTCTATTTAGAATAACGTCTCATAATTATTAACGGACTTTTTGGTGGAGAATATGAAAATAAAAATTATAATTATAGTTGGGCTGCTACTAATAGCAGCCTGTTCATCAAAAGAGAATTTAAAACAGAATCTTACAATTAGTGCGCTCGTTAAAGAATTTGATATGGATATGAAATATTCTGATACCAAAGAAATATTTTTTGAAAAATACGGAATAAACGTAATCTCCGATGGAATTATAGAGGGCAAGAATATGATAAGAACTGAATTCTCGGCAGGAAAAATTAACAATCATAATTTTAACAGGTTATATGCACAGTTTCTTAATAACAAATTATATTTTATGAGTTTACAAATTTGGAATGATTCGACCCAATTGGATGATGTATATAAAAATCTGATAGAATTAACTAAAAAAGAATTTAATGAACCCAATGAGAAAAATATAAGTGATATGAATTGGAAGATTAGAAATGAGAAATCGGATATAACCAATTTACTTTTGTCTATTGATCCGGAATCAAAAAAAATAATAATTATTTCTCTTGGGTACTATAATGAAAAATAAATCCTGTATTTATATACCTCCGATAATAATTTTGACATTATTATTTTATTCGTGTGAATCAAATCAGAACAAACACTCTCAGTTATTTAACAAAAATTTGGATTTAGATCTTGACTCAACGAAAATTATTAGAATTAATCCGGATGGTATTTCAAAAGAAATAATTTATCCCGATCTAATTATTGATGACAAATTTATTAAATCAACGGGAGATACGGTTTATCTGGCGAAGCCCACATCATGTCTGATTTACGATGAGAGTTATTATATTCTCGATTCAAAATTAAATACAATTATTGAACTGGATATAAACGGAAATTTTATTAAAAAGATTGGGAGGAAAGGAAAAGGTCCGGGTGAATTTATAAAACCATTCTCAATTCATCGCACTAACAATTATTTTTTAGTTTTTGATCAGGGGAATGGAAGATTACAATTTTTTAATAAAAATTTTGAATATGTTAATTTTTTATACGCTAATTATTTCTCATTTATGCAGTCGCTTTCTTTTAATTCTGAAAATTTAATGATCCCAACCGAGATGACTAACACATATGAAATTTATAAAATTGAAAATATATCAAGAGAAAAAATAAAGATGGACACACTTTATTATTTCCCTTACGCAAGTTTTATAAAAGATGGTCATGAATTTCCTCACACAATAAAAGCAAAATATATTGGTTCCAATTCAATCTGTTATTTTTTTCATTCTTTTCCATTTTTATTTTTTTCTAATCAAGCCGGAGAAACAGTTTTGCAAATTGAACTGTTCGGAAAAATGATTGACGAGATTTTCGAATATCAAGTTTCAGCTGATCAGAGAGGAATAGCAATGCATTTAACCGATATAGCGGTAATTGATTCCAGGCTGGTGATAGTTTTAGGCCAGAAAATTATAATATTTGAATCCCTCGACGATAAGTATAAAATTCATAAAATATACGAGATACCCGTTGAATATCACTTATCCAATATAGATGTTATCGGGAATTATATGTTTACATACGAATGGAGCAGAGCCCGTATTCTTAGATTTAAGTTGTTCTGAATTCTAAACGTATGTTAATATAAAATAATAAGTCTCAAAGGATTGCAGATCGATAATAAAGAAATATTTAATAATATTTTAACAATAGATAATACTCATCGTATAAAAATGATAAAAAATGACAACGTTTTGATAAATATCTCACTGGATGCACATTATATAATAGTAACCATAAAATAGAACTAAAGATTTAGTGCTACAATTATTACTTCAACATAAATTGATTAATTAAATATTTACATCCGCATAGAAACGTTACATTGCGTTACATTGTCTGCAAGTCAATTTATCGAGCTAGTGGGATTATTGTGAATCGGTAAAGATTGTGAGCATAAATTTTAATAAAAAAGTGTGAAGTAATAATCCAAGCAGACTCAGACCTGAAGTTCAAGTTAAGTTTTTACAAAATGGTTTTTAAAAAACATAATAGGTACAAATATTTCTTTAAAAATTAGGGAAATCCCTAAGTGAATTATCAAAAAAATTACTTATAATGAATTTAAGGTTACTGCACGATCTGAGGTTTGAAGAGGGGACAAACACTAAGAAATATTGCACAAACCTAATAAACAATTAATTGTTTTTTTGCAAAACGGTTTATTCATTAAAATTACTTCAGAGGCGGTTTCGGTAAATTCTAAAAAATATCTGAAAAATGAATAATCTAAATTCATACTCAGGCAATCCGTAAATTATTAATCATTACATTAAACGAAGAATTTTTGCATATTAAAAAAAGAATAATTTTCTAAAATATAGCCCGGCGCTTATGTTTTTAGGATTATTTAATAAGATTTGTCATTTATAATGCAAATCTCAAAATTTTCAATATCCCGCCCTATATCAACAATCATGCTTTTTTTAGCATTTGGATTCCTGGGATTATTTGCTTTTACTCAATTGGGTATAGATTTACTGCCGAATATTTATCTGCCGCATTTAATTGTTCAGACAAATTATCAGAACGCCACACCCGAAGAAGTTGAAAAACTTATAACGGAACCTCTAGAGTCCACAATAGGTACAGTGAGCGGCGTTAAAAAAATTACGTCAGCTTCAAAGGAAGGGGTTTCAGTTATATCCATAGATTTTGTTTGGGGAACTGATATGGATATGGCGGTGCTGGCGATGCGGGAAAAACTTGATAATGTGAGTTTTATATTGCCGCGCGGATCCGGCAGACCCACAATTGTGCGAGCCGATCCTTCTGCCGAACCAATAGTTTCTTTGGTTTTAGCATATAAGGACAGAACACATAATCAAGATTTAAGTACGAAATATGAAGAACAAAGTGGAAGGAATTTATCATCATCAAAATTCATTGACCACTCCTCACCTGAGTATGAAATAAAAAGATTAATTGACCTTAAAGAAGCGGCGCGGGTAGTATTTAAACGCAGGATGGAACAGATTGACGGAGTTGCGCAGGCAGTAATAACAGGCGGATTGGAAAGAGAAATATTGATTGAAGTTGATCCGGCAAAATTAGAGATGTATAATTTAACATTCGAACAAATCGCGCAATCGTTAAAGTCATCAAATATAAATCTTCCAGCGGGATCCATAATGAAAGGACTTTTCAGATATTCGTTAAGAACTTTCGGGGAGTATACCCATACCGATCAGATAGGCGGCACGATAATCAAATATCAAAACAACAAAAGCTATGTAAAACTTAGTGATATAGCAAAAGTTAAAGAAAATTTTAAGGAGAGAGACGGTTTAACAAGACTTAACGGATCGGAAACAGTAGGATTATTGATTTATAAAGAACCCGAGTCAAACACAGTCTCAATTTCATCACGTGTGAAGGATGTGGTTAAAAATTTAAAAGAGGAGTATCCGGAATTTGATTTGATACTTGTATCGGATAATTCCAACTTTATTCAGGACGCCATTACAAATGTAAAACAGGAGGTAATATACGGAGGTTTGCTCGCGACCATTGCGTTGTTTTTCTTTCTGGGCAATTTACGCAACATATTCGCTATCGCCGTTACAATTCCAGCTTCTCTTGTTATTACAATACTACTGATGTACTTGTTCAAGATTAATTTTAACATAATATCGTTGGGTGGAATTGCGGTCGGCGTTGGCATGCTGCTGGATAACTCAATTATAGTTATCGAGAATATAATTCGTTACAAGGAGCAGGGACTTAAATTGCGGGACGCGGCAATTAAAGGGGCATCGGAAGTTTCAATGCCTGTAGTAGCTGCCACATTAACTACAATTGTTGTTTTTCTTCCTTTAATATTTATAAGGGGAATTACAGGCGAGTTATTCAGGGATCAGTCGCTCGCCATCACCTTTTCATTGACCGCATCAATATTGGCGGCGCTTACTCTTATTCCGTTAATTGTATCGCGCGATAAAATAATTAAAATCGATAGGAAAAAATATAGCGGCAGTTATATTAGAGTAAATAAACCTGCTAAAGGAAAAATATTGGTTATTATGTTCTGGATCGGTTTACCGTTTGTTCTACTTTTTAAGTCCATCTTTTTATTTTTTGTTAAATCGTATTTAACGGTTGGAGATCTGTTCACAAAATATTTCGGAAGATATTTCATAGTGGTCGATAAATGGATGGAGAGGCTTATAAAGTACTATGAAAAACTTCTCCTCCTGGCGCTGGATAATAAACCGAAAGTAATTTTGTTAACGTTTGTTCTTATAATATTAACAGTTCTAGCGGTTATTGATATAAAAAAGGAATTTATTCCGGAATCTGCGCAGGACCAGTTTATAGTTGAACTTAAATTCCCCGAAGGAACTTCGTTAAAAGGGAATGCCGGGATAGTTTCAAAAGTTGAACAAGCGGCGCTGAACTTAAGTGGGGTGGTCAATATAGTATCAAATATAGGAAGAGTTAACGAATTCGATTTTATGAATAAGGAACAATTCTCCCTTAATAAAACTAACCTCATTATCAAATTAAAAAGTTATAAATATTATTACGAAACCTTGGATAACTTAAGAAAACTTTTTACAAATCTGGCGGGTATAGATTATTCCTTTAAACAGGTTAAAACCGCATACACTCAAATTATTTCCGCTACCGACTATAACCTGGAAATTAAAATCAAAAACAAGAATATTAATAGCGCCTATAATAAAGCAGCTATATTGATTGACAAAGTGTCTAACGCAGAGATAAATGGAATTAAAGAAATAATGATTGGAGTTGAAAAAGGTCTGCCGGGTTATGACGTTAAAATTGACAGGGAAAAATGTATCGCTTTCGGTGTGAGTATATCGGATGTATCAGCTAAACTTGTAAATGTGGTGAAAGGTAACGAAGCTACGTTTTTCTCAGATTTCGATAAAAAAATTGGTGTTCGGGTTAAATCGAAGGAAGAAAACAGGGAAGATATTCTGCGTGTACTAAATCAATATGTAAACAGCGGTAATAAAATGGTACCTCTTAAAAATCTTGTGAGTATCAATTTAACGGATACATACAGTGAAATATGGCACGAAGATCAATCGAGGACATTGTTTGTTTACGCTTCAGTTGAGGGAGAAAGTATAGACAAAGTAGTTAATGAAATAAATAAAATAATAGCCGGTCTGCCTAAAACTCAAAAAGAAATTATTACGGCTGGCGGGGTTAACGAGGAAATACAAGCCTCTTTTTCATCTTTGTACGTCGCACTGGCAATTTCTGTAATGCTTATGTATATGATACTTGCATCGGAATTCGAATCGTTTTTATTTCCGTTTATAATTATATTCTCAGTACCTCTCGGACTTATAGGCGGTATTATTCTACTCTACATTCTCGGTGACAGTTTGAACATTATTTCGTTAATGGGTTTAATTATTCTTGTAGGAATAGCTGATAACGACGCCGTAGTAAAAGTTGAATTTATATTACGAAAGCGTGAAGAAGGTCTGTCGGTTCGCGAAGCTATTATTCAAGCCGGGCACGACAGGTTCCGTCCAATTATAATGAACAGTTTAACTGTATTATTCGGTTTAATTCCTATGATTATTGGTATAGGCGCCGGCACACAATTAAGAATATCTTTGGCGGTTGCCATTGCGGGTGGATTGGTTTCCGCTACGGTTTTAACATTAATTATAATCCCGGTGATGTATTCGTATTTGGAAAAATATTCCAATAAAAAATATGATAGATAAATAATTCGGTGCAAAAGGAAAAACATAATTAGAAAAAATTAGTGGCTTAAAATGAAAATACAAATAAAACTAATTTTGATACCATTATTTCTAATCGTCATTACAGTATTTGGTTATTTTATATTATTAAATGACGATAAGGTTGATCCATCGACGGATGAAATAAAAAATGTGGATTACAATAAACTCGATGAGATTTTATTTGATGTAAAAACATCCAAGGTAATAAGAGGTGATTTGGTAAAATCTACGAATACTAACGGGCTGATAAGAGCAAATAAAGAAATAGATGTAGTTTCCAACATCTCAGGATATATCAACGAAATTAAAGTTTTCGAGGGCAAAAAGGTAAACGGAGGAGAATTATTAATTTCACTGGACGACAGGGAATTTAGAATTGCTTTGAAGGAAGCTGAAGACAGATTGATAGAAGCCAGAGTTGAGTACGGTTTTTTAGCTAAGGACACAGCTGTTGACAGCACCAACATAAAAAACGCTGCAATAATAGAAAAAGAAATTTCTACTCTTGAAGAAAATTATAAGAACGGTTTAATGAATGAATCTAAATATCTATCCGAGAAGGAAGAACTGGAACTAAAACTGATTTTTACCGGAGCTAAAAGGGAGGAACTAATTTTAAATAAAAGCGGATACAGCCGGGCAGTAAACGCTAAAGAAAGAGCTAAACTTAATTTGGAATATACATTGATCAAAGCCCCGTTTCAAGGTGTTATAGGTGACCTGGATATGTCCGTGGGACAAAGGGTTAATCCCGGTGAAAAACTTTTCAAACTGCTTGATATATCAAAACTCCGGATAGACGTTGGAGTACTTGAAAGTGAAATAACTGAAATTGCCAAAGACAATACCGCTAAAATTACAGTCACGGCGCTGCCTAACCAAAAGTACATAGGGAGAGTGGTTTTTGTTAGCCCTTACATTGATCCTATAAATAAAACGTGCAAAGTAACAGTGGAGATTAATAATCCTGATGCAAAATTAAAACCGGGAATGTTTGCTCAGGTGAATATTGAAACGGAATCTTTAAAAAACAAGATTCTTATTCCGAAAGACGCGTTGCTCGTACGTGACAGGCGAAATCTTGTTTTTGTTTTGGAAGAGAAACTTGCCAGATGGAAATATGTAGATATAGGCGAACAAAATGATTTATTTATCGAAATTCTAAAAGGTGTGGTTCCGGGAGAAGACGTTATTGTTGAAGGTCAATATACATTAGCACATGACGCCCGCGTAAGAGTTATTGGTAATTCCCAATAGTCCAGGCGGCATTTAATGAAAAAGATATTTTACATATTTCTAGCAAGACCAATAACTTCGGGAATGATGTTTTTAAGTATAATCGTTCTGGGTATAATTTCTGTATTTAATATTCCCGTTGAATTATCGCCTCACGCGGAATTCCCAAGATTATCGGTCTCCGTTTTATGGGCTAACGTATCGCCGGAAGCTGTAGAAGCATTTGTAACTTCTCCAATTGAAGCTGAACTGGCAGCTATTAGAGGTATTAAGAAGATCACTTCAAGATCGACTGAGGGGAACGGTTATATAAATCTGGAATTCCAGCCCGGTGTTAATATGGACTTCGTTAGAATTGAGATAAACGAAAAATTACATTCGCTTAAAGAAGAACTTCCCGTCGGTATAAACGCTCCTTATTTATCGGATTATATACCTGATGATTTAAAAGACCTGCAGGGATTTATGACCTATACAATATCAGGCGACGATAATTCGAGTACAATAAGGAAATATGTCGTTGAAAATATTTTATACCCGCTTCGTGCACTTAACGGTGTCTCAGATGTTTCTATAAGAGGAGGAACAGAAAGAGAAATTGAAATTATTGTCGATTACGAAAAGGCCAAATCGTTATCTGTTACAGAAGAAGAAATTCGGTTGGCTGTTGAGAACACTGAAAATATATTGCCGGCAGGCTCAATAATTAAATTGGATAAACAAAATTATATTCGTTTAGCCAACGAAGTCAGTTCAGCATCTGAACTATATGATCAGCCGGTAAAAGTTCAATCTAATGGAACTATAATTAGACTTAAGGATATAGTTTCAATTATAGATGATTATAAGAAACCGAGCGATTATTACAGAATAAACGGCAAAGAGACTGTCACAATAATAATAAGCAAAGAGCCCGGCACAAATACTCTTGAAGTAGCCGGAAAGGTAAAGAAAAAAATAAGCAGGCTTAGCGCGGTGATGCCTGTAAGTTACGAAGTTAATAAGGAGATAGATAAAAGTGAGTCGATTAAAGAGGAATTAAGTGTATTGTACTCCGGAGGCATCTATTCTTTAATTATAATAATAATAGTGCTTATGTTAATTTTCAGAAGCATTAATTACTCCCTGATAATTACAACATCAATTATTTTTTCTCTTTTGTTTTCATTTGTGTTATTCTATGTATTTAAACTGCCTCTTAATATTCTGACCATTTCTTCGTTTATTCTCGGTTTTGGATTTATGGTAGATAATTCAATTGTGGTGATTGATTACCTTGATAAACATTATTCGGGGAGGGGGATAAAACATATCACTATTTTGTTGAATGAAATTTTCTTTCCAGTGTTCTCCTCAACTTTAACTACAGTGGCTGTATTTGTGCCATTATTATTTTTAACCGGCGAATTAAGAATATACTTCGAACAATTCGCTCTCGGCATCGTTTTTACACTTTTAGCCTCTTTGTTCGTTTCATTTACTGTAATCCCCATTTTGTATTTCAAAACGTTGACCCTCAATAAAAATTATGCTGTAATTGCTGATAATCGGTTTATTTACAAACAGTACGAAAATATTTTAGATAAAGTGATACGTCATAAAAAAATAAGCTTTGTTGTTGCCGTTTTACTTTTAGGTTTACCTGTGTGGCTGCTTCCTCCAAGAATAGAAACACCGTTAATCGGCCCGGTTTATAACGCCGTTTTTGACAACAAATTGTACGATGAAATAAAACCTTATTCAAATTACGTTCTCGGTGGTAGTCTGAATCTTTTCTTTAATCATATAACCCGAGGAGAAGTATGGCAATCCGGGGAACCGACATATATTATGGTGCAATTGGAACTTCCGCATGGAAATAAAATTGATAGGATAAACGAATTAACAAAAAAATTCGAAAATGAAATTTTAGAATATAGGAATCAAATAAAGTTTTTAACAGCGAATGTATACACCGAAGAAAATTCGTTTATTCGAGTAGAGTTTACAGAAGATCAAAGTTTTACAGCATTCCCATATATGTTAAAAAATTATTTAACTTCATTCGCTACAAAGCTCGGTGGACTTAACGTGAGCGTGTCCGGATTCGGACCGGGTTTTTATAGTGGCGGATCCGGGATGAATTCTTTCTCGATAAATGTAAAAGGATTTAATTATCTCAGAGTTCGTGAATTAGCAGAAGAGTTCAGGAATATAATAAAACGTAACCCGCGCGTCGATAACGTAGATATAGACAATTCTGGATACTATTGGTCAAAAGACACTTACGAAATTATTGGGAAGGTAAACAGGGAAAACCTAGCTGCAGCGGAAATTCCACTGGATTATTTATCAACTATATTGGCTAAAAATACGAGTGGAAATATAGGATATAACAAGTTTAGAATTAATAATGATGAGGTAAGTTATGATATACGGTATTCGAATTATAAAAATATTCAACTAAGGGAGCTAGAAAACCTTATTTTACACAACCCCGTCGGAAATTGGTTGAAGATAAAGGATGTTTTTAGTTTTGAGGAGGGGAAAGTTCTATCCGCAATCAACAGGGAAGACCAGCAGTATATCCGCTATGTAACTTTCGATTATAAAGGGCCATACAAATATGGAGACAAATTTATTAAAGCTTCTATTAATAGGATGATAGTTCCGGAAGGTTACAGCGTTAAAGAACGTGAATTTAGGTTCCGCTTCGGAGATGAAGAAGAAATTGATATTTGGTTAATACTTGGTATGGCGGTCGTATTGATTTTTATGATTACTTCAGGACTTTTCGAATCATTTAAGAAACCTATGATTATTCTAATGGCGATACCGTATGCTGTTATAGGTACAATATACCTGTTCTATTTCGGAGAATTTAATATGGATAGGGGAGCCTATGCGGGAATTTTGCTGTTAACAGGTCTATCAGTCAATAACTCGATAGTACTTGTGGATTATCTTTCAAAGAATTTCAAAAATGGTAGCGTTAATAAATTATTTGAGTTGAGCGGCGACCGCCTGCGTCCTATTTTTACAACAACAATAACTACTATAGCTGCTTTAATCCCTCTGCTTCTTTCTACTGAATCCACATTTTGGAAAAGTCTTAGCCTTAGCGTTGTTGGGGGACTTTTTTTATCCTCTTTAATAGTGGTTTTATTCGTTCCACTTTTGTTTGGTTTAATTAAAAAATAAGCCACTAAAGTTCTAATCATTTTTATCTATCAACTTAAAACAAAATCTTTAATAAGTTTTTGGTGAAAACACAATATTTATCCTCATGAATAAAAAAAAATATTTTTTTTGTTGACCTTTATGAAAATAAATTCGTAATTTCCTGTTAGCGTTAACATTTTATTCCCAGTATTTCTAAATAACATATTCTTTGTCATATTTTTTTCTTATAAAATGTTAGCGTTAACAATTATTCGAAAATTGTTCGTTCATTCCAAACGCTTGTAAAAATTGTTAAGTAGTTGAATTACTTTTAATATAATAACTATTACATAGTAGAACGAAAATGCGCAATAAAAATTCCAATACACTACAAAAATCTATATCAAACTGTACCTATCCCAAAACTTATTCTAACCACAATTATAACAGGAGGAATTACATGAAATCTGTTTACACATTAAGAAACGTATCTAGCATTGCGTTCATCATGCTTCTTATGGTTAGTTTTACGCTTGCACAAGAAAAAATAGGGGGTCCGTATCAAAAAGATGCCAATACAGTTTTATTGCTTCATTTTGACGGCGACCTTACTAACCCTGCTGATCTTTCCGATGATGGAGTTGGACATGGAAATATTTCGTTTTTCCCAAGACCGAATTTTGGTCAGTGCTTGCGTTTTGATAATGACGCTCTTTCCGATTCATCATATGTAACCGTTCCTGATAATGATAATCTGGATTTAACAGGCAGCTGGACAATAGAAGGTTGGATAAATGTATTCACCTTCGGACAGTCATCAAGTGATCATCGCTGGGTTCCCCGTCTTGTAATAAAACCAGGGGATGAAGCTTTCTGGCAGCCTAATTACTGGGTTGAATTATGGGGCGACAACAGGTTTTTCCAGGTAGGATTCCATGACTCCACACAAAGTAATTGGCCCGCTGTTACTTCCGCTCCTAACGTAATGTCGCCAGGTCAATGGGTTCACCTTACATTTATAAGAGACGATTCCAGAAAAATATTGATTCAAATGGTACATAACGAAGCATTGGAAATGATTTGGTTTGGTAGTATGTCTTACGCAAATTTACCTTGCACCACCCCGGTTACTACTCATCAGGATGTTCATATCGGATGGGCTGGTGCAGTAGGAATACCAACATCAAGCGTTGATTCATGGCTCGATGGTTTTGTTGATGAAATTAGAATAAGTAATATTGTAAGAGATTTTCCCGTACCTCCAATTATTACAGGTCTTAAACAAATAGCTAATCAAGAGGCCTCCGCCACTTCTTATGAAGTTACTGGAAATGTATCCGCTTTTTCACCTACTGGTAATATCACTGACGTAACACTTCGCTACTCAACGGACAAAGGTACTTCATGGAACAATATTACTATGGTTGCCGGAACTGGTGATGAATACACTGCATCTATCCCTCAACAACCTACAGGAAGCATAATACAATATTATATGGTAGCAAAGGATGATAAAGGTCTCGAATCCTTATTCCCTACTCCAGGAAATTCTCCTTTATCATTTGGCGTCTATTCACCTAATTCTATTGTATTTGACTTAAATTTTGAAGAAGGTAACGGACCTCTTATCGATCATTCGCCTTACAATCAGAATATTACATTTTTTGATGGACCTTTCTATTCAACTGACGCAGTTTCGGGAAATTATGCATACGAATTCCCGGCAGATAAAGATTCCGCGTTTTTCTGGGTAGATTCACCATTCTTAACAAGTAAAGAATTCGCATTGGATTTTTGGTTTAAAGCAGAAGGTGATACAATACTTCCTTACATAAGAATGATAATAAGACCTACTCAACCCGCTTCTCATGTTGAACAAAATTATTATGTGAGAACTGAACCTAATAATGCTCTTTCAGCTCGCTATATGGTAGATCCAAATTTAACAACAAGAACAAAGGATAATGTTAACCTTATTCTTCCAGATGGAATACTAAAAACTAATAAATGGTTTCATGTTCAATTTGAAAGAAGTGATGAATTGGCAATAGTAAAAGTATTTGATCAAAATGGAAACTTACTTGGCAAAGCTTTTGATGATGAAGATATCGCCCTAAATCCACCTAAACCTGATGCAAACGCTCCTTTGAGAATTGGTTGGGCTGGAAACTCATGGGACGGCACAATAAGAAAGTTGAATGGTAAAATGGATGACATTAAAGTATATAATTATGCCGCTCTCGGGCTTGATACAAGCGGTGTTGTGTCTGATGTTGCCGAAGATAGATTTTTGGGTTCAGCTAATACATTCGATTTAGTTCAAAATTATCCAAATCCTTTTAATCCAGAAACCATTATAAAATACCAAATTCCATCTTCAGGGAATGTTAATCTTGTTGTTTACGATTTACTTGGTAGAAAAGTTAAAACTTTAGTTGACGGATTCCGTAATGCAGGATCGTACGAAGTGAATTGGAACAGCAAAAACGATTCCGGATTTCAAGTATCGAGTGGAATTTATTTCTATTCACTACAATCTGGTGATATGATTAAAACACTGAAAATGATACTAATGCGATAATTAGTAATAAAAAGGAACCAGGTTTTTGCCTGGTTCCAATTTTATAAATGTTTTTAGGATGGAAAAGCATGTTATACGTCATTTCTAAAATTAAATTATTGTTTTGGTTGGCAGTATTATCACTTATAAGTATTTCATGTAATACGAATGTTACAGGTGTTGATGACTCCCCAAGTCCTGGGACAGTACGCATTACGCTTAGAGCAAATCCTTCAGATAATTATGTCGTAGAAAGAACTGATACTTTCTCCGTATTTACACCCAATACATCCTTAGGGTTTTATGTAAACATTTTTCAGGGTAGTGTTTTTGCAAAGGATAAATTTGCAATTCTTTATACAACTCCCAAAAGTTATATGCAGGAAGATTCTGTATATAATATATTCAAACAAAATACTAGTCAGGCGGATTTAAAAATAATCGCTGGTAAGTTGGATAGTTCAAAAGTAAATATTAATACTTTATTAGCAGATTATACAGAATATACAATTTTTGAATCATTTGTACCTCCCGGAAATTATGATAAAATCCGGTTTGGTGTAAACGTTCCTACTGATTTAACAAAAAGCAGAGTAACTCTTATTTCAATAAAAGGTAAAGTTACGCCCATTCCGCTGGAGTTACCTCCAGACGAAGACATTCTAAAAGAATTCCTGGTGGATTTTAAAGTTGAGGAAAATAAAACAACTCAAATTAATATAATTATTAATCCATTTAAATCAATTTCCCGCTATAAAGATAGCTATAGATTTAGCAGAGTAATGGAAGTTAATAGCGTTGAATATATTAAATAGTAGTGTTAATGATAATAGGATGTATAAAATGATAAAGCAGAGAATCTATTTGGTATTATTGTTTAGTAGTGTGTTATTATGGATTTCTTGTGAAAGACCGACGTCACCTGAAAATCCTAATGAACCGCCAAATACCACAATGGCAAATATTCCCCGCGAAAACGATACACTGTTTGCATTGGTAAAACTTCACTGGGATGGTGAAGATAATGATGGATATATCTCGAAATATGAATACAGATATATCACTAAAAGAATTTTTATAGGAGATTCCATTGTTCAGGAGTGGAAAGAGACAGATCAAACAAGTTTAGTAGTTCCATTCCTTTCGGATGACGAATTAAATCTCCAAATATTTCAAGTACGCTCCGTGGATAATAAAGGTTTTGTTGATCCCACACCAGCTGAAAAAAGATTTTATACTATTCAAACAGTTTTCCCAGAAACTGAAATTTTGTATCCAAAAAACAACAGTACTTATTTTGTAAATGACAAACCAACAGATTGGTGGCAGGGAATAAAATTAAATTATTTCGGATTTGATAAAGACGGCCAAATTGTTGAATATGCTTGGGCTGTGGATGATACAGACTGGCATTGGACAAATGATACAAGCGTCGTAATTACACCTGATTATTTCTCTAAACCGTTATCTGGACAACATACAATTAGAGTAACAAGCAGGGATAATACTAATCTTATTGACCCTGACGGGAAAGAAATTATAATAAACTTGATCAATCCAAGCTTCGAGAAAAAAATTCTTGTAATTGACGCTACTACAGAATCTAATTTCCCAGCCGGATTAGTAAATAAAGCCAATGACGCCCAAGTGGACGCTTTTTACGCTGACGTGTTCGAAGGAAGCGATTCCTGGGATTTTAATAAAAATGGAATGCCGCCCGTAGATGTGCTTGGTCAATACAAATGTATTGTTTGGCATTCAGATGATCTTCCATTTTCCAAACCACATGCTATAGCCAATTATACTGATGCTATTGAAGACTATCTTAACGTAGGCGGGAATATAATTATTGGCGGTTGGAGAATATTAAAATCTTTCGCATGGACGGATAATTTCCCGATTGTTTTTGAACAAAATTCATTTGTTAACCAATACTTGCATATCGTATCTGTTGATGAAACCAGTCTTATCGGAGACTTTAAAGGCGCCGCTGGTCTAAATGGAATTTATCCCGATATAAAAGTTGATTCTCTTAAACTGGTTGGTTTCCCCTACAATGGAATGTTAGGCAATATTAATCTCATTTTATTACCTGCGGGATTTACAGATGGAATTTATTTTTATCAAAACGCCAATGATAGCCCTTATTATCAGTACAGGGGCAGAACAGTTGGTCTGCGATACTATGGAACTAGTTTTCAAGCTACAGTTTTAGGCTTTCCATTATTTTTTATCGAGAAAGAGAATGCTAAAATAATGGCTAGGGAAATTCTTAAACAGATGGGTATTAATTAGAAGTAATAATTAGGAGCAGTTTTCTGTGAAAACTAAAATATTATTTTACACCATTTCGATTGTATTATTTGCTTTGTGCCAAAATGTTATAGGACAAGGTAGAGGTAAATTAATAGGGATTGTTAAAGATAAAACCACAAATGAATCGTTGATTGGAGTTAATATAATAGTAGAGGGCACTTATCTTGGAGCTTCTTCCGATATTGATGGTAAATATTATATTATTGGTGTTTCGGCCGGCACATATAATATAAAAGCGTCGTTCATAGGTTATAACTCTGTTACCGTTAAAAATGTTAGGGTTCAAACTGACCTAACAACCGAAATTAATATTGAATTGGAATCAACTTCATATGAAACCGAGACAGTTGTTGTCTCGGCGGAGAATAAGCTTGTTCAAAGAGATATAACTTCTACAAGACGCACAATAACCAGTGAAAATATGAGTCATGTTCCCGGTCTCGAATCGAGCGCTGATATTTTTAAACTAAATGGTGGAACAGTTCTCGGCGGAGCGCCTCAATCTCTTCAACTGGCAAATGGAACTCAACTTCAGGTAAGAGATGAAAGTGTTAAAGACGTTCATATAAGAGGGGGGCGAGGGGGCGAAATACTATTTATGGTCGACGGTATGCCTGTAAACCACCCATTGTATGGCGGTAGAATGGTGCTTGATCTTAACGTGAACGCGGTTGAACAGATTGAGCTTTTAACCGGAGCTTTTAGTGCCGAATATGGACAAGCTCAATCGGGTGTTGTAAATATAACAACAAAAAAAGGTGGCACTAAACTGCATGGCGGTTTTGAATATAAAACAGATGATTTTAATTTTCTGCCCGAAAACTATAATACACATTACGGCTCGTTTAATATTGGAGGTCCGGAATTAATAACAGGTCAATTACTTCCTCTTTTTGGTATAAAATCTCCCGCGTCTTTAAAATTCTTTTTAACAGCCAACGCAACACTAACAAACACTGAATATAATAATCACAAAAAAAGAGATGATTTCTCAATCTTTGGGATTAATACTATTGGTAAACAGGACAACTCTAAAAACATTACAGGTAAAATAGACTGGGATGTGACAAATAATATAAGAACAACGATTAGCTATAATGGCTCCTGGAAACAATGGAGCGCTTTCAGTTGGGAGTGGATAAACTATCCTGATCATATGGTAGAATATAAAAGAGATAATAATAACGGCAATATTCTTGTTAGCCATGTTTTATCACAAAAAACGTTTTATTCGCTAAACCTCGGCTATCTTGGAATTAAATATAATAGTTCGTTAGACGCATTAACTCCTGATAAATTTTGGGTTATAAATCAAGATACAGTTTATTCGAAAGTGTTGGCACCTCAAAATGATCCCTTAACTCAATTTAGAGATGATAAAGGCTACGAAACTTTGTGGCGGGATGATAATACAAAAACTTATACAGTTAAATTTGATTTCACTTCACTTTTTCATCCGGAGCATTTAATAAAAATCGGATTCGACGCTCAATTTCATGATATCAGTTATGTCGATATTCAGGATGGCGGTTATGAATTATCAGATTATGGAAGGTATTTATATTTAAATGATAATTATTCAATTGCACCACCAGGACCGTATAAAGAATTTGGGCAATATAGGTGGGTATTTGACGTTAAACCTATTGTTGGCGGACTTTATGTGCAAGAAAAATTTGAAAAAGAATTTATGGTTATCAACGCCGGTGTGCGTGCCGACTGGTTTTATATGGGCAACAGTGTTGATCAAGCCGATTGGAAAGCGCAATGGAAATCTGCCACAGGTATGAAAGCTGACTGGAATTTGTTAAAAGTTAAACTTAGTCCTCGTTTTGGTATTTCATTTCCTATTCAGGAACAAACTGTTATCTTCTTTTCCTACGGACATTTTTCTCAATTACCAGAACTGCAATATTTCTACAGAGATCCATACTCGGGTGGTTTAACTGGAAATCCGAAACTCGATTATGAACAAACAATTCTATATGAATTTGGATTAACTCATGAACTCTTTGAGAATTGGGCCATTGATATAAAAAGTTATGCAAAGGATATAAGTAAACAAGTTGGCACAACTCAATTATTATCAGCCTCAGGCTTACCTGTGGCTTTATATGATAATGTGGGTTATGCCCGTGCAAGAGGACTTGAGTTTGAATTGAATAAAGGAAGTTCTTATCATACAAGCGGTAAAGTTACATATACGGTTCAATGGGCAAATGGATATTCTTCATCCGCATTTGAAGATTATATTAGATCAACTAATGATTGGCCTAATCCAATTAGAGAAAGAAGATTGGACTGGGATGTACGTCATCAATTAATTTTCCAGGGATCCTTATCCGCAACCCAGGATGATCCGATTACACTTTTTGGATGGGAGATGCCTACCGATTGGGACTTAACCTTCTTGGCAAGTTTAAGTTCTGGACAGCCTTATACTCCATTTTCCTTAGATCCAGCCATTCTACAAGTGACCGAGAATACAGCCAATGGACCAATAACTTTTTCAGCGGATGTAAAATTTATCAAAAGTTTTGAAATATTGGGCGGTAAGTTTTCATTCTCAGTCGATGTATTTAATCTGTTTGATCAGAATAATGTTAACATTTATTATGGATTTAATACAGATACAGGTAAACCTTATAAATACGGCGATGTTAACGAAGCTACAAGCGGTAAATCTCAATTTTACGATTGGTTCACAATGTTTAAAAAACGAGATCCACGACAATTTACGACCGGAAGATATATAAAGTTCGGCGTAAGATGTGATATCTAAATAAGAATATGTACAATAATTTTTTTTAGGACATTTAATGATAAAGAAGATTTCTATAGTCGCTGTTATTATGCAAATCCTAATAGGATTTACGGCTGCGCAAGAGGCAACTTTTGATTGGAAGATGCATAATGTTGGCAATGTTCGCCAAGTAGTTACAAACAGAGGCGGATTAAATGCCAAGGGAGATGCAACTTTTGACTACAAGGGATTATTAAACTGCGAGCATCCGCTAAACAGTAATATGGAACATATTACAAATACAGGACTTTGGGTTGGTGCTGTTTTGAACGGAACCAGGTCAGTTTCCTTGGCAGATGGAGAAAGCGGAATTATTCATGAATTTTTTCCTTCAGCAGAGCCATGGGATACTGTGTGGGTTGTAAATAAAAGGCAAGAAGTAGATATCCCTTATTGGCCTGGTTATAAAGGAATTTCTGATCAGGATTTTGTTTGCAGATATAATGATTATGGGCCAATAAGTCAGCGATTAACTGAGCATAGACCTTTATACGTTGATGTAATTCAAAGTACACATGCGTGGGCTTCTCCTCCACTCGATGAAACCATTGTTGTAGACTATTATATTATTCCAACAAAGTACGATTTAGAAAATGTATACATAGGCGTATACATGAACGGTAATGTTGGTTATGTTTTGGATAATAGTTACGGTTTAGACGATGAGTCTTTCTTTAGAAATGGAGAAAAAATTAGTTTTTGCCGTGATTTGCCCGGTGGTCCGGACGGTTCAGCTACAACAGTCGGGGAAAAATTTTACGTACCTGGAAATCCTAAAAAAACTACATATTACTGGTGGAATGGTGTTAAAGGATCTCCACCTGATAGGGATAATGATAAATATATTCAAATGTCTTCCGGAGAAATAATGGAAGATCAACGAAGTACTGGGGACGGAACAAAGTCAATGGTAGCATTCGGCCCTTATGAAAAATTAGCTGTCGGTGACACGCTGCATTTGGTTATGGGACTGTTACTTGGCGAGAATGAAAGTGATATTATTGCAAAAGGAAAATATTTAACTCAGCTTAAAGAAAGGAATTATAAAGTTCCATCCCCACCTCCAAGTCCCGTGCTTACAATTGTTCCCGAAGACAAAGGAGTTGTTCTGGATTGGACACCAAAACCGGATTCAAATCCAGAAGAATTTACCGATCCGGATAGAGCTGATGGAGTGGAAAAACCATTTGAAGGATATAGACTATATAAAAGCACTGTCGGAACAAGTGGACCTTGGACTTTGCTCGATCAATACGATATTGAGGATGATTATGGACAAAATACAGGACTCCACCATTCATATAAAGACGTTGGTTTGCTTAATAATATCGAATATTACTATACAGTTACCGCATACACTTTACCCGACGAAACGATAGATTTTCCAGAGTTAGAATCGGCAAAAACAGTTAGTAGTAAAATAGTAACACCCGGTACACCTCCACCTGCGTCTGTTGGAAAAGTTGCGGTTGTTCCAAATCCTTACCGTGGGGACATGGCATACTATTCTTATAATCCTCCTTGGGAAAAACCACCAGGAGGAAGACGCTGGTTAGAACAAGATAGGAGAATTCAGTTTATAAATTTGCCAGAGTATTGCGAAATTAAAGTTTATACTGTCTCCGGAGATCTTATCTACACAATTAGGCATGAGAATGCTTCCAGAGGATATGAGGATTGGAATCTCACATCCAAAGTTGGGCAGGCAATATCCAGTGGAATTTATCTATATACGGTTGAAGACCTGAATAATGGAAAAGTTCAGGTGGATAAGTTTGTTGTTATAAAATAAACTGAAATAATATTATTAAATCTCCGACTCAATTGAGCGGATAAAGAGTGTAAGATTAATTTAACCAGGTTTAATTATGTTTAGAAAAATTTTAGTTGTTGTTATGCTCATTCCAGTATTTTCATTTGCTCAATACGAAAGACCGGGGAGCACGGATGGACAATTTCTGAAAATTGGTGTCAGTCCTCGCGGAACGGCTATGGCTGATGCTTACATCTCAGTTGTTGATGGGGCAGAAGCCGCTTATTATAACGCCGCAGCTCTTGCTTGGCTTCAGGGAACCGATGTTGTATTTAATCATACCGTTTGGTTCGCGGGCATAAATCATGATTTTATTGCGGCTGCAAAAACATTTGGGGATGCTGGTACTTTTGGTCTATCCGTAACTGGACTTTATACTGATGAGATGAAAGTCAGAACTCCTTTACAGCCGAATGGTACGGGTGAGACATTTTATGCGGGAAATTATAGAGTGGGTTTAACTTATTCTAGGTATTTTACAGATAAAGTTACAATCGGGCTAAATCTCAATTACATCAATTTATCACTGCATAAAGATTTTTCCGCCGAAGCTGTTTCTATTGATATTGCAACAATGTATAAGTCGGAATTCAGGGATTTTACTTTCGCGATGCAAATTTCAAATTTCGGATCTGATATTAAATATGTAAATGAATCATATCCATTGCCAACAAACTTTACTTTTGGAGCAAGTATCAATGCAGTTGAACTTGAAGCACAGAAATTGTTAGTATCCTTTTCTGCCGTAAAACCAAATGATGGTTCTCCCTTAATGCAAGTAGGTTCCGAATGGAATTATAATAATACTTTTTTCCTTAGAGGCGGATATAATATTAATCATGAGGTTGCTTCTTTTACATTCGGGACAGGTTTCAAAATAAATTATGCTGAATATAGTTTTAGAACAGATTATTCATACAGCAAATATGAGTTGCTTGGTGGTTCTCATAGATTTGGATTAGCTGTTAGAATATAAATCCATTTGTTAAAATAGAACAAATTATTAAGGATGGTTTTGAAATTCTTTTTTAAAATAAGTGAACAACTCTAGCATAAATATTATTACTTCGTTTTATGAAGAAGATAATTATGGCACCGATTAAATAATGTATTCTTGTGAGATTTTATAGACGATTCTTATTTATAAAAATTTTAGAAATAACGGTTGGTTTTGATGAATAATGATTTTTAATAACTCTAAAAAAACCCTGCAATTTTAAGTATAATATTTAACTCTAGGAGATTATATGAAATTTAGAACCATTTTATTATTCCTTTCTTCTTGGGTAATATTATTTTCATCCCTTCTTTCGCAAACACAATTGGAAAAAATAATTTCTCCGTCAAATTTACCCTATCTGAAAAAATCTAAATTAATTCAGATATCCAGCTATGATACAACGGGGGGTAACAACGATAGAATAAATATCCATAGTGGAAATACCGCGGTGCTTGCGGATATTGAGGGACCAGGTGTTATAACCAGAATATGGGTGACAATTGATTCTAGAGATCCATATTTTCTGCGAAGAATATTATTAAGAATTTATTGGGACGGTGAAGAAAATCCTTCTGTTGAAGCTCCAATCGGAGATTTTTTCGGTAACGGGTTTCAATATACGCACTATTATTCTGCATTTGCTGGTATGACCAGCGGCGGTTATTTTTGTTATTTACCCATGCCTTTTAATAAATCAGCGAGAATAGAAGTTGTAAATCAAACAGGCGAGGAAGTGTACGCTTTCTATTATCATATCGATTATCAAAAATTAGAAGAACCATTAGATAAAGATATCGCTTATTTCCACGCTCAATGGAGAAGAGATATCAGAACCAACAATAATGAAAATTATTTAATTCTTGACGCGGAAGGAGAGGGGCATTTTGTTGGCGTAAATATGAATATGCAGCCTTATAAAAACAGTTACTGGTATTTGGAAGGTGACGAAATGATTTATGTGGACGGAGAGCAGTTCCCGTCTGTTTACGGAACTGGCATGGAGGATTATTTTACAAGCGGCTGGTATTTTAAAAATGGTGAATACAGCGCTCCATACCATGGCTTAATTATGAAGGATGATTCTACTAGCAGAATTGTAGCTTACAGATATCATATAGGGGATGCAGTACCGTTCAAAAAATCGATTAAAGTTACAATTGAACATGGACACGCTAATGAAGAAATCGCTGATTTCAGTAGTACGGCTTTCTGGTATCAAATGGAGCCACATAAAAAATTTGAAAAAATACCCAACGGAAATTTAAGGATACCCCTTAGAGCAACAATACCCAATGGTTTATACGAAGCAGAAAATATAAAACCCTCAGATTGTAATCTCCAATTTAATGTTGAAGATATGAGTGAATACGGACCGGAATGGAGCGGTTTAAAACAATTGAGAGTGGAAGGGGAAAAAGAGAATGATATGTTCTCTCTTAATATTCCAGAGTCCGAGGAAAATGCGTACAATATAACTTTGTTTTATACAACAGGTCCAAATTATGGTGATGTAGAAATATTTAGTGAATTAAATAAGATTGGCGTATTCTCTGGATACAATAAAGATGTTATGCCAGGCGGCAAAATAGAATTACCGAATGTAAAATCAGGAAAAGATAATACAAAATTAAGTTTTAAAATCTCCGGGAAAGATAAAAAATCTTCCGGTTATGCAGTTGGTCTTGATGGATTTAAACTTGTTCCTGTAAGAGAATATATACCGGAATGGTATATGATAGGTCCTTTTGCTAACCCAAGAACTTCAGATATTGATCGAAAAGGTTTAGATACCGAATATCCGCCTGAAAAAGAAATTGATTTACAAAAAACTTATTCGGGGAAGGATGGTCAACAAATAAAATGGACGTCAGAAAAAACTCCTGAATCCGGTCAAATGTCACTTTGGGAAAAATATACTCCTTCTGAATTCGTTGTGGCTTATGCACTTACATATGTGTATTCACCTGAAGATCAAAGAGTTCAATTCTTTATTGGGTCGGATGACGGCTCCAAAGTATTCCTGAATGATAAGGAGATATATAGATTTCTGGATGTTAGAATCTCCGCGCCCGATCAGGATAAAGTTATCCTAAACCTTAAAAAGGGTTGGAACAAATTATTATTAAAGATAGAAAATAATTTTGGCGGTTATGCCTTTTATGCGAGGATTTTGGATAAAAAAGGAAACTTAATAATTAATAAGGATCAAATTAATTAAATGTTCGAAATTTTTACACATTATAGAATAACACTATTCATTGCTACTATGTCTAAACACATTAATTTTATGATTCATTTCGTTTATGTTTCAATGCGAATCAATACGCGGAATAATAATTATTCAAATAATCTTCAACTTTTAGCTTTTTTACTGCCGGCAGCTCTGTTTGCCAATCAACTTCTTATGGAGGATAAAAAAGAAATTACACTAGTTCCATATGGTGCAACCTCACATAGAATAATACTTTTTCAGACTGTAAGATAAAACTATTAGGAGTGTAGTATGATAAAATATTTCCGAATTATTTTTATGGTTACCCTAATATTCGGGGTTCAGGTAAAATTGTTTTCCCAAATACATATTAACAAGGATATCGATATAATTAATGAAATATCCGCCGGCAATATTAACGTTTCCATTTATCCGGAATCCCTTAACTCGGAGATAAATAAATTATTTGATGGACAACCTTTTACTGAGTTTGGAATAAATGATGATGATTCAATAGAGGTTACAATATCGTTCAAAGACCCAACTAGAATTTTTAAAAGTAAAACATTTTTTATGATTTACGGCGGTCAGTGGTCATTGGCTACAGCAAATAATTTGGAAGATTTAAAAACTAAAAAGAATTCCTTTAAAGCTTGGGTAACTGATAAACCTTATAATGGTTTTCAATGGGATTCTACATCTTTAAATAACGAAGAAGTTAGCTTTATAAAACTTACTGCCAGAAACCTCTCAGCTAAAATTGTACATCTGGGTGAATGGAAAATTCAAATAGAGAAAACTTTGGTTTCTCTTGTAATTAAGCCCGACTTACCGAGGCTTTTACCTGGAACACATCTTACATTAAAAGTTGGAATGCTGGATGAGTTCAATAATTATTATGATTACAATTTAGGTGAAAGTCTGGTCTGGTCATCAGAAAATTCGAACGTGGCCTCTTTTGAAGATGAATTTAGTGTTCTTACGGGTAAAACACTTGGCACCACAATTGTTTCAGTAAGAACCGCTTCAAACAAACTTAGCGGTAATTCTGTAGTTTCTGTGGTAAATGATTTTGAAGCTGAAAAGGCTGATAAAATTACAGTTAAGGTGGCGGTTGTATATCAAGATCCTATGGTTACAATGGGCACAAGACTTCACACAAAATTTAACTGGTTCGATCCCAAACCAATGGTTCAGCAACTTGTTGATGAATATAATACATTCAGCGGCGGTGTTATTGATTTTAAAATTGTGGAAGTCCATGACGATCAGTTTTTATTCACTCGTTTAGATTCGACTTATATGACAACAAATCAGCTGGTTACATATTTTAACGAGCCGGGATGGGCTACAATAAAAAGTTTAGCTGAAAAAGAAAACCGGATAAAATTTGATTATAAAGCGATGATTGAATATTACGATTTTTATAATAAAAGACAAAAAGGTGACATAGATGAAGTATGGGTGTATACTTTCCCGTTCGGCGGCATGTATGAATCCCAATTAGTTGGCAAAGAGGCTATCTGGTGGAATTCACCTCCTATAAAGGATGTTCCTGCAGACTTTACAAAATTAATTTCAGTAATGGGTTGGAACTATGAACGAACAGTAGATTTAGCAATGCACAGTTTTGGTCATCGAATGGAAAGCGCTGTTAGAGCAGCTTACGGCAGGTGGGATGTACATAATGCTAATCCTAATGGTTGGGAAATATTTACAAGTATTGATAAAGAACTGGGTAACAGAGCTCACATAGGAAATATACATTTTCCGCCTAATGGAACAAGCGATTACGATTATGAAAATACAAGAGTTGTAAAAACTTTTGCTAAAAACTGGAAACGTTATCCTAATTTACTAGATCAATATGACATGGTCAGTTGCAGCGAATGGAACTGCAATCAGCTTGGATATATGCGCTGGTGGTTTTCACACATTCCTCGATTTAAGGGTATAACAGACGGTGTTTTAAATAATTGGTGGCATTACTTTGTTGATTACCAGGGCGCTATAAAACTGGCCGCTAATTCACCGGTAGTTAGTGTTAAAGATGAAGTAAATTCTGCTATTCCCGAAAAATTTCACCTGAATCAAAATTATCCAAATCCGTTTAATCCAACAACAACAATTTCATTTGAACTGCAAACTGCAGGGAGCGTTACGTTAACAATTTATAATTCATTGGGTCAAAAAGTTGAATCATTGTTGAATAATTCTGAGTTGTCAGCCGGAATTTATCAAACGCAATGGGAACCCAAGGTCGCATCAGGAATATATTTTTGCCGTATTTCCACTAATGACAAAAATAATTCGACATCAAACAACTCAAATATTATAAAAATGATGTTCTTAAAATAATTAAGGTATTCATGAACAGCATTAGAGAAATATTACTTATTCTGATATTAGCAGTTCTTATCTCCGGCAATTATAATCATTTAAATGCCTTCGAGAAAAATGGATTAACAATAAAAGTAATTGTTCTAAATTTTGATCCCTTAATTCCAGAAAGAGAAAATAAGCAGCTGCACCTTGTTTATGGATGGAACGATCCCAGAAAATTAGCTGAGGAATATATCAGTGACATAAAAGATGTTAGCCGCGGTTATATTAATTATAAAATAGTTGAATGGAATGATTTGAATGTGTTCCCTGCTAAAATTGATGGATATGTATATACCTCGGCAGAATTTATTGACTGCTGGGAAAAGAAGAGCAAATGGCATCAACCAGATAGTGTTGATTACGAAAAAATCGCTGTTGACTATGACCTGATAAAAAAAATTAACAATGATGAAATTGACGAAGTATGGATTTTCGGCGCACCCTATTTTGGTTACTGGGAGTCCGCTATGCTCGGTCCCGGAGCTTTTTATATAAATGGAGGGATATATGATAGAGTCCCCTCTAATAAACCTTTTGTAGTTATGGGTTTTAATTATGAACGCGGGGTTGCAGAGATGATACACGATCTGTCGCACAGAACTGAATCCACAATGACAAGAATTTATGGAGGCTGGGCTATTGATCAGTTAACCACAACCTGGGCCAAATTTGCCGCTAACGAATTTCAATCGAATTCCTTATCTGCTGTGGGAACCTGCCATTATCCCCCAAACGGGGAGCGGGATTATGATTATAAAAATCCGCGTTCAGTTAGAAGTAACGCAAATGACTGGCTGAATTTTCCATTCTTTAAAGGAGATACTATTACAGTTAATTGTGAAACTTGGGGTGGACCCGATTATCACAGAAATTATATGAAATGGTGGTTTTCAAGGCTGCCAAATGCTTCTGGAGTATATTCTGACGGACGATTAAATAATTGGTGGGAATATGTATTCAATTACAATAAATATGACGAAACCGGAAAACAAAAAAATTAAGGCGATAAGTTTTAATGAATAAAATGATTCAAAATGTATTGATTGTATTTTTTCTATTGCTTCTAATTTTAATCCCTGTTAAAGCGCAGGGACTAATAAGTTTAAAATTAACAATCAACAAAGGATTATTGGCGGAATCTGTAAATGTTTCTGATGAGAATAATTACTCTCTGCCTGAAAAGACCTCACTGTTCTCTCTCGAGATAAATGATTGTTTATACTGTTCTTCCGACGCCAAATGTTCTTCTGAAAAAGGTGTAGTTAATTTTAAATTTATAAATGGTGTTGAAGGGAAGCTAAATGTTATAGGCGACGAATTTAGACTGGGCAATAAAACTGAAATTACTTTTATCAACAACACAGCAGATACAATTGATTTATCCAACGTTGTTCCTTTTGGTCAATCCGATAAACATATTTTTATAACGGCTTCAGGTCCCTGGTCTTTGGCAAGAACTAAAATATTTCAACCGAACAGAGGTCCGGTTGGAGTAGTACTTCCCGATAATGCGTGGGAGCTGGGCTACAGTTCTATAGAACTAAATGGCAATCATTCCGTTTGCGCCTTAACAAGAAGAACATCAGTTGAACGCGCGCAAAAAAGAAGATGGAAAACCATTCTTGAACCGGGTGGAACTGTTAAGTATAATTTGTTTATTGAGACCTTTACAGACAATTGGCAGAATGGTTTAAAACTAATATTCCAGAAAAAATACTTATATGATATCGATGGAGATTTTAATGAAAAATTGTATAAGCGGGATGATCTCGAATGGATAAAACATTCTTATGTTATAAGTCTACAAATGTCATGGGATAAAATGTTTTATGATTGGCAAACCAACGAATATAAACTTAATAATTATCTGGAAGATGGTAAAAAATTATTCGGCGGATGGGATATTTATGGAATGTGGCCAACTTGGCCTACATTAGGATTGGACAGCAGAAATCAGTGGGATCTATATGGCGATTTACCCGGTGGTTTAAATAAAATTAAGGAACTCTCAGGGCTTGCTAAAAATTCGGGTACAAAATTTTTTATCGCTTACAATCCCTGGGACCAAAGTACCAGAAAAGAAAATCCTTATGAAGGGATGTCCAGGTTAATAGATGCGACTGATGCCGACGGGGTAGTTCTCGATACACAGGGCAACTCCAGCGATACTTTACAGAATGCGGCCGATAAAGTTAAAAAGGGTGTTATAATGTATAGCGAAGGCATGGCGGTTCCCAAAGATATGCAGGGAATCGTATCTGGTCGTGTACACGACGCCATATTTATGCCACCCCCACTTAATCTTAATAAATTGATCAAACCAGATTTTTCAATATTTAGAGTGGCACAGTTAAGAGAAGGAAGAATTCATAGAGAAATTGCGGTTTCGTTTTTTAACGGTTACGGTATTGAGATGAATGTTTTTGGACCAGGTAGACCGGACTGGATGGAAGAAGAATATTTATATCTTGGTAAATCTGCAAAAATACTACGCGATAACTCTCAGTCTTTCAATAGTAAGGACTGGGTTCCATTAATTCCATCATTAAAAGATAGTATCTGGGTAAACGTTTGGCCTTTGCCCTATAAAACTATTTATACGGTTTATAGTCTTGTACCTGAAGGATTTAGCGGAGCATTAATAGAAAAAGGTTCTGCACAAAATAAACACTATGTCAGTCTCTGGCATCATAAAGAACTGGATCCGGTTCATTTAGATGGCGAATTATATTTGCCGGCAGAAATTCGGGCATTTGATAAACAATGGTTAGGAACCCGAATGGAAGGAAACTTAGATTGTATTGCAGAACTTCCAAATATATTGAATGTCAGATTATACGGTGATTCTCTCGATATTAAAGCTGGGGAGGGGGATTTATTAATTGTATGGGCTGGCGATCCTTCGTATCAAGCGGAATATAAGGAATTTTACAGCGTTAACGTTCACTTAAAACTTTTGGATTTATTTCCTAATTACGAAGGAAAATTTGTAATACAGCTTTTTAATAAAAGAAAATATAATAATGAATTAATTGACGAGAGAATTGTTAGTATTGACCCTGGTACAGCAAGGATAATCTCCAATGTTGAAAGAACTAAACCGGCTAAAACTATTCCCGATGGAATGGTTGAGATACCCGAAGGCAAATTCGAATATCACATTAATTCTGAAGACAGTTTTATAAAATATCCTGATTTTAGCGATACACAATATGTTTACACTAAAAAATATTATATTGATAAATACCCAGTTACAAACAAACAATTTTATAATTTTATCAAATCCACCGGTTATAGCCCAAAAGACACTTCTAATTATTTAAAACATTGGATAAACAACAAATACCCTTTTAATCAGGAAAGTTACCCTGTGGTTTATGTTAGTTTGGAGGATGCTAAAGCTTATGCCGCATGGGCTGGAAAAAGATTGCCGACTGATAAAGAATGGCATTACGCGGCTCAAGGTCCCAAATTAAAAAAATGGACTTGGGGTGATCTTTTTGATTCTACTAAATGTAATAATGCTAAAGGATTCTCGACTTCCACAGATGCCTATCCAGAAGGAGAAAGTCAATTTGGCGTAAATGATTTGGTCGGAAATGTTTGGCAGTTAACAAACGATTTGTACGACAATGGCAGCAACTATTTCATTTTAATACGAGGAGGAAGTTTCTATAAACCGACTTCTTCCTGGTGGTATGTTCAGGGCGGTCCTCAGCCAATTGATCATCAACAGATGTTATTAATGGTTTCGCAGGGATTTACAAGAAACGCTACAATTGGTTTCAGGTGTGTTAAAGACAGCAAATAATTTTTTAATCAGATTAAATTTTTCTAAGGAATAAATATGTGTCGTAATAAAAATCATGAGTTAAATTTGTTCCCTTTCTTAATCGGTTTAATTACAGCGATTATTTTTTACTCTCCTTATCAATTATCCGCTCAACAAATTAAAGTTGGGTTGTTGGTAAATGATAAGATTGAAGAAATAGAAGAATTGCGCGCGGCCGAAAATATAATGATGAAAGAAAATCCATTCTTGATTGAGCAAATATCGTTTAATCAAATTATTGAAGATGCGGGGTTATTAAATAATTATGATTTATTATGGTTTCATAGACCCGACACAGCAAGTTTTACAACAGCGGAACTTGATAAAAAAGTAATTAAAAATCTCAGAGACTTTGTTTCGGGTGGGGGTGGATTATTTCTTACTCTTGAAGCATTTAAATATATAAATGTTCTAGAATTGGAAACAAACATTCCCGAAACTCGTTCGGTAGAATCCATTGACGATGGATTTGGAAGAAAACATGGATTCCACTCTTTACGATCCCACCCTATATTTGAAGGATTAAACGGAGGCGCATATATATTCAGACCAGTGGAAGATATGCGTGTAAGACAAATCGGATTTTTTGATAATAACGTTCCGAATAATGGTAAAGTTGCCGCAGTGGATTGGGCTTATATTTTTCTTTTAGAACAAAATAAAATGGTTTTAGAATACGAACTTGGTAAAGGTAAAATCCTTGCCGTTGGAGGTTATACCTATTTTAATAAAAAGAACTTAAACGCAAAACATCTTATTATGTTTGCTGCCAACTCACTAAAATATTTGACCGGTAAAATGTCGGAGAAGGATATCAATTACTGGAATTTTCAAAAACAAGAAGTTCTTCCTACATCTCTTACAATGCCCAATATAACCATCAAGCCCTCGCCAAACTGGAAGACAAATGATTCCCAAATGAAAATTCAAAGTCGTATTGCTTCCGATAACTTTTTCGACATTGCCGGTCGTAAAATATTATTAATGGGAAAAGAAAACGGCGGACTGGATGAAATTTGGGCACATCCATTTATGCCTGTTCGCGATTATAAGGTAGGAATCCAATTCTCTTACTCCGATTCAGTTTATTGGTTAAATGACCAAAGACCGGAGATAGAAATATCTCCTGAATCTTTTACTCGTTTATACAAATTTAAACGCGCTTATTTAACTGAGGTGTTAACAGCCGATGTAAATGAAGCCGGCGGCGTATTTCACTATCAATACAGAGGTGTTTATCCGGCAAAACTTATAGTTCAATACAATAGTAATTTCCGAATAATGTGGCCGTATTCCGAAAAAGCTTTAGGTTCTTTATTTTATTCATGGAACGAGGCAATTAATGCATTCGTAATAAACGACAAAAGTGAAGATTTTTCCTGTTTTGTAGGAGTGAATAAAACACCGTTTCAAACTTTAATTGGTCAGTACAAAGGATTTGCAAAAAAGGATTCATTGTTCGAAGGTATTAGTACCGACGATTTGACTACAGGAGCACTTTTACAGATCAAATTAGAGCAAAATGAAAACATTGATGTGATTTTTTCTGCATCTAATCAAGGTATTAATAAAACATTGGAAACATATAAATCGATTGCCGAAAACCCCCAAAATGTTTTAACAAATGCGTCGGCTTATAATAATAAAATTTTGAAAAATGTTTTAATGATTAATTCCCCTGATGAAAATTTTAATACTGGTTATAAATGGGCAGTAATAGGAACGGACAAGTTTTTTGTTAATACCCCCGGATTAGGTGAATCTTTAATGGCGGGATACGCTACAATCAATAGAGGCTGGAACGGATCGCAGAAAGTTAGCGGGAGACCAGGTTATGCATGGTACTTCGGCAGGGATGCACAATGGAGCGGTATGGCAATAACCGATTATGGTGACTTTGATAAAGTAAAATCAATAATTTCATTTTTTCAAAAATATCAGGATTTAAACGGAAAAATATTTCACGAACTTACTACTTCGGGCTTTGCACATTATGATGCGGCCGATGCAACACCATTATTTATTGTGCTTGCAGGTAAATACCTTCGTCACTCCGGTGATATAAATTTTATTAAGGATAGTTGGAATAATATTAAAAGAGCAATTGATTTTTGTTTTTCAACGGATACTGATAAAGACCATTTAATAGAAAATACAAATGAAGGTCATGGATGGGTTGAAGGCGGTGAACTATTCGGCGCGCATACAACTTTATATCTTGCCGGGTCCTGGGCGGCGGCATTAAAAGAAGCAAGTTATATGGCCGCAGCTCTTGATGAAGATGATCTCTCGGAGTACTACGCAGAAGAATCCGAATTAGTTAAAAGTATTGTCCAAATGGATTATTGGAACGAAAAAAATAATTTTTTCAATTATGGAAAACTTCTGGACGGATCTTTTAATCCGGAAAGAACATTACTACCATCGGTTCCATTATATTTTAAACAAGTAAGCGTCGATAAAGCTAAAAAATTTCTTAATACAGTAGCGTCCAATAACTTTACAACAAACTGGGGAGTAAGAATAGTAGGTGAGTTCAGTTCTATGTTTCAACCTACGGGATATAATTACGGCAGTGTATGGCCTTTGTTTACGGGCTGGACGGCCTTAGCAAATTATAAATACGGAAAACCTATTCAAGGGTACACTCACATTCTTAATAATCTTAATGTATACAAAAACTGGTCGCGTGGTTATGTTGAAGAAGTTCTTAACGGTTCAGAATATATTCCGACCGGAGTATGTAATCACCAATGCTGGTCGGAAACGATGGTTATTCAGCCCGCGATAGAAGGCATGCTGGGATTAGAAGTTTCTGCGATTGATAAAGAGATTATAATTGCTCCAAAATTACGACCGGATTGGGATAATCTTTCTGTAAACAATATAAGAATTGGGGAAGATTTAATTTCATTCGATTATAAAAGAAACAATGATTTTATACAATATAATTTTGCACTCGAAGGGAGCGGTAAAGTTAAACTTATTTTTCAACCGTCGCTTCTACCCGGGACAGACATCAAAAAAGTATTGCTGAACGATGAGGAATATTCTTTCAGTTTATTGGAAGATGGTCATACTGTATCGCTATTAACCGCCATTGATAAAATGAATCCGGCAAACATTAAAATTTACTTCGAAAACGGAATTTCTGTATTACCATTAGAACAAATTGTTAAACCCACTTACAAAGCCGAAGGATTAAGGATTATAGACTCTGGAATCAGCGGTGACGACTATATAATTAAATTGGAATCCCTAACCGGAAAGACAGATAAGATAAAAGTTTATTCCAATATGGAGATAGATGGAAGGATAACAAACGCGAATATAATTTCTAAAAATAAAAATATTTATGAACTTGAAATAAAATTTGAAGAATCCGGAGAAAAATATTCTACGGAAACTGTCCGGGTAAAAATCAAATAATCACATAAGGTAATAATTTATGCTACAAAGAATAATTTATATAATAATTTTATCGTGTTCATCTACTTTTTTTGCTCAGAATTATCTATCTAATTTATCGGCTACAAAAGATGATCCCATTTATACAAATTATGCCGCTCCAATTAGCCGGTCAGAGTATAAAACAGACCAAGCTTATCAGATGATGTGGTTCGACCAAGAAAGGGGAATTGATTTTGTCAGTTCCGATGGCGGTGAACTTTGTCTCGCATTTAAAGTCGGTAATGAAATAAGATATAAATTAGGACAGTTTTATAAGGAGCCAATTATAACAGCTTCATACAGTGATCTTGTTAAACTGCATTATTATCCTTTTGAAGGCGTAAACGTAGAAGTTGTTTTTAATGTTTATTCATCGAGGGTGGCAATTGAAAATATTAAAATCACTAATGAATCAAAAAATATTATTGATTTAAGCTTATTGCCATTTTTTCAACTTACCACCAGTCCGTTAATTGAGCCGCAATATCTTTTATCTGAAAATGCTTTCGTTTTTAAGCACAACAAGAAACGTGATGGCTGGATGCAGGAACATAATATACCTTTAAGTGAAAATCTAAAATCAGTTTACATGATTGATGATAAACCGGTTAGCTGGGGCGGTTATTCAACTATGGAAACAGTTAAGAAGAATGATTTGCCGGGAATGTTAAAAGATATTATTTCCGGTGGCTTGAATAATATGGAAAATATAACTTCTTCAAAAATTCTTGCGTTCGAATCCAAATATAAATTAAATGCAGGAGAATCTGCTTCCTTACGAATTGTTCGGGGAATGGATTTAAGCAGCAAAGAAATAGGTGAATTGGTTCTGGAATCTAAATCATGCATGGATAAAGATTTAAATTCCATAATACTTGATGATGAAAAATATTACGAAAAAATACCCAGAATTGTTTTCAAAGATAAAGATGATGAAATGTTGTATTGGAACGCATTTACCTTAATAAGACAATGCATGATGCCGCCTGAAAACGAATGCAATTATAATTACTACGTATTTTCTCGTGAACCTAAATGGGGATGGGGTTACGGAGGACAAGTTTTTCACGAAAGCCTTGTTATGCTCGCTTATGCATACATGGATCCCGTAGGAGCCATGAATTCGCAAAGAGTATATATGGAAAGGCAACGTGAAGACGGATATATAAATTATAGAACAGGGCCGTACTTAAATGAAACTATTGAACATGAAGGACAATATACATCCTCGGCACCATGGTATAATTATCAAAATTATGAAATTTATAAGATTACAAAAGATAAAAAATTCTTAAAGGAAGCTTACGAATCGGGTAAAAAGTTTTATAACTATTATATCAACAACCGTGATTCGGATAATGATGGATTATGCGAATGGGGTGCGCATGCAGTTCTGGAATGTGTTAGAGACGCAAGGGTTGCGGTATGGGATCGGGTTGGTTGGCCGAGCAATTTTGAAGGTATGGATTTGAATGTGATGTTGGTAAACGAAGCAAAAGCACTGTGCAGCATGTCAGAAGAATTGGGATTAAGTGATGAATCAAAAAAATGGAATACCGATGCACAAACGAGGACGGAATTAATAAACAAAACCTTCTGGGACTCTGAAACAAATTTTTACTATCAGGTTGATAAAAATGATGATGATTTTACTTACAAAAATACAAATGATCTGAAAATAAAAGAGATTATAGGATTTCTACCACTATGGGCCAATGTTGCAACACCGGAGAGGGCGGAATTGCTTTTAAAACAAATGAAGGACCCGGATGAATTCTGGAGACCATACGGTGTTCCCACTCTATCTGCTAAAGATCCTTATTATAATCCCATGGGTTATTGGAACGGTCCTGTTTGGGTACAATGGCAATATCTTTTATTAAGAGGATTGCTTGATTATAAGTATAACATAGAAGCGAAGGAATTGGTCAACAAAGTGCTCGATAATGTGATCCATCAATTAAAAACAGATCATTATTTCTGGGAATTTTATAGCCCCGATGATTACCAGGCCGGCTGGAATAAAACTTATATATGGACGGGGATAGTAGCTCGAATGTTAATAGATTTAAATAACGCCAAATAATTATGGGGCCCATTAACAAATGAAAAGAATTTTAATATTAATTTTATTGCTCATTTTGTCTGGAAATATTTTCAGTCAAAAATTGTATCTGCAAGATGATTATTTAAAAATAAATGCCGAAGCAAATGATCCCATTTATACAACATATGCAGCCACAATAGAAAGATCGAAGTTATATGGGGATAAAGCATATAAATTGGATTATTATTCGCAAAACACACCTATAAATTATTGGGGCGATCAGGCAGGAAAATTCTATACTATTTGGAAGGTAGATCAGGTAGTAATAAATAAGATAGCTGACTTTTATAAGAAACCTGTTATTACAGCCTCTTTTCCTGATATGGCTATTTTGGAATATGAACCATTTAAAGGAATTCGGGTTCAAGAAACTTTCTTCGTATATAGTTCCAACATTGCGGTGGTTAATTTATTCATTGAAAATATAGATAAAATCGATCACCAGGTGGAATTGTATCCTATTTTGGAGTTAGGAAAAGATTCATTATTGATAAAATCATTTAATTCGTATTCCAATTCTTACATTACAAACCATCACGAGTCCCGCTACAGACTGATAAGCAGTTTATACAAAAACGCACCTTATCCTACAGAGACAAGAGATATATTGTTATCCAGTTTTAACAATTATTCTCATGGCGGTTACAAAGGCAACATGGACGATTTTTATATCACTATTAAAACTGATTTTTATGCAGAAAATAGAAATGATTCCCTGAATAATAAAGAGGAAGGATATGTCAATTTTGTTTCGCTGCATGGCAAATTAAATTTAAAAGCGGGACAATCTACAAATGTAAAATATATGAGAGGATGGCAGGATATAAATGATAATGCCGCGGAATTAACTGAACAAATGGAAACGTTAAAAGCCGAATCACTTCAAAAATATGTTAATGATAATTGTGATCTTTTTGCTACAATACCAAAAATTAAATTTACAAATGAAAATGAGAAACTCGTTTATTTGGGTTCCTTAAATCTTGTGCGAGGCTGTATGCTCCCGCCCACTGGTAAAACGGTTAATAATTTTTACGTCTTTTCCAGAAACCCATTATGGGGCTGGGGTCACGGACATCAGGTATTGCATGAATCATTAAGCATGCTGTCATATGTTTATCTTGACTCAGAATCGGCGCAGGGATCGCAGAGGGTTTATATAGAGCAGCAGGGTGAAGACGGTTTAATTGCTTATCGGCACGGGCCTCGCGGACTTCAGGATTATCCTCACTATAGTAAAAATTTAGGAAAAGAAGTATCAACCACTTCCGCTCCTTTTTTTAGTTGGATAAATTGGGAGCTCTACAAAGTTAGCGGTGATAAACAATTTTTGGAAGATTCTTATAAATCGGGTTCTAAATATGTGGATTGGTTATATGCCAATAGAGACCTCGACAACGATGGTACTTTTGAATGGGGACCTTACGGTATTATTGAAAATGTAAGGGATTGGTATAACGCTGTTTTCCAGGTTTCGGCAGATCGATATTTGGATGTTGACAAAGAAGACATTTCTGATGAATTGGAATGTTTGGATTTAACTCTTATGGTAGTTAAAGAAATGCGTTCTTTAGCAAAAATGGCCGAAGTATTAAACGATACCCAAGGATTAGATAAATGGACTAAACAAGCCGATCACGTTTCCAATCTTGTAAATGAACGTATGTGGGATGATTCCACTAAATTTTATTATTCAGTTAATAAGGAAGACCATACTTTTAAATTTATGACTCGTGATTTACGAAGACAGGAAATAATAGGATTTTTACCATTGTGGGCCGGAGTTGCTACTAAAGATAGAGCCGAGATGATTGTAAAAACTTTGACTGACACTACAAAATTTTGGCGTAAATACGGTGTCCCAACTTTAGCCGCCGACGATCCCTGGTATAGTCCTTACGTAGATTATTGCTGCAAATGGAACGGCCCCGTATGGCTGCTGTGGGATTATATGATCTTCGACGGATTAATGGATTATGGATATAAAGAACAAGCTATAGAATTAAAAAATAAAATGATGGATGCGGTAACAACTCAGTTATCCTCGAACCATAATTTCTGGGAATCGTTTAGTCCTGATAATACGGTACTTAACAGCCCTTCAAATTATATCTGGGATTCAATTATGGCAAAATTATTAATCGATATTTATACAGACGACAATAATTGAGGCTGTAATGAAAAGAATATTAATATTTATAATAGTATTATTTTTTGCGAGTAATATTAAATCGAATGATGGTTTTGTAAAAAAATTCGAATTAATTGATAATCCGCTTAAACTTTGCAGATTGGCTCAGCCGACACAGTACTTCGATAAGATTGGTCAGAAAGCCGCGCTTATGGGTTCCGAAGATGGCACATTTGAGATGTGGATTTGGCCATGGAAAGTATTAAGAAATTTTAATATCTCTTTTTATTTGAATAATTCTACACAACCTATTCTTTCAAAAGATATTGTTAAATCAATTTCAGTAACACCTGAGACTACAGAATTGATTTACTCCTACGAATCCTTTACAGTAAAACAAATAATATACGTGCCTTATGATAAGCCGGGCGCGGTAATACTTCTGGATGTAAGCACAACAGAATCTTTATCTATAGTTACAAGCCTTTTGCCGGTAATGCAGCCGCAATGGCCTGCCGGTATCGGCGGGCAATACAGTTACTGGAATGATGAGTTAAAAGCATTCCATATTTCAGCTTCACAGCAGAGCGCGGCATTTTTCTGCGGATCGCCTGTAGCCGAAAAAATGACTGCGCCTCCCGCGCATATGTTTTCCGATAATCCACTGCAATTTAAAATAAATGTACAACCGGGTAAGAGCGGGCAATATATACCTATAATAATCTCCGGCAATACTAATGCTTCGGCGTCGGAAAACAAACAACTGTACAATGATTTATGGAAGAACGCCGAAAAATATTATCAGAATAATTATAAGTATTATTTGGATCTTCATAATAATACAACTCAAATTATTACACCCGATGAAAAATTAAATTTGGCTTTTGAATGGGGGAAAGTTGCACTTCATAATCTTATTGTGGATAATGCTAATTTGGGTAAAGGACTCGTAGCGGGCTATGGACTTTCAGGCGGTGGCGGCAGACCGGGCTTTGCGTGGTATTTTGGCGGTGATTCCTTTATTAATATTATGGCTTTTAATTCTTTCGGTGATTTTTCTACTGTTAGGGACGCGCTTAATTTTAATATTAAATGGCAAAGAAAAGAAAACTTTCCTATACGTAAATTAAAACCAGATGATAAAAATATTGAAACAGGGAAAATGGCACATGAATTGTCCCAAAGCGAAGGAATTATTGACTGGTGGAATAATTATCGTTATGGTTATAACCACGCAGACACAACTCCATGGTATCTTGTTGCGGTTGGAGATTACGTTCGTTCTTCGGGTGATACCGGTTTTGTTAAACAGAATTGGCAGTCTATTACGCAGGCATATAAATGGTGTATAAGCAAAGATAGTAATGATGATGGATTAATGGATCTTGAAGGCGCGGGTCTGGGTGTACTGGAATTTGGAGAGTTGGTTAAAATACATAATGATTTGTACACTCAGGCGCTTTGGACGCAGTCTCTTAAAGAAATAATTGATATGGCTAAAATGGTTGGCGATAAATCAATTGAAAAAGAAGCAGAAAAAAATTATGAAATCGCTCATCCAAATCTGGATAAAATATTCTGGATAGAAAAAATGGGATTTTATTCTTTCGGCGCCAATGCTGCTGGACAGAAAGTGGAGGAGAAATCCCCCTATACTTCACCTGCAATGTTTTTTGATTTAATGGATGCTAGGCGTTCAGAACTTACAATTAAAGAATTAAACAAATCTGATATGATTACCGATTGGGGAATTAGAAATCTTTCTATTAAATCGAAATTATATGATCCTGCTAATTATAATTACGGCACGGTTTGGCCGTTTACTTCCGCTCTTTTCGGGGCAGCGCAATATAAGCATCATTTTAGCGCTCAAGGTTTTTACACAATTAATACTACCTATCCGCATATTTTTGAATTTGGACTGGGGGTTGCTCCCGAGGTAATGTCGGGGAAATATAATCAAAAATTGGGTGAAGCATATCATAACCAGGGATTTTCATATACCGGTTATATTTATCCTTTGATGACAGGGTTAGCGGGTGTAACCGTGAATGCTTTACAAAACAAGATTATTTTCGCGCCGCAAATTCCGGTTCAGTGGGACAGTCTTACAATTCAAAATATAAAATTAGGCGATCAAAAAGTTACGTTCATATATAAAAAGATAAATGATGAAATAGAAATTAGTATATTGCCTTCAACAGAAGAACAGTTTACATCAATTATTTCTCCTTCATTTTCTTTGGGCACAAAAATAAATTCAGTAATGATTGATGGAAAAGAAATTAATTATGTACACACACATCATTCGCAAGCTGAACAAATAAGTTTAGAAACTCAGATAAAAACTAAAGCCAAAGTAGTTATTAAAATAGAAACAGTTCCCGAAATATTCTTACTCGATAATAATTGTGGTCCCGGTGAAGAGAATAGCGGTTTAAAAATTATTTCTCAGGAATTAAAAGGGAACACTCTAATTGTAGATCTCGAAGGAATGAGCGGTAAAGTTTATAAGGTTGGAATGAAAAACATGAATAAACTTAAATCACTAAAAGGTGCTGAAATTAAAAATGACTTTATAACAGTTGAATTCGATTCGATTAAAAAATATCAATACATCAATCAACAAATAGAAATTGTTTTTTAAATATTTTTATTTCATTGAGAGGGAATATGGGCCATAGAATTACAGTTAAACAAATTGCAGACGAATTAGGTGTTTCTATGATGACTGTTTCTCGTGCGCTGAACGATAGTCCGAATATCGAGGCGAAAACACGCGAGAAAGTTCTTGCAACTGCAAAAAAAATGGGGTACATACAAAACCATATTGCCCGCAGTTTAGTTCAGCGTAAAACAAACACTATAGGGGTCGTTGTCCCCGAAATTACTCACTCATTTTTCCCAGAAGTTATTAGAGGAGTTGAAGAGGTTACTTACGCGAATAACTATCAGCTCATACTAACTCATTCGGCGGAAAACGCCAAAAGAGAAATTAATGCGATTGACACTTTAGCCTCAAAACGAGTTGACGGTATTTTAATTTCTACAGCGGAATCGGCAAAAAGCAGTAAAAAGTACAAACAAATTATGGAGATGGGCATGTATATTGTTTTTTTCGATAGATGTGTTCATAACATAGGTGCGAGCTGTGTAAGAATTGAAGACGAAAAATCATCTTATAAAATAACAGAACATCTGATTTCGTACGGATATACTAAAATTGCTCACTTAAGCGGGCCGACTTCTGTATCTATTGGTCAAACCCGTTTGAATGGTTTTAAGAAAGCTTTGAAAAAAAACAATATCGATCTTAACAAAAAATATATCGTTGAATCCGGGTTTCATGAAGACGGCGGATATTCCGCAATGAAGAAAATATTGGATTTGCCTAAAAAGGAATGGCCCAGAGCAATTGTAGCGGTTAACGATCCGGCCGCTTTTGGAGCGATGAAAGCAATATTAGAAGTAGGACTTAAAGTGCCTGAGGATATTGCCATTGTTGGATTCTCCGATGATATAAGATCCGAATTAATGCCGGCTCCGTTAACTACCATGAGACAACCTGCTTACCAAATTGGGAAAAAAGCCGCTGAAAAATTGATTAAACATATTCAGAATAAAGACGAAATTGTGGAGGATATTATCATTGATTCGGAACTAATTATTAGAAAATCCTGCGGTATTTATAAATAGGGCAGACAAATTATTATTTGAATTATAACCGAATAAATTATGGAAAATAATAACACATTTTTATAGTTTGCATATATAAATGTTAACGTTAACATGAATTTAAGGAATTCAAAATGACAAAGAATATTCTGAGATTATTAATTCTATCGACAATTTTTGTCGGTCTTTTTTCTTCATGCGCTGATAAAAAAGAAACATTAGAATCAGAAGATTTGGGTTACTGGGAAAATCAGAACCATAACTATCAGCCGATTGATGTTCTTAAACGCGAGATTGATAAAAAAATAATTAAAGTACAACAATACTTAACTGAAAATGCTCTTGATGGAATTCTCCTTACACAAGTTAGAAATGTTAACTGGATTACCGCAGGTTTAACAAATACACAAATAGTGTTAAATAAAGATGTGGGTGCAGCATCTCTTTTAATTATGAGGAATAATGAAAAGTATCTTATTTGTAGCGGAAGTGAAGTCGGAAGATTAATGAAGGAGTCTTTAGGCGATTTGGGTTATACGCCGAAAGTATATAATTGGTATGAAGCTAATCCTATTAAAGATGTAAGAGACGAAGTAATTAAAAATATTGCCGGTAACGGAAAAATAGGGAGTGATGTAGACTATCCTGGAACCATACTTGTAAGTGATTCCTTTAAGAAAATCCGTTATTCTTTAACAGATGAAGAAATTGACAGATATCGCTGGTTGGGAACGCAGACAACAGAAGCCGTTAGTGAGGTTTGTAGTTTAGTTAAACCTGGAATGGACGAATATGAAATAGAAGCTTTAACGGCACTTAAACTAAGAGCAAAAGGAATAATTCCTACTGTATTACTCACCGCTGTAGACGATAGAATTTATGATTATAGACACGCTTTGCCTGGTGGAAAAGTTCTCAAAAATTACGCGATGATTAACGTGGTAGCCGAAAAGTGGGGCATGCCGATAGCGGTAACAAGATTTGTGCATTTTGGAGAAATATCGCAGGAGCTAAAATCCAAACTCGAAAAAACAGCGATTATCAACGCCAAATATCAAGCGGCCACATTACCGGGTGCGAAAGCTTCCGATATTTTTGATTCCTGTAAAAAATGGTATGCCGAAGCGGGATTTGAAGGAGAGTGGCAAAAACATCATCAGGGCGGCGCTATCGGATATGATGATCGCGAATGGGTTATTTACCCCGGTATTAATGAAGATATACAGAACAATCAGGCTTTTGCCTGGAATCCCACAATTACAGGGGCTAAAATAGAGGAAACTATAATCGCTAAAGAAAACGGTTTTGAGGTTATTACTAAATCAAAAGCTTGGCCCATGATTATAGTTGAATTAAATGGAATAGAATATCCGCAGCCCGGCATTTTAATAAGAGATATTAAATCTGGGGAAATTGTTGAACAATCTGATTATAAAATTTCTGAAAAGGAGTAAATGTTGATTCAGGAGAGACTGGTTGCCGGATTAAAATGTATCGATTTGGAAAACGATCATATAAAAATTAGCATTTTACCCGGACTTGGCAGTAAGATGATTGAACTATATAATAAAGAATCTAAAACTCATTTTTTATTAGAACCTCAAAACGAGAAGAAAACATATCTTAAGCCTAATTATGGCGACGATTTTTCGAGTTTCGATACAAGCGGATTTGATGAATGTTTCCCGACTATTGAAAATGTTATTATCGATACGAATGACGAGGAGAATGGGAATCAGTATTTGGAATTCCCGGATCACGGTGAAGTATGGTCAAGACCATGGAATTATTCGACACTGAATGACAGTCTTAATTTGGAAATAGACGGCGTTAAACAAAACTATAAATTGGAAAAGAATATTTCACTTTCAGGTAAAGTGGTTAGAATAAAATATACTCTGCGAAACTTTGGCGATGATAAATTCAGGTTTTTGTGGTCTGCTCATCCGCTGTTAAAAGTATACCCCAAAGCGGAATTGATATTGCCGCCCGAGGTGACATCGGTATTCCTGAATTGGAGCTCCGAAAAAAGTATAGGGGAGTATGGCGATATTAAAAAATGGCCTATCACAATAGAGGATAATGGAATAATTGATTTGTCCGTTGTGCAGGATAAATACCTCGGTAAAGCGGTAAAATGTTTCACAGATAAATTAAATTACCCTTACGGTGGTCTTTATTATCCTGAAGAAAATGAGTCAATTGTTTTTTATTCACCTTCCGCGGAAATAAATTACGTGGGACTGTGGTTATGTTATGGGGGATGGCCGGAAAAAATACATCCCGGTCATCTTACTGTCGCCGTGGAATTATCCAACTCCCGAACTGATTCACTCGCTAAATCTATAAAAAATGACGATTGCGGTTATCTCGCACCGGGAGAATCTTTATCATGGGAGATGTATATTGAACTGTTTCCCGGAAAGGTAAATTCTTCTGATATATTTAAAAATTAAAAAGTAATATAAAAGCAATAGTCCATTATTTCTTACTCCACTGGGAATCGACTAAACAATCAGACGAGCATATTAAAACTAATTATTTAACTCAAAACAATGAATTTATCTAGAATGAATATTTTTTGTGATTATAATTCTAAAACAAAAATTAATTTGGATAAATAAAGACTGATTGCTGCTGGTTTAACGATAGGGTTTAAAAACAAAAAAGCTCAAGATTAACTTGAGCTTAAATTGCGGAGGGGGAGGGATTCGAACCCTCGGTACCGGTTTACCCAGTACGACGGTTTAGCAAACCGTTGGTTTCAGCCACTCACCCACCCCTCCGAAGCTGAAAAATTTATATCTAAAATTTAATGAACAGACGTTACAAATTAATTATTCA
>PGYR01000089.1 GCA_002839765.1 Ignavibacteriae bacterium HGW-Ignavibacteriae-4
GGTCGAATGGTGAGTTAGGAAGGCAAATCATAGTAAAAACAGGAGGTACATATTCGGCGAGCGTTTTAGAAGGAGAGAAATGTAGAGACACGGCATACATAGAAGTGAAAGTAAATGAGAACCTTGAACCAAGTATCACAGGAACAAAACTTTGTTCAGGTGAATCTGCTACACTTACTGCACTACCCAATGACCCAAGCTACACTTACAAATGGAGTAACGGTGAAGCAACACCAATAATAGTTGTAAGCCAAGCTGGAACATATTCAGTGACAGTCAGCAAAGCAAGTTGCGTAGGCACAGCCGAATATACTGTTAATGAAAGCCCAGCACCAGATTTTGAAATATGGGGTGATAGTATAATTTGTAAAAACGAGACGACAACACTATCATCTAGCGAAGACTTCGCTGAATACCTTTGGTCAACTAACGAAATCACCAAAGAAATTGAGGTTACAGAAGCTGGTACATACACACTCACAATAACTGATACAAACGGATGTACGGCAACAGAAACACACAAGGTGGAGAAATACGAACTGAAATTCGACATTAGCAAAGACCGTATAGATTTTGGTAAGGTTTATATAACAGAGACTAAATCAGATAATACAACAATCACTAACAACAGTGGATTTGATATTACACTTGATAACGGTCAAATAATATCAGATGGACAACCATATCCATACAACTATGATTTTGTACCAACAAAATTAGGACCATTCAACAACAGCATTGATATTAGTATAATAGCACCGTGTGACACTGTAATAACTATCCCAATTACAGCAACTGTATATGCAAGAACAACTATAAGCACAGAGGACATATACACCCAAATCGGACAAACAGAAACAGTTCCTGTTTACCTAGAATGTGAGGCTAATCTACCAACGCAAGAATACTCAATCACAACTGACATAGATAGAACTTCATTCTTCACTAATGATAGCTATATTATAAATCAGACTCAACCAATAAGCAAGAATAGAACTAATATCCATAATCTAACAGGTACGATACTATTATCTAGTTCTTTAGAATATGATATCACATTTCCAAATTACACATTCACAAATCCATACATAGAAGTAATAGAACAACCTGGTAAGATCTATATCGACTCTGTCTGCGTGTTCCCATTACGAAACATCACTATATTTGATAAGACGACATTAGATATATCCCCCAACCCAGCAAGTGAGCAGTTGAATATAGACATCACAACTGGTGTGCAAGGTATAATGAAACTAGAGTTAGTGGCTACTGATGGACGTGTGATTTATACCGATGAGTGGACGCAATCTACAAAAGCGAAGCAGATGCAGATTAACACGTTAGATATCCCTAGTGGGTTATACCAAGTTCGATTGATTACTCCTTATGACGCTATTACGAAGAGTGTGGTTGTGGTGGAGTAGGGAAATTATCCTCCGCTGGCGGAGGTGGCTGACACCAGGGTGTCAGACGGAGGTGGATAAACGAAGAAGAATATTGATAATTTTCCTCCTCAGTCAGAACAAGTTCTGCCAGCTCCTCTCGAGGAGCACAGTTCGTTATTTCAAGTTCGACTGATTACACCTTACGATGCTCTCAACCAAACGAAGTGGAGTGAAGAGTCTGCATAAAAAAGTAGACCCTTCGTAGCGCTTATTACCTACCAATATTGAACTGCTCTGGAGTTCTTTTGGACTCTTATCTGACTTCGTTAGCTCTGAGTAACGAAAAACTTGTAGCACCTTGTTAAACGGGGATATGGAGACGTAAACATTACGTCTCTACATTCTGTAATACATACAATCCTTGATTCAGAAAAAAAAAGAGTGCTAGGAATTAACCAAGCACTCTTTTAAAATTATATACTTTATCTTTCTTATTACTTAGCTAGGGCAACTGCTCTTTTCTCTCTAATTACAGTTACTTGTATTTGCCCTGGGTATTCCATATCCTCTTGAATACGAGCTGCTATACTATCAGCCATCTCATCAGCAGTAGCGTCATTAACTATCGAAGGTTCAACTATAACTCTAAGGTCACGACCAGCTTGGATAGCGTAAGTTTTGATTACTCCATCCCACTGATTAGCTATAGATTCTAGTTTTTCCAAACGCTTGATGTAGTTTTCCAATGATTCACGTCTTGCACCCGGTCTTGCACCACTTATGGAGTCAGCCGCTTGTACTAGTACAGCTATTGGCGATTCCATTTCTATATCTTCGTGGTGTGCACCGATTGCATTTACAATGATTGGCTTCTCTTTGTATTTGATAGCCAATTCCATACCTACTAGCGCATGTGGGCCTTCCATTTCCTTAGGTGCACACTTACCTATATCGTGGAGCAATGCTGCTCTTTTAGCCGTATTTACGTCCAAATCTAATTGGGCTGCCATAATACCACAGATATTAGCCACTTCTATAGAGTGGTTCAGCAAGTTTTGACCATAAGAAGAGCGGTATTTCATCTTACCTACGAAGTAAACTAGTCCAGCTTTCATATTAGATAGACCTAAATCTAGTAATGCCTTCTGACCAACTTCTACTATTTCTTCTTCAAGTTCTTTTTCTGTTTTGTTGACTACTTCTTCTATTCTAGCAGGGTGGATACGACCGTCAAGCATTAAGACTTCTAATGAGCGTTTAGCTACTTCACGTCTGAATGGGTCATAACCAGAGATGATAACTGCTTCTGGTGTGTCGTCTATAATTAAGTCGATACCTGTCGCTGCTTCGAATGCACGGATATTTCTACCCTCACGTCCGATTATACGACCTTTCATATCATCGCTTTCTAAGTTGACTATTGATACAGTATTGTCTATTGCTATATCCGAAGCAGAACGTTGAATAGCTGAAACAACTATATTCACAGCTTCCTTTCTAGCTTTGACTTTGTAATCTTCTCTGATTTGGTTTAACTTCTGAGCAGAGCGTTTGCGAACGTCATCAGCTAATTCTTCGTATATTTTTTTGCTCGCATCTTCTCGTGACATACCAGAGATTTCCTCTAGTTTATGAGTCATTTCTTCGAATAGGTCATTCGTTTTCTTTGACTTTTCGGTCAAAGTCTCATCTTTTCTTTTTAGGTCTTGCTCGAAATTGTGTAGATTTTTTTCCTTTTTCAGGATAATATCTAACTTATCATCTATTCCCTTCTCTCTCGTCTGTACAGCAGTTTCTTTTATCTTTAGTTCTTCTTTTTTATTTTGGTAAGTACTCTCGAATTCCTGCTTTTTCTTTCGCCATTCTTCTTTTAGCTCTAACTTACTCTCTTTCTTAATAAGGTTAGATTTATCGTAAGCTTGGTCAACTACTTTCTTTGCTCTAACTTCGGCTTCTTCTATCTTTTTGTCACCGATTTTCTTCGCTGATAAATAAGCAATAGCACCGAGCACAGCCGAGACTGCTATCCCAATACCTATCGCCATCGTTATTGATCCGTCCATCTAGTTCTCCTAATAAACACCGCCGATTCGAATAAAAAACCAACGTTTACCATCCCTTTTAGCTTATTATCCGAAGATAATAGCTATGTGACGTGTTGAACCCAAAGTCAAACACGGTGGGTGAAAGCTCAATTATATCTAAAATCCGCCGGTCCTTTTTAAGTTCTATAAATAACTTAAAATAGACAGTCTGTACCGAAGTACAGTTGCGGCCCGATATCAATAACTGAAGTCAAACTCCCATTATTGTAATTATAGATTCTATTACGTAAGACAAGGATAGTAAACGCGGTAATAATTCTGTAATATATTGGTTATAACTTAGATAATTAACATTCAAAATTTTATGAAATTGCTTCTTTTAACAAATTTGACATATTCCTTAATTCTTTCTGTAGATAATTTACAGAATCCTTCATCATATTTTCGTTCTTTATGTCGTTCTCAGCTAAGTTCAAAGCTGCCAAAATTGCCAAAGTCTCTTCGGGCAAATTGCCCAAGTTTTTTTTCAAATTTTCTAATTGCTCATTTACTCTTTCAGTAGAAGCAATTACACTTGCTTCGTTGTCACTAGCTAGTGAATATTCTTTATAACCAATCTTTACTTTTACGGTCTTATTCATTTGTTACTTGTCTTTTTTTAAGTTCACACTTTGTAAACTATACTATAATATCAAAAATTATTTAATTTTCAATGATTTTTTCTATTTTTTGTAGATATTTTTCTAAACTATCTGCTAACTTCAATCTTTTCTCTTTTGTATCCATTTTGTAATTTATGGATTCATTTAGCTTTTCATCAAGTTCTTGTATTTGCTTGTATCTTTTCTTAGAGAGGGCCTCTAAGCTTTCATTACTTGCTTTTAATGTCTCTATTTCAACTTTAAGTTCTTTATTTTCCGTATCCAAAAGCTCTATTCTATAATCTTTCTTTCCTAATTTCTCTTGCAACTCACCTAGTTCTTGGCTTTCTCGTCTTATATCAGTATTGTCGAAGCTCATAGTGCCAAATAATGTTTGACCCAAAACTCCATATCCAGCTTCGTTAAGCTCTTTTATTTCTTTTTCCCTCAATTCGAGATCACTTTTTAGCTGCTCTATTTCTTTATGCAAATCGTAATTATTATCTTCTGGGTCTTTCTTACTGTTTATTTCATTAACCCAAGTCTCTAATAGTGCAATTGCATTTTCTTTCTGTTCTATTTCTTTGTTCAAAAGCTCTTTCTCTCGAGAATGTTCTGCTTCCAAAGCATAAGTTAATTGCTTTAATTCATCTATATTCTTCAGATATTGCTCTTCGTCGGCTTTTGCCGATTCTAACATTTTGTCATATTCCTTAGCTTTTTCTTTTATCTCAGGATAGTTCTCTAATTTTAATTTGAAATGATAGATTTCGTTCTTCAAATGGGCACTTTTCTCTACAATACCCGCCATTTCTTTATCTTTTTCAAATATCTCATCTTGCTTTGTCACTAATGCTCTTTTTACATATTCATGATTATTTCGCAGATCT
>PGYR01000024.1 GCA_002839765.1 Ignavibacteriae bacterium HGW-Ignavibacteriae-4
AAGTTGCTTTTTTACTATATATAAACTAGACAAGCCTATTATAAAATAATAGATAACTATTCCTAAAGAAACAAATTTATATTCGGCAAAGTGTGCAATTACAAAAATAGATATAAGTGAAGTAATAGCAGCAATAATACTTATATAAACTACTGATTTTATTTTATTAATAGCCGTAAGGATCATATTCAGAGAAGCAAATGGTAAGAATAAAGATGCGAAAAGCATTATTTTAAAATAACTAGTCGCTTCATGAAACTTAACTGGCAAGAAATTGAATATCATAAAATCAGCAAATCCTAACTGAAGAATAATGAATACCGTTAGATTTAAAACTAATATGAAAGAAGTACTTTTGGTCATTATACTTCTTACTTTTTCTTTGTACTCAATGTTTTTGATTGCTGAAGGATAAACTAAAGCCGATACTCCATCTGACAATTGTTCAAAAACCTTGAATAGTGTTTTAGCAGAACTATAAAGCCCAACTATTTTTATACTATCGGCAGTGTTGATAGCAAATGAAATTGCATAAACATCTAGGTACTTGATTGATGAATAGAAAATAGCATGGACTGTCCAGGGAATGGCAAAATTTAGATACTTTTTAAAAGTTATTTTTCCTCGAGTTCCAAAAGATGATTTTTTCAAAAGAATTATTGATGAATAAATACCTGAACTTACTCCACCAATTAAATAAGAAATTATTAAATCGTTGAAATATAAGAAATCTTTGGTAAATATATAATATACAATAACTAATGTCATTACACCAAAGTTCATTAGGTCAATGAAAAATGACTTTTTGTAATCTAAATCACGTGCTAAAACCTTATAAGCAAAAGTCCTAGGGATAACAAATACCGATATCAGAGGTAAAAAATATGAGACTTCAATGAAATCATCACCACCGAGTAATCCAGCAAATTGATGTCTGAAGAGGAAAAGAATTATGGGTATAATTAACAAGAAAATGGATTGAAGTAACATAGCAATGCTATTAAGCTTTGGTCTATCCTCCTCTTTTTTTCCAAATTGAATCAATCCTTGCAATGAAAAGGAATCCGATACACTTGCTAAATATGTTATGAGTTGAGTGAATAGAAAGTAAAGACCATAGTTAAATGGATCTGTATGACCAATTATAACAAGGTTAATCAATCCCCAGACTAGATAAATTAGTCTATTAGCAAATGACCAAGAGATTTTATCTAAGTGATCTTTAACTCTCAAGTGTTACTCTAAATTTGTGAGTTATAATGTTGTTTGAAGACAATAGTACTATTTTATTTGACTGCTGTTTTATGCCATACTGTGGTGAAAATTCATATTTATCTATACTTATTTTCGTGGCATCCGTTTCAAAATATATTTTATTTTTCTCATTCCACAGTTTATACACATTGTTTTCCACAAATTCAACATTGATATCAGGGAATAAGTAAATATTAATCTCCTTTTGTAAACTACTATTATAATTATCGGTTATAGCAATCACTTCAGAATTAACATTAATACTTCGATTATATATTTTGCCTATATACTCTATACTCCCTGATAACTTATCTTTTTCAATAATTTTTAAATTAGGTTTAGAGATATCAGTATCTAACCAAAACATATCATCATTTTTAGAATTTGAAAATTCATTTTGTTCAATACCTTCTATCCATAAAGCATTGTGAGACCGAGTAGAGCGGAATGTGTTTCTTTGATCAAAATCAGAAGTATAGCAAAAAGAACCAATATCAACTATAAATGGCTGCTTTTCAATATATAATTGATAAGATAGATTATCATTATGGTCGTGCCCACCTTTTCCTTTTTGTCCCAGTTTTCCACACTTGAATATTAGATCAAACTTATCATATATTTTTTGTATATATCCGAAATTAATATAATTATCACTAATCTCTGCTTCATAATGCTTTATTACTAATTTTTTTATAGAATCATAAGTGTATTTTTCTGAATCTAGCAATTTCCAAAAGAAACCCGAGTCATTGTCCCCTATTTGAGGTGGAAATTCATATTCTAATAACGCCGAAGTAAAACTAACTATACTATTCATTTTAACTGTTGAAACCTGACCCAATCCATATTTTTTCAATATTATATCGACTGTCATAATCATCTGATTAGTAAAGATATGGTACCTTGTGGATCCTTCGAAATTAGTTCCATCATCATTGAATTGGAAATCTAGTTCTTCCTCAAGCAAACGTTTGTATTTAACTAATAAAAGCCTCTTGCCTTCATTGTCATCTGTAAAGCTTATGTATATTATGAGACTACATATATTTGACAGATAGTGATTTCCTCTCATTCCTTCCGAAAATTCGATATTCTCTTTGATATGTAGATAATGATCAAACAAATACGAATCTATTAGTTCTAATTCATTTCTATCAAACAACTGTTCTTTTCTATTGATTGTAAAAAATGTAAATAATAGATTAACTAATCTTATACCAATATCCATCGAAGTCATCCATTGAACTCCAAAGTTTGGTGGGTTAGATGCCATAAAATCAAATATCTGATTTTTTATTTCTTCAAGTAATAGAGTTGAGTCTGTACTAATATACTCCATGGCTAACATTGGAAGATGTTGTAAACGTCCAATTTCCCATGGTACTTTTATATCATTTCCAGAATTATTACCATATTTAATATCCTTAAACCACTTGAATTCCCAGTTATAGTTTGAATTGTAGTCTTTCTGCCAATCAATTAATTTATATCCGTCACTGATTTTATTGAAACATTGTGTAGAAAATGGAATCAATTTGGGATTGAATTTTTTCTGAAGTGTACTATATTTAGTTTCGGAATTTATTGATACTAAAGAGTCAGAAAGTACTCTATGATTATGTTGTAAACATTGCTTAGAAAATGATTCGAAATCATTATTAATGATTTCTATTTCTAACAAATCAATAATATCAAGGGACTTAGAATAATCAATCCTAAAATAAGAAATATAATCGTAAGAATATGTTGAGACTTTACCGTCACGCATTCTATACAATTTATCTAGTAAGTTGTTTGTTAGTTTATTCTTTAGCTTACGATATACGATTTTTTTATCGATTCTAGCAGCTTTTTTTAGATTATCTATGTTCATTTTGAATGATTTCATTCTTTATGCAAAATCAATAAACAAGTTAGCATATTTTTGTTAATTTTGAATTATTAGTAAACCGAAAAATGGGAATAATATAATGGAAAGACAAATTTCTAACAGTGTTAATGCAAATGATTATGAAGTTTTAATTCGTAAAAGAGGCGAAGGAAAATATGCATCATATTGCCCTCAATTGAATTACATGATAACAGGTGAAGAACACGAAGAAGTATATGGACTAATGGTTGAAAAAATCAATAGTCATATTGAATCTTTAAACTCTTCCAACTAGTCATGCAAAAACTATTGGCGCATTGGTGGTTTAGACTGATAATCGCTATCATTGCGTCAATTTTATTTATTTTACCGCTGAAATTCCTTCCATTTGGTTCTATTATTTCAGCAATATTAATTGCTATTACTCTGACTTTTGTAAGTATTTCAATACTCGCAATTAGAGCTGGCTCCAGTTTTAATGCATTTGGTTTACAGTTTGACAAATTTGCATTTATAGATATTTTCAAAGGATTATTAATAGTAATTGTAATGAATGCAATATTCATACTCATTGGTTTATTAATGGGTTACGAATATAAAATTCATGAGAACTTTTATACATTTAATTATAAAACTTTTCTATTTTTTTCGTTCTATATATTTATAATGGCTTATCTAGAAGAAATATTATTTAGAGGGATATTATTTCAAACTATTAGAGAACGATTTGGTGACATTATTGCAATTGCATTATTAAGCATATTCTTTTCGTTTGCACATTACAATAATCCTAATATTTCTAATATGGGATTAGTAAATATAATTGTAGCAGGGATTATGTTATCAGTGTTATATATTACAACTGAATCATTGTGGCTTCCAATATCTGTTCATTTTTTTTGGAATCTAAATCAACAATTATTTCTAGGCTCGAATGTAAGTGGAATTAGTTTTGATATTGAATTATTTCAACTTACAGCAATTAATAATAATAGTAACTGGCTTTTCGGTGGTCAATTTGGTATTGAAGAAGGTTTATTAACAACAATTCTTCTAACTATTTTGACTATTATCTCGTTTAAGATAAATAAACAGAATCCATATATTATGGCAACAAAATTTAAAATTAAATTTGAAGAAAGTAAATTACTAGAAAAATGAAATTAATATACACAATTATAATAGGGTTATTCCTAATCTCAAGCAATAGTTTCTCTCAGTGGGCGATTCTTCAAAGTGATGCTGATAGCTTAGTAAGAGAAGGAGCCAACCACATATATAATGTGGAATTCGATAAAGCTGAAGTATCATTCCAAGAAGTTATAAAAAGATATCCAGAGCATCCTGCAGGTTATTTCTTACAAGCAATGGTTGATTTTTGGAGATTGACATTATATAGATACACTGACAAGATTAATGATGATTTTCTACAGAAAATTAATAAAGTAATTCAAGTAAGCGATAAGCTACTCGATGAAAATGAATATGACATAACTGGCCTTTTTTTCAAAGGCGGGGCTTTGGGTTATAGGGCAAGATTCTATACTAATGAAAAAGAGTGGTTTAGTGCAGCTTCAGATGGAAAGGAAGCTTACGAAATACTAATGAAGGCTCATGAAAAAGCACCTGGAAACCACGATATTATGTTAGGAACAGGATTATTCAATTACTTCTCTGTTGCTATTCCTGAAGATTATCCTATTCTAAAGCCAGTAGTCTTATTCTTTCCTCCTGGAAATAAGAAATTAGGATTACTACAACTTAGAGCATCTATGCACCATTCTCGCTATTCTAGTGTAGAAGCTGAAGTTGCACTCATGCAAGTTTATTATTCTTTTGAAAAAGATTTTGATCAAGCTTTTTTCTATGCAAACGATTTATTTACAAGGTTTCCTCGTAATCCCTACTTCCACAGATACTTAGGTAGATGCTATGTAAAGCAAGGAAAATGGGAAGAAATTGAAGCTACTTGGAGGGAAGTCGTTAAGAAATGTCTTGCTCGTGAACTTGGTTACGATAACCTAACTGCAAGAGAAGGGCTCTATTATGTAGGTTTGTCTTTGCAAAGAAGAGGGGACCAACAGATGGCGATAAAATATTTGAAAAAATGTTTGGATGTAAGTGAATATGTAGATGGGGATAAAGAAAGTGGTTTTTATTCAAGTAGTTTACTTAAATTAGGTATATCGTATAAGAAATTAAACGATAAAAAGAACTCACTATATTATTTCAAAAAAGTATTGGAAGTAGATGATACTCAAAACAACCATGAGACAGCTAAAAAGTATATTGCAGATTACAATAAGTAGTCTAGTTATCTTAATTTCAAGTTCCTCACTCTTACAATCACAGAATGTTAGATTAGGAATAGATGTCCTAATGAGTGACGAGATAAGCATTGTACAGAACAAACAAATTGCTCTGTTTACAAATCAATCTGGAATAAATGTTAAAGGTGTTCCAACCGCTGAAATTCTCTCCAAAGATAGTAGAGTAGATTTAAGAAAAATCTTTGTCCCTGAACATGGATATTATACAACTATCCCTGCAGGAGAACCTGTTGCAAATGATTCTATCTTCGGAACTCCAATTGTTTCCTTATATGGTTCATTAAAAATTCCAAATAAAAAAGTACTTACAGATATTGATGCAGTAGTTGTTGACATACAAGATATTGGTGTTCGCTCATATACTTACATAAGTAGTTTACTTTACTTGATTCAGGGCTGTGCAGAAAACAATGTAGAAGTAATTGTTTTGGATAGACCTAACCCTTTGGGTGGATTAGTAGTTGATGGCAATCTTCCAGAGAATAAATTCAAATCATTTGTTTCACTAGTTCCTACAACTTATATTCATGGCTGTACAATAGGTGAACTTGCTATGATGATTAATGGAGAACTTTGGACGGAGAATAAAAAGCAATGTAACGTGACAGTTGTTACCATGGAAGGTTGGGAACGATGGATGGCATGGGACGATACTGGTCTTATGTGGATTCCAACTTCGCCACATGTACCAACAGCTAACTCAGTTCGAGGAATAGCAACCCTAGGTACAATAGGTGAATTGGGAGTTATAAGCATTGGTATAGGTACAACTTCCCCATTTGGATATATTGGCTCACCATTTCTCAAATTAGACAATATGAGAGTAGATTATGAAGGTATCTACTTACAACACACTTATTATAGACCTTTCTATGGGATGTATAGTGGCAAAGATGTAGAAGGGTATTATCTTAAATTTAATCTTTCTAATCATCTGAAACCATATACAACGGGATTACTTATACTACGAGAACTAGTAAAAAACAACCCAACTTTACTATCTGATAATAACCTAAAATCACAATCAAAAGATATGTTCAATAAGGTCACAGGAACAGATAAAATACTAAATGCAATTAGAACGAACTTACCTGAAGAAATGATAGTTACTCTTGCAAGTGAAGGGATGATTGATTTTTTGAAGATTAGACAAAAATACTTACTCTATTAAAATGCCAAAAGATGTTTCTATAAGATTAGCCCAAATGAACGATACAAATAGTATTGTAGAAATTTATAATGAAGGGATAAGAAATAGGAACAATGCAATACTTGATGAAATTGAACTTTCAGCATATCAGAATGAATTTAAAAAACGTAATTCAATAGAATACCCTATTTATGTAGCTATTGATGATGATAAAGTTATTGGTTGGATATCAATCTCAGCTTATCGTGCAAACCGAAGAGCATATCTAAAATCCAAAGAAGTTAGTTTCTATTTAGATAGTCACCATTATGGAAAAGGAATTGGGACGCAATTACTTCAATATGTTATAGATATTCGAACTGAAATTTCATTTGACTCCCTATTCGCAATTCTAGTCGCAAATAATCAACCAAGTATTTCTCTACTAAAGAAGTTTAACTTCTCTCTTTGGGGATATATGCCAGAAGTTCTAGATATGGATGGAAAAAAAGAAGATGCAATAATATATGGCAGAAATTTTGAAAAAAAAGGCAGCTAATTAGCTGCCTTACATTAAGTCTATTTCGAGAAAACAATTCGTTTTCGAATATTAAAATACTTATTTCTAAGTACTAAATAATAAATTCCGCTATTCAGTGATTGATTATTCAAATCAATTGAATATTTATTCTCACCGAATTTAGATTCTACTCTCTCAGAAATTAATAAATTTCCATTTGAATTAAACACTTCTAATTGGCTACTTTCAGGATAATTAGATATATAACTTAAATTTACAATACCTTTTGAAGGAGTTGGATAAATTATAGAGTTACTATTTACAAAATTATTTTCCACTGATGAAACAGTTGGTTTGCTATTTGGATCCCAAGGCTTTGTTACTAATGTTGAAACCCCAGGGTTAGCTTTCCCAATAGACCATTGTCCATCAGGATCTTGTAGCTCTTCCCCATTAGTAAATCCATCTCCGTCAGAATCAATATTAAAAACCTTATCCCATCTGACCTTACCACCACTAATTGAGTTTTCAACAGTTTTTCCAAAAACATTTCTTGAACCTCCACCAGCAGAACTTATATGACAATTAGAACAACTATTCTTTTGACCATTTGGTATTTGCAACACCCATTGATCTTTAGATAAAAGTGGTTCTGAAAAAAGAGTTAACCCTATTATTGAAACTAGTACAAAAACAAACTTCATAAATATCCTTGATTTGAGATTAATATATATACAAATATAACATAAAAAGAAAAAAGGATACATTTTTACTAAATAGATAATAAAATTGTTGAAAAAAGATATTTAATTTGTATTAATTGTATATTTCACTCCATTACCACTATTATTTACTGAGTAATATAATTAGTTTAGATATTTCAATGGAAAAAAGAAGACACTTTATTTTAGGGAAGAAATATTAAAAAAAGGCAGTTCAATTTGAACTGCCTTACATTAGAACTATTTCGAGAATACAATTCGTTTTCGAATATTAAAATACTTATTTCTAAGTACTAAAAAATAAATTCCACTATTAAGTGATTGATTATTCAAATTAATTGAATATTTATTCTCACCTAATTTAGATTCTACTCTCTCAGAAATCAATAAACTCCCATTAGAATTAAAGACTTCTAATTGGCTATTTTCAGGATAATTTGAAGTATAACTTAAATTTACAATTCCTTTTGATGGTGTTGGATAAATTATTGAGTGGCTATTTACATAATCATTTTCTACTGATGAAACAGTTGGTTTACTAGAAGGATCCCAAGGCTTTGTTATTAATGTTGAATTTCCAGGATTTGCTTGGCCTTGTGCCCATTGACCATCAGCATCCTGTAATTCTTCACCATTCGTAAATCCATCTCCGTCGGAATCAATGTTAAAAATTAAATCCCACCTTACTTTTGCAGTCGAAATTGGTTGTCCTAAATTATCATAAACAGTTTCACCGAAAGGAGTTCTTTGTCCTCCTCCATAGGGACTTACATGACAACTAGTGCATTGGAACTTATTTCCATTAGGAATCTGATTTACCCTAAAATCTCGTGTAAATGATTCACTAACGAATGAAAGAAAAAGTGTAATAAGCAGAAAGTAAAAAATCTTTCTCATAAATAATCCTTAATATTTTGTTTAATCTCAGTTGTAATGACAACTATATAACAAAAAAGTTACAAATTTATTCGGGAGAACCCATTATTCTAGCAAATATTTGTGTATCTGGGAAATGCTCGAAGATAAGTTTTAGTAAAACTAAAAGTGGAATAGATATAATCATACCTGCAATACCCCATATATAACCCCAAAATACTAATCCAAATATAACAGTAAGTGTATTGAGTTTAAGTCTATCTCCAGTTATTATAGGTTCAACGAGATTACCCATAACCATTTGAATTGATGATAGTATGACTAATAAAAAGATAACGGGTTGAAAAGTATCAAATTGAATAAAAGCCATGAGAACAGGTGGAATTGTGGCAAGTATAGATCCAATAGAAGGAATGAAATTCAATAAGAAAGCAATGAAACCGAAGAAAAATGCAAAATTCAAATCAAAGAATAGACATGTTACATATACCAATATACCTGTAAATAAACTAATTAGAGTTTTTATCATTAGATAGGAAAGTATAGAACTTTGAATTCTACTCATATTCTCAATTAAAGTAGAATCTGTATCACCTTTAACATGTGCTATATACAAATCATAGTCAGCTAATCCTATAAGAAGTACAACATAATAAAGAAAGAACATAACGAATGAACCAGATAATGAACTAAGGAAATTAGCTAACCCTGGTAAAGTAGCAGGAATACCATACTCATTGACTAGATATTCGAGATTTATCTTCTTATCTGCAGTTGATATTGCAGTTCCAAAATTTGTATTTATCCATACTACAACATTCTTTATTCTCATATTAAGCTTTTCTATTAGGAAATCTTGATTTTCAATAATAGATTGAACGGCTTCGTTCAAAATAGAATATATTGCAAAGACTATAAGTAAAGTAATGATCGTAACAGTTGGGAATATAAGCCACTTCGGAGCTTTAAACTTTTGAAGGAATCCAACTAATGGTTGGAACATCAAGGCAATTAGAATTGCTAATGCTAATGGAACTAATATACCTGATAGTTCCTTTAGCAAATACATAACTAAAACAAAAAGAAATGCAAAAAGTATGTTTTTGATTGAATTTAGATGCGATTCAGTATTCATTTATATGCTGCAATATTATTCACAACACAATTTAATTAATAATTATTGATATGTCCAATATTTTATCAAAAAAACTTCTGAATATTTTAAACTTCCCTATTATAACCTATTTAAAGCTAATATGTTGATAATTAAGATGGACTTTTATAGTCATATTGCTTATATTAGTAGATTAATTTTTTACATTTATAATATAAAGCAGCATAAATAAATGGCACTTTTTGGTAACGAACACATAGTTGTTACGTCGTTAGAAGATGAGATGCGTAATTCCTACCTCGATTATTCGATGTCGGTAATTGTATCAAGAGCACTTCCAGATGTAAGAGATGGACTTAAACCCGTTCATAGGCGTATCTTGTACGCAATGCAAGAGTTAGGATTACAACCTAACAAACCACATAAAAAATCTGCCCGTTTGGTCGGGGAAGTATTAGGTAAGTATCACCCACATGGTGATTCTTCCGTTTATGATGCAATGGTGCGTTTAGCACAAAGTTGGAGCATGCGTTATCCATTTGTAGATGGCCAAGGTAACTTTGGCTCTGTAGATGGTGATTCTCCTGCTGCAATGCGTTATACTGAAACTAGATTAACAAACATTGCTACTGAGATGTTGCGAGACATTGATAAAAACACTGTAGATTTCAGAGCAAACTTTGATGAATCTTTAGAAGAACCAACAGTATTGCCTTCTGTAGTACCTTCACTTTTGATGAATGGATCTTCTGGTATTGCCGTTGGTATGGCTACAAACATTCCTCCCCATAATCTAAGAGAAGTATGTGCAGGTTTACAAGCGCTACTAGATAATCCGAACATAACATCTGAAGAGATGATCCAATATGTACCGGCACCTGATTTCCCAACTGGTGGTATAATCTATGGTTATAAAGGTGTTCAAGAAGCAATTACTACTGGTAGAGGAAAGATAAAGGTTCGAGCAAAAGCAAGTATAGAAGAAAACCATACTGGCTCAAAGCAAGCAATAATTGTCCATGAACTACCATACCAAGTAAACAAAGCAAATCTAATTGAAAAAATTGCAGATTTAGTAAGGAATAAAGTTCTCGAAGGTATCTCAGATATAAGAGATGAGTCTGATAGAGATGGATTGAGAGTTGTTATAGAATTGAAAAGAGACGCTATTGCATTAGTAGTGTTAAATATGCTTTTCAAATACACTCAAATGCAAGTTACATTTGGTGCTATTTTATTAGCACTAGACAAAGGCCGTCCGAAAGTAATGACCATCAAAGAGATGATGGAGAAATTCCTAGCTCATAGAAATGAAGTTATTGTTAGAAAGACACAATATGAACTTGATGCAGCCGAGAAAAGAGCTCATATTTTAGAAGGTTTTATAATAGCATTAGATAATATCGACGCTGTTATTAAAACTATTAGAGAATCTAAAGACCCAAATGCGGCATCTACCCTATTACAAGAAAGATTTGCATTATCTGTTATTCAAGCAAAAGCAATATTAGAAATGCGTTTGCAAAGATTAACTGGTCTAGAGATTGATAAGATAAGAGATGAATATCGTGAGGTACTTCAAACTATCGAAAGATTACAATCTATTCTTGCAAATAAAGAACTACAAATACAGATTATTTCTGATGAATTAAAAGAAATGTCTGATAAATATGGTGATGATAGAAGAACTGAAATTGTATATGATGCAGATGATTTTGCTATTGAAGACATAATAGCTGATGAAGATGTAATCGTAACAATCACTAGAAATGGTTTGATAAAGAGAACAAAAGTATCTAATTATAGAAAACAGAATAAAGGTGGTCGTGGCTCAAAAGGGACAGGTACACATGATGATGATTTCGTAGAACAAGTTTTCCAAGCATCAACTCATAATAATTTATTATTCTTTACAGACAAAGGTAAAGTCTATAAGATTAAAGTTTATGATTTACCTGAAGGGAGTAGAACTTCAAAAGGTCGCTCTTTGGCTAATGTTATAATGAAAGATCCAGATGAAGTAGTGACTGCATTCCAAGCAGTTGTCGATTTCGATGCTAAGGATGCATATATCATAATGTGTACAAAACATGGAACAATTAAGAAAACTGAACTATCAGCTTTTGCTAATATCCGTCAGAATGGAATAATTGCAATTGGACTAAGAGATGATGACAAAATGATAGGTGCTATGCTAACTAATGGTGACTATCAAGTTGTTTTAGCTACTCATCATGGTATTGCTTGCCGATTTATGGAAAGTGAAATACGTGATATGGGTAGAACAGCTCAAGGTGTTAGAGGTATCAGACTTTCTAAAGATGATTATGTTGTATCTATGGTAGTTGTAAGACGAAATGATGCACAACTATTGATAATTGGTGAAAATGGTTACGGTAAGAGAACGGCACTCAACGAATTTAGATTGACAAAACGTGGTGCTAAAGGCGTAATAGCAATGAATTTGACTGCTAAGACAGGTAAAGTTGTTGGTATGATGACTGTTCTTGATAATCAAGATCTAATAGTTATCACGACTAAAGGTATTTTAATTAGACAGAATATCCGTGATATAAGAACAATTGGAAGAAATACACAAGGTGTGAAACTAATTAGATTAGACAGTGGAGATCAGATTTCTGACTTTACAATTGTAAATGAAGACGAAGATATTGACAATGACGATATACAAGAAGCTGACAACCAAGATACACTTCTTTAAGATGAAGATTGGAATAAATAATAATAACGCTGGGATAATTATATTTCTCAGCGTTTTTTTTGTTTCTTTTAATACAGCTTTATCCGTGACTAAAGATTCTATTACTTATGTAAAGCCAAATGAATATCATGGCTTATTATTGAATGATACTTCCAATTCAATCGAAAAATATGAGATACAACGATTGAATTATAGTACATTATACGATATACTAAACACAAGAAATGAACTTTTCGGAATGTCACTTGGACTAAATGGACATTATAATAATTTTTTGAGTTATGGTGCTATTGATAATAATATAGAACTAGGTATAAATGGACGTAGTCTAACTAATTATTACAATGGTAAATATAATTTAGAGAATTATTCCCCAGAATTTTTTGAACGAATAGAGATTCTTAAAGGATCAGATGCAGCAGTTCTATCTGGTCATCCAAATAATACATTTTTGAATTTTCAAGAAATTATCTACAATACAAAAATTCCATTTACTAGGCTTTGGTACGCACAAGAGGGCGGTTCATTTATTAGTGCAGATGCCATATTTAGCCAGAATTTTTCAAAAGGGTGGAACTTTACTTTTGGTTTCAAAAAAATGGATGATAGACTTGCTTTTGACAATATGTCTACTGATTATTGGAATCTTAGGTTTATACTAAGGTATAATATTGACTCTACTTCTTCCCTATCAATTTCTGATAACTTTACTAATAATAAGACCATAACAAGTGGTGGATCAGATCCCGAGCAATCTTTGAATATGTATAATCCTATAAACTCTTCACCTTATTATGGTAAGATACAAATGAGGAATTTTAGACACGATTTGAATGTTACTTACAGTAAGAAAATGAATTTCTTTAACATTACTAATACTACTTATCTGACTAGTGATATTAATGAAAGAGCTCTTCCTAGATTTGATGAGTCAGATACTTTAGGAAATACTAGTAATACTGAGACTCAAATTGGAAATAGAATTAATTTAGATTTTACTTTCGATAATATTGAATTCAAAGCTGGCTCCAACATTAATACATTCAATTCTGAAGGTACTAACTTCTTTACTGAATATAGTGGTGTTAATTGGAATTTATATTCAAGAGCAGAACTAAAGTTTACAAAATCAACCAGTATTTCTGGAGGTATAAACTATGGGGATGATTCTAAGAATGGATTTATCGGATTTGGAGAAAGGCTTGAACACAGACTAAATGAGAATTCATCAATCTATTTGGATCATTCTTTTATTTCTAAAAATGGTCTTATTTATAGTAATGATTTAGAAAATGAAAAGACAAATCTATTTATAGCTGGACTTAATTTAGAAACGATAAAAATAGAAGGTTATTACAGAATAGTCAATTCACCTATATTCAATAGATTAGTGAATGAATTTTATACTGAGCAATATAATATATCTGATTATCAAGCTTTTGGAGGCTCAGCTTCTTATAGAGAACAAGTATTAACAGATTTATTTGATAAAAATGATAAGATTGATTTAAGACTACAAACTAGGATAAATGTAATAGTTGGTAATGACGAATTAAAAAATTACTATCCACTTTTCACTTTTAATGCTGGATTGAATTATATGTTAATGATTAATAAAAGTGAATTGAATATTGGTTTCAAAGCCGGTTTATTAGATTCAAAAACTGCTCCTAGATTTATTCCAATATCAAATAGCTATATAACGACTACTAATAATGTCGGTATTCAAACAACAGGTTTAAATATTTATTCAATAATGAAACTGGGAAATGCATTCGTCAAAATAGAATGGGAGAATCTTCTAAATGCTAATTATTATAATGTTGCATATTATCCCGAGCGTGGTCAAATAGTCAAACTTTCAGTCGTTTGGTCATTTTTTGATTAATTGACTTTTATAATTCTATTAAAACTAGGTTCAGCTTGTTTGTTTATTATATCTAATCTATAATAATAGACTCCAGTTGAAATTGAATTCCCATTTTCATCTACGCCATTCCAATCTAGAGTATTTTCACCAAAATTAGCAGAAGATTCAAGAACTTTTATTTTTGAGCCCAATGAATTAAAAATAGTCACTCTAATATCAAGCCCATTTTCTTTACCTATATAATCATATTTGAACGTAGTAGATTCATCAAATGGATTCGGATAATTTCCTAAGTTATTTGTAACGTATTTATCTGATACATAAATATCTAATTCCAGTGTATCCGCGTGATTACCTGTTGCATCTTCTCCTATTACTAAAAGCCTATTCTGACCTATATCAAGTTTATCAATTGGTCTAAAAGTAACTCTTGCTTTTAATTCACCATCATTTATTAATTCAAAATTGAACGTATCTACGTTATTGTTAATCATGACCTTACTATTAATTCTATTGAATATCACATTATCTTTCAATATTTCTTGTTTCGATTTATCATAAAGATCAACTGTGAATATAGGTCTTTCAGATACATAAGAATTATTAAAAAGCTCTGATCCATCGGCATAAGCTACTAGCCAAGGTTTAGTTGTATCTTCTTTAATTCTGACATCAGAACTAAAACTATTATTAAATATGAACAATTCATTTTGATACTTTTCAGGATCTATTTCTAAAATTAATTTGTTATTAGTAGCAAATCCAATTGTATTGTAATCCTGTTTTGAATTAAAAATAGAATTTTGGTTAATTATCGGTTGATTCTCAGTTTTTAACTCCGTATTGAAATTATTTTCAATTGTAAATTTGAATTCTATATTTTCTGCTTTAGAACGAGTTGAAATATTTTCAACTGAATACCGATACTCAATATCTTCCCCTCTTTCAAATTCATCTTTCTCAAAATAAGACTTTGTCTTTATAACTGCTAATTCAGGAGTAGGTATAAAATCTATTTCAAATTTATTAAATACAAATGGTGCTCCTACACTATCGCGTAATAAATTTAACTCTAGATTTAATAAAGGATTACTTTTAGTTTCTAAACTACTCAAATCAGTTACTAAATCTTTACTATCTAATAATTCAATATCTGCAGATTTAAACTTGCTTTCATAACTAATATTTTGTCGTGTAAGGTATAATCTACTTTCAACAAACTTTTTAGCATTTCCAATATTATCAATTCTAATTTTTGCATTTGATTGAAACCTTGTAAAATCAGTCCTAAGTTGAATAGTATCACCTAACAAATGATAATCAATAGTTGATTCAGGAAATCCAATTCTAGTAAATAAAACATAACTGGAGTTGAACTGTAATGAATCTGAATACTTAGTACCCAAAGCTGACAAAGCCCTTTTAATTCTAGTTATACTACCAACACTATCCGGACTTTTCTCATAATTCATTATATCAGGAGCTCTTGTTGGTACATCCGCAGTTGCTAATAGCATATAATACCCATAAGGAAGTGAATCATTTAGAAATCTATCCAACCACCTAGAATCGACAAATATGTCCTCACCATTAAATTTACTATCCCAAGTATCAAAATGTCTACTCGTAAATGTTGTATCATCAATTGTGTCAGGTATAATTACAATATTAAAACCACGCTGTAGCCTATTTAAAAAGGCGAAGACACTACTGTCTTTCATATCGATTAAATCAATTATTGCATGTCTTCCAGCTGTTTCGTTTCCTCTTGCTGAAGACAGAAATACTGAGAATTCTTTATCATCAAATTCTAATCCTTTTGAAGTTTTTACAAGATTATCATAATTTATAGTATTGCTATTGTTGTTTACAACATAATGTACAGTAGAATCAATTTTAATTGTTGTATGGAATTCAATTTTTTGTGGAGAAGATTCTATTCCACTTACTTTTTCTTTACTAGAATATTCAAGTATGTAATCATTATTATTATTCAAATTATCAACTTTTATTTCGATGTAATTTTCAAATAAACTAGGATTGCTATTTGTATATACAATCTCGTTTTTTTCATTTTTTATTATAAATTTATACTCCTTCTCAGTGCCAGTTGGATTTACAAATCTAAATATTGCATTATTAGATGTGACATTCCAATGATCAAGTGGTTCTACTGGAAGAATACCCTGTGAAAAAACATTAAATGATAAATCAACTCTATTATTCTGATAATTTACATCATTAATAAGGCTATCATAATCTGCAAATAACTCTAGATTATGAACACCTATAGAATTCATAAGGCTAAACTCAAATGATAGATTAGAATTGAAACATACGGGTTCAATTCTCTTTATTAGAGTATCTGCTATACCGTTGAAAGTATGGATTAATCTTACATTAATTGAATCTTCACTAACGATACCTATATTATATAAACTTAAATCTACATTAACTTTATTATCACTTTCTGTAATTACATTACTTCCAGTTTGGTTGGTTATAAATATATCTTTCTTATATATAACTATCTCGGGTCGCAATGAAATTCTTACAGTCAGCAAAGGATCACCTAGTAAGACAACTTGATTTAGTGCAGTTGGAACTCTTGAATTTCTTGCTTTATAAGAATTATAAATTCGTCCTATATTTCTTAAAGGATATTGCAAATTAATAATTGAATAGAACATGGCAGATGCTACACTAAGAGCTGTTGAAACCTGTGTTGTAGAAGTACCACCTATAACACCAACAAACCCTTTATTTTTAATATTTACGAATTCTTCACCTATTGAATTTAGTTGCCAAGGTTCTGCAAAAGCAGAAGTATTGCAAGAAAGAGTATTTAGAAATCCATATTTCCCTTGATTATTAAGATTTGGTGCTTCCCAACCTGACATATCTATTACTGTTGGGGAACCATGTCCTAAAAAATTAGTCCACATCTTCCCTTTATTTATTTCTCTTTTTATATCGTTTGCCTGTGATTCGGATACTGTTTGACTCGAAGATTTGCTTATAGTCATAGTATCAGGGCAAATATTAGTTGAAGTAAAAAACTGATTATAATCGTACATAGTTGATGCAAATCCAATTTTTTGATTGTCATCACCCCCAGCTATCTCTAGAATACTTTTCATCCAAGGATTTACTGGTACTTCATAATAAGTTTTAACTTTTTCTAGATAATTCTCTAATTCTATATTATTGTTCACAGGTATTCTACCAATAACTATCTCAGGGACATAATCATCACCTTCTAAAGTACCATAAAAATTATCGGAATATGGTATTCCATATATGGGTATTAATTGATCAACAAAACTACCGACTCTCTGTTTCTTTGGATCCCAAGTTGCATCTCCAACTAAAGTCAGATATTCAGGATAATTGCTCCAATTATCGTAAGCATTTTTTAGAAAATTCTTAATTGAATGTGGACTTTCTATACCATATCCATAAGTGTCATAAAGTTGTTCTACATCTATAGTTAAAATCTTTTTATCTTCTATTTTAGATAGGAATGAAGTATATTTATCAATTGTTGGCTCAAATATGGGATTGTATATATAAAATGCATCTACACTTGTTTCAATAATTGATTTAATCTTTGCTTTGATAAGCTTTACATCCTGTATCGAACTAAGTGAATTAACAATTTTTCTAGAGGTTTCTCCTTTAGGTAGTAATACTTCCGCACCATAATAATTGTCATTATTAGTCTTTTGTAATATATTCTCACTTATAGACTCAAATTTCTGAGAACCAATTTTAGCAAACATAAATTTATTAGTAGCTGTATAAATACTGTTTGCTCCAAATAAACTACTGATTTTTGATTTTACATTATTACTGATTGTACCTTCAGATGTAATTACCAACCCGATATTTTGGCTAGAATTAACACTATTAAGGAAATTTATGAATTCTGATTCCGATTCGAAGAAGTTAGTTGTATTCTTATTTCCAAATTCAGTTACAATTCCAAAACCATACTTCCTACTGGTCAATAATTGTTTGTTATAAAAGATAGATGAAAACTTATTTTTTGCTGATAAAGCTATAAAACCAGAATTCACAGTATTAGGAAATTGAATTGTATTATTAACTGTGTCAATAGCAACAACAAAGTTATCTTGAAAACCATTGATATTCACTTTTGTATCTATATTATTATCAGTTATAAAGGAAATATAGTTATTCTCTGCAACAGGTAATACTTCGCCAGAAATAATATAATAATCAAATCCGATTATTCCATTGTACTTAGAATTATCAGAATCCTCAACTACTTTATAAGAGTTGAGGTTAAAAATATTCCCACCTTGTAATAGATTATCTATTGGAACAGTTATTTCTGAATTGATAACTTTACTACCAATATTTCTGATTGTATCATTCTTGTAATCATTTATGTAAGTTAAAGTCTTATTGTAAATTACTTCAGGCAAATAATAAATGTTAGAAGCATACTCATATTCAATTTTAAGATCAGAAACAGGGAAAATAGAAAAGTTTGTAAAAAATTCCCACGGTTTATCGAAGGAGTTTTGAGTTCTTATTTCATCAAAATACCAGTTCTCAGATAAGACAGTTTCTGTATCTGTTACATCAACCCCATTTCCATATACTTTATCTTCTTCATATCTTTTATTTATACTTACTTTATCGAGTATTTGATTGGTTTGTAGATCAGTAATAAGATTATATTGCAATGATTGTGAATCTTCATCATAGACTATAAAATATGGTTCTTTTCCATTATAATAATCATAATAAGAAGTGTCGCCATAAGGGTGTGAAGCAACTATATAAAGATAATCATCATGTTGAATTACATTTGATGTTGAATAGAATTTCAACTCATTTCCACGATTAATTATATGAATATTACTTGTAGATTTACCTAATAGACTACTATTTGTATTTATCAATTCTGATAAATTTATTCTTGCTACCCCATCTTTGGTTGTATAGAATTTATAATAATCTAAGCCAGAAGTGAACCAATCTGCAGTAGATTGAATTTTATTTTTTTTATCTTTATTCTTTCTAGTCGAAAGTGCTTCTAAATGTCTCTTATTTAATAATTCTGTGTGGAAATTATTTTTTGAAGGAACATTTAGTGACACTTTGTTATTAAATTTATATGAAAATGAAATAGAATCTACTTTATAAGAAATATTATTCACTGGGTCTGTTCTTGTCAATTCCACACTCAAATTTGCAAGTTTAACTCTACGTTGAATACCAGCATAACTAAGTTCATAACTAGATTTTGAAGAGTAATTAACAGAATGATTTATAGTAACTGATTCATATATGTTGATATCAAATCTGCTTAAATCAAATTCATCTATTGCAAAAATTCCTGTCCATTCATTATTATATGTTTGTCCGAAATTATCAATTCTAACATTTAAACCTGTTTCAGTTTCTGAAATATAATCCTTAGAGTAAGAACTATTCACTAGAATTAAAAATACAATTAGAATAGATGATAATTTATACATATTTATTACTTGTTATTATTCAATTACAACTTAAACGAATTAATAAAAAAAAGGTTGTGTTCATATATCAATGAACACAACCTAATAAAAAAAGTTACACTTTAAAGTTAACTAATTATTTTTTTGGAGAACCTTTGATATCAAAAATAATTTTGTCTGCAATAGCACTTGCAATTTCTCTTTGAACATTATCGCCACTAGTCATATACTCAGAAATGGCATTTTCTACTCTAGTTTTAATAATTTCAGAAGTTTGACCAACTAATGCAGTTGATAATTGGTGAATATCTTCTTGTTGTCCTCTAAGAGTTTCAAGTTGAGATCTATTAGCATCCTCCATTTTCTTAAGCATCTTGTCCATACGTTCTTCGTTTTCAGTATAGAACATAGTGATTGCAAGAAGCACAAGCATCGTAAATTCCAAGAAGATTACAAAAAGGATTACTGATGGTCTATCTGCAGGAATAAATTTCAAACCACGTATACCAACACCCACAATAAGTACCGCAGCACCACCATAAGCAAGTCCAGTTACGTTATTTGAGAATTGTTCTGTGAAGTGGTGAGCCATATAAAGTTTGAAACCTTTTCCAATTTTCAAATGATTACCTCTCCAATCTAAACCATTCTTAGTATCTACAATCTCTGTTAATACAAACTCAGAGAAGAACTCTTTAATTCTATTATACAAAGCTTCATTTCTGAAAAGTACTAAATCAGTTTCATCATCATAAATATCATCAAAATCGATTAGCTTCTTAGTTGCTAATTCAGTATCAGTCGTTGTTCTATCCCAAATTGTTCTATATAGTCTTTCCATTTCATCTCTGTCAGCATCTTTTAATCTAATATCAGGCAAAGTTAGCATTTCAACTACTCTATCATCAAATCCAGTTTGAAGTCTGATTTTAACTTTTACGTGATCAATCTCTTTTTCAAATAATGCAGCCATAAGACCTAAAGAAGAAGGGAATACCATTGTTAAAAGTACACCTACGAATAGACCAATTACTAATGAAAGAATCCAGAAACCAATATGTGGCTCAAGGAAAATTGGGTTTTCACCAAGTTTTGGAGCTTTGACATACCACTCACCAGATTTTTTTGAATAACCATGAGCTTCTAGATTTCTATCTTGCCAAGAAAAATCTATGATATACTCACCATTAATTAAATCCTTTGCAACTGTAGTGTTTGATCCAATCGATGCTTCTTTCTCTTTAGAAGTAGAGCCCCAAACAAGATCATCAAATTTAACAAACCCTATTTTACCTAATTCATCACCCGATGGTGAGAATTGAGAAATTACGAATCCAGCTGTAGCTTGAGGTAAGACATGAAAATGAGTAAAGTAACCTACTACTAAAGTTATAGCTAAGAAAACAACCCATTGCACAAACCCTGCGCCTCTGTGTTCTTTATTACCTGTCATATTGTTTGGAGACATACATTAACCTATAAATTAATTATTAAATGATTTTTTTCGTACTAAAAATATAATTTTTACTAAAACTGCTGATAGTAAAGCATAAGATAAGATTTAGTTTTTATTTCTACAAATAAAAGTTTTAAAATATAATAACTTTTACATAATAAAGCGTATCTTACATAATGAGATTCTTAAATTCACATACAAACTATTTCAATTCAAACAAAGGTACAATCAGAGGAAGTTCTGCTCTTTCATTCTGTTTTTATCACTCTAAACTAATCTCAACTCTTCTTTACACATCCATACTTAATTAATTTTCATATTACTGAATAAATTAATAAAATTAAATTTCTAATTATACACATGGATTAAAATATGAAATATTCTAATTATACACCCAAGTATTATATAAATAGTTTAAACACGCTTGAATCTATCTCTGAACATCAAATAGGAGATGGGATGTCAATTGTTGTTGATAATAATCAAAGTAAAGGAAATATAGTAGATAGAAAAACAGGAAAGAGATATTTAGATTTCTTTACTTGCTTTGCTTCTATGCCATTAGGTTATAATCACCCAAAAATGCTGGAGTCTGACTTTATAGATTACATAGGTATTAACTCCATTAATAAACCTTCTAATTCAGATTTATATACTGAAGTGCAAGCAACTTTTACAAATACCTTATTTAAAGTTGCAGTACCTAAAGATGATTTCAAATATAGCTTCTATATAGAAGGAGGTGCGTTGGCAGTAGAAAATGCTCTAAAAGCTGCTATGGACTGGAAAGTACGAAAGAATATACGGAAAGGACTATCTGAGAATATTGGTACTAAAGTACTTCATTTCAAACAAGCATTTCATGGTAGAAGTGGATATACACTTTCTATCACCAATACAGACCCGGTTAAGGTAATGTATTTCCCTAAGTTCGATTGGCCAAGAGTAGATAATCCAAAGATTATATTTCCGATAGAAAACAATATTGATGATATTATAAATAGAGAAAATGAGAGTATTAGACAAATAGAACAAGCCTTTATAGAAAACAAAAATGAAATATGCTCTATAATAATAGAACCAATACAAGGAGAAGGTGGGGACAACCATTTTAGAGATGAATTCTTCATCGAGTTAAGAAGGATTTGCGATGAAAATGAAGCATTACTTATATTTGACGAAGTACAAACAGGAGTTGGTATGACAGGTAAAATGTGGGCCTACCAACACCTTACAATTAAGCCTGATATAATATGTTTTGGAAAAAAAATGCAGGTATGTGGTATATTATCTAATACTAGAATAGATGAAGTTGATGATAATGTATTTCATAAATCTTCGAGAATTAATTCTACTTGGGGTGGTAATTATACTGACATGGTAAGGATTACTAAATATCTAGAAATTATAGAAGAAGAGAATTTAGTTTCTAATTCAGATAAAATGGGAAATTACTTACATTCACTATTACAGAATCTACAAATTGAAAATCATGATATTATTAGCAATGTCAGAGGTAAAGGATTATTCAGAGCATTTGATATACAGCAAGAGCTAAGAAAACCATTGTTAGATAAATGTTTTGAAAATGGATTAATTGTTTTAGCTTGTGGCAATAATTCTGTTCGATTTAGAACAAGACTAAATATCACAGAACGTGAACTAGATGAAGGTATTAGTATAATAACTAAATCAATTAGTCAGATTAAATAAATAAGTTATCCAATTCATGGATTATATTATTTTTAACATCATCAAATTCTTGGTTGAGGGTACGGGCGCCAGCTGCAAACTTGTGTCCGCCTCCACCAAATTTTGCAGCTGCTTCTCTTACTGAGTATTTTCCTTTTGAACGGAAAGAAATACGAAGTTCTCCCTTTTCTCTTTCTGTAATTAGAACTCCGACTTCGACTCCTTTAACCGATAAAGTATTAGCTACGAAACCTTCTGTATCATCTTCTATCGCATCTGCTTTATCAAAATCAGATTTTCTTAGTGACATTATAGAAATGCGGCCATTATTATACAAATCCATATTAGCCAGAGACATACCTAACAATTTCAAGGCTTGTACTGTTTTTTGATTGTAAATCTCATCATAACATTTTACTGGGTCTGCCCCATTTTCAAGAAGCTTTGCTATTATATAATGGGTCTCAGCTGTAGTTCTATCGAATCTGAAACTACCAGTATCTGTCATTATAGCAGTATAAAGTGCGTTTGAAATTCGTTTGTCATATTTACCTTTCAAAGCATCTATTAAAACCCAAATAAGTTCACCGGTTGAAGTAGCATTAGTATCTAAAAATTCTAAATCAGCAAACTCCTTTGGTTCTAAGTGATGATCAATCATAACTTTATATGCATTAGACATAGCAACAGCATCACCTGCTTCTTTCAATCTACTCAAATCATTCAAATCTAAAACAAATATTAAATCTGCTCCGATTATATCTTCCATAACACTATCATCGTATCTAAGAATGCTTTCACAGCCTTCTAAAAATTTCAGATTGTTATTAATTCCACCATTGATAAACATCTTAGATTTTTTATTGAAGTGTTTTTTAATAAAAAAATGTAGTGCTAGCATAGAACCAATAGCATCGCCATCTGGACTTACATGAGAAGTTATAATAATATTGTATGATTTTTCAATTTTTTCGGATATTGCGAGAGCTTTTTCTGTAAAATTCATTTTTATTGGATTTGTTTAAATAATTGTCTTAATTTAAGACTTATTCTATAAAAAATACGAACATATAATGACTTTCGACGAAAACGAGAACGAAATAGAAAATCTTAAGAATCGATACAAGAGGAATACTCCTCTAGTTGAAGATGAAAATATAAATAATGACAAAGTTAAAAATACTGATAATAAACTATTGCAATTAGTTAATAAAAGTAAAAATAGTTTCAAATATATAATTACTTTTTTTAGCTTTCTAATTGTTTTGTTTCTACTTGTCTTTATTGCTGACAAGTGGATTCTACCTTCTATGGTTCACGATAGAGAGACAGTAAATGTCCCTTCTATAGAAGGGAAAAGCCTCAAAGAAGCATCTGAAATATTGAATGCCAATAATCTTTTCTATGAGATAGTAAGCGAACAATACTCTGGGCAAATTGAGGGAATAATATTGAAACAAATCCCAGAAGCTAACAAACAGGTTAAAAGTAAAAGACCAATATTTATTACTATTAGTAAGGGTAAAGAAACTATAGAGATGCCTGACTTAACTGGAATTTCAGTTAGACAAGCTAGAGTAACCCTATATAATAATGGGTTGAACTTAGGTGATATACAATATACATATAGCGAGTTGGTACCCAAAGATTCCGTTATTTCTCAAAATATTAGAAAAGGTAAAAAACTAATTTATGGTGATACTGTAAATTTGATTGTAAGTAAAGGACCTGAGTTTCAAATATATATTCCAAAACTTTCTGGTATGGCATTCGAAGGGATAGAAAATTATCTTATTTCAGAAGGGTTCAAGTTAGGAAATGTCGAATTTATAGAGAATGATACTTTTGTACCTGGAACTATAATATCTCAACTTCCTCCATCTAATACACTTGCACAATCCGGTCAATATATTAATTTAGTTGTTGCTAGATAGATTAAACCTTTTCTTAGAAACTTATGTCTAAGAAATAGTTAATCAATTAATAATAATATAAAGAGGTTTTATATGAAAAAAATGAATTTAATAATTAGTACTTTGATTACTCTAGTACTAATTACAGGTATAACACTTTATGCAAAAGGCGATAAAGGTCATGGTAAGAGAGGCAAATGTGGAAATGAAAGACCTAAGATGACTCAAGAAATGGCGGATCAGTTGAATCAGTTGAAAAGTGATTTCGATTCGAAACTAAGCGAAGAAGATTTAAACTCTTTAAATTTATTAAGAGAAAAGGTAAAATCTGAAATGCTTGATATAAAAACACAAATATCTGAAATAAAAAACTCTGATATTTCAAAAGAAGAGAAAAAGACAAAAATTCATGAATTAATGAAGGATAATAAAGGTAATAAGGATGAAGTTAAATCTGTACTTAAAGCTATATTAGAGGATAATAAAGAAGCCGTGGAATCATTAGCTAGTAGTCTCAAAGAACTAAAGCAAAATGATGGACATCCAAAAAGAAGAGAACAATTAAAAGACAATAAGAATGAAGAACATAAAGGTCATAGAATCGCAAGGTTTATTCTACATGATGATTTCGTAGCAATTAAAGAAGAGTTTAGAGAAAAAGTAAAAGACTCTAAAAAGCTAGATTTAGTTGTAAATAATGATCAATTGACTTTCGTTAGTCCTGATGAATCAAGTAATTCTAAATTTACTTTATATGATTTGAATGGAAATAAAATCACAAACATTGCAAATCAAAACATTATAAAGGGTGAGAATTCAATAAACCTGAATACACTGAATATGAAATTAGAAAAAGGACGTTATTTCTTAATCATAGAAAATGAGAATGGTGTTAGCTCTGGTAAGTTTATTTATCTTAAATAACATTTCTAACATTAATATTTATATAGAGCTTATGATCAAGTTATCATAAGCTCTATTTTTTTGTCTCTTTCATTATAGTTCAATATGACTTAACTTTGATAATTAGAAAAATCAAACTTAGAAAAAATAATGTCGCTTAATCTCTCAAAAGAAAATCATCAAATAGACCCGAAAATATTCAGTACTTTAAATGAAAGACAATTCGATGGTGTCAACAAAATAAATGGTCCTACACTCGTACTTGCTGGTGCTGGTAGTGGTAAGACTAGAGTTCTAACATATCGAATAGCCAATTTGATATCGCAAGGAATTCCACCATATAAAATACTTGCCTTAACATTTACTAACAAAGCAGCTCGTGAAATGACTGAAAGGATTGCTTCTTTAGTAGGTGAACAATCTGCAAAAAGCGTTTGGGCCGGTACTTTTCACTCTATTTTTGCAAGAATATTGAGATATGAAGCAACGGCGATTGGTTATACTTCTGACTTTAGTATATATGATGCAGATGACCAACTAAGTGCAATCAAAAAGATAATGAATCAAGAGGGTATCTCTCCCCAATCATTCTCGCCTTATCAAGTTCGTTCTAGGATTAGTAATGCTAAATCAAATATGCTCAATCCAACTCAATTTGCTGAAGAAGCCGATAATACATTCGACAAGCAAGTTGGTTTAATATATTTCGGTTATGAGAAATATCTAAGACAAAGTAATGCTATGGATTTTGATGATATTCTAATTAATATGATTCGACTTCTTAAAAGTTCTAGAGAAATATTAGAGAAATATCAAACTAAATTCAAGTACATATTAGTAGATGAGTACCAAGATACGAATCGAGCTCAATACATAGCAATTAGAGAACTATCAAAAGCTCATAGTAATATATGTGTAGTAGGTGATGATGCCCAAAGTATATACAGATGGCGTGGTGCAGAGATAAAGAACATACTCGATTTTAATAAAGATTATCCAAATGCAAACATAGTTAAGCTTGAACAGAATTACCGTTCAACTCAGACAATACTTGATGCTGCAGATTCGGTTATCAAAAATAACAAGAATCAATTAGAAAAGAAGCTATGGACAGAAAACCCAAAAGGAGATTTGGTTGTTATAACTGCTGGAGATGACGAAAGGCAAGAAGCTGACCAGATTGCACAAAGAATAAAAGAATTAACTTTCCAAGACTTTACAAATAAGGATATATGTATTCTATATAGAACTAATGCTCAATCACTAGCATTAGAAAGTGCCTTGAAAAAAGAGCGTATCTCTTATGTAGTAGTTGGTGGTATATCATTTTTCAAAAGAAAGGAAATTAAAGATGTAATCTCATATTTGAGATTACTTATTAATCCAAATGATAATGAATCATTTGATAGGATAATAAATGAACCACCAAGAGGTCTTGGTAAAACCTCATTACAACATTTGTATGACTATGCTAATCAAACAGGAACATCATTCTTAGCTAGTAGTGGCGAAGCAGACTTAGTTGATCAACTGCAAACTAGAGCTCAAAAGTCTTTCAAACAGTTTCATCATCTAATTGTAAAATATCGAAGCAAATTCGAAAGTGAGCAGAATAAATCGGGCATTTTGTTAGAATTTATAGAAGCAACAGAATTACTTGAGATGTTCAAAGAAATAGGAACAGATGAATCACTTGACAGATGGAACAACATACAACAATTAATCTCAGATATTGGTTTATTTTTTAGAGAAAATGAAGGAGTAACTCTAAATGATTACTTACAACAAGTGGCTTTGATTACAGATTTAGACGAAGCAGAAATGGATAATGAACAAATCACTATGATGACTTTGCACAGTGCAAAAGGGTTAGAATTCCCTTGTGTTTTTGTAGCTGGAATGGAACAGGGCTTATTTCCATTAGAAAGGACTGAGAGTATACTAGAAGAGAAAGAAGAAGAACGAAGATTATTCTACGTAGGAATAACAAGAGCAAAAGAAAAGTTATTCCTTTCTTATGCAAAAAGAAGAAGTAGGTTTGGAGAAACTAAATTTACTACTCCATCATTATTTTTGCATGAGATTAAACCAGAATTAGTTGATTGGAAAGCAAAAAAAGTAGAGCGAAAGTCTGTAAATGAAAATGTACGTTCAGCATTTAGCAGTCAACCTACATCAAATAGACCACAAAGAAATGATTTTGATCAAACGATAGAATACAGCTATTCACAGATTGATGAGACATTAACTGATTATAAAGTTGGTGATAAGGTTAGTCATGTAAAGTTCGGTAAAGGCACTATAACAGGGCTAAAAGGCATAGCTGATAAACGACAAGCTGTTATTCGATTTGAAGACTTTGGTAAAAAGGCATTAATGTTAAAATATGCAAAACTAGATAGATTAAATTAATAGATTATTTAACTCTAAATACTAGATATACTTTTAAAAAATTCAGAATAATATAGTAATCTAGATTGTTCATCCAAATCAGCAATTTTATTGTATGCCTTAACCTTTGCTTGGTTTAGTTCATTACTTTTCAAATCTTCAGTGTTGAATTCACCCAAAGTCGAAATATGATCAAATGCACTTCTTGTCTTATCCATCTGACGTAATGTTTGAAATATTTTTAATTTTTTAGTAACATCACTATCGACAAGTAATTTCTCAAATACAGTATAAGTGTAAAGATAGTTTTTAATTTTATTATATATTTGTAAAAGATGAGTAGTATCAAAATCCTCTACATAACTAAATATTCTAGAGTCAAGACTTTTTCTTTCATCTAAACTAAGTGATTTCAAATATTCAGTTGGTGAAACCCAACTATTTGTGTAGATGGACACTGTGGATTCATTTTGCAGGATTGAATAAGGTCGTAATTCATCTATCGAGAAAAATGAGAGATGAACAACTTCTTGACCGTATTCCAACTCTAAATTACTAATAAACTCTTTTATATCAACATCATCACTAGTTTTATTTGTACTAATTTCAGGGATTAGAAATAACCACCCAAACATAAATAAAGCAAATATTTTCATCGTGTTACCTATTACTATTAACTTTCAATAATAATAGATGCACAAATTACGTGCCAAGCGAAAGTCTATTAACCTAAGTACTTATACCTTTTCGTTGTAAAGATTGAAAATATCTTCAACGGTTTCTCTTCTTCTAATTTGCTTATGCTTATCATTATCAATTAAAATCTCGGGGGGTCTCATTCTATTATTGTAATTAGATGCCATAACATATCCATAAGCACCTGCATCTAAGAACGTTACTAAATCACCCTCTTCTACAATTGGCATCATAATATTCTTAGCAAAAATGTCAGAATTCTCGCAGATTTGACCACAAAGGTTTACTTTTTCTGTATAATCATCTTTACCATATACTCTAACTCTATGGAATGCTCCATATAAGGCTGGTCTAAGAAGGAAATTCATACCAGCATCTAGACCTACAAACTTCTTATAGCTTTCTTTTATAGCAGTAACAGATGTAACCAAATACCCCGCATTTCCGGCTAAATATCTCCCAGGTTCCAAAATTAATTTAGGTCTTCCAAAACCATACTTATCACAATTTTCGATAAATACCCTTGCTACTTTCTCACCTGTCGTTTCTATATTTAATTCTTCTTCCCCATCGTTATAGGGAATACCAAAACCACCTCCGATATCTATGTACTCTGGAATAATATCTAACTCATTGAAAATATCTCCTGCTATCATCATCAACTTATCAACTATTTCAGCAAAGAAATACGGCTCAAGATTGTTAGATCCAGTCATCATGTGAATACCGAATCTCTTTACACCTGAATCTTTTGCAAGTTTATATGCCTCGAATGCTTTTTCATAAGGAACACCAAATTTTGCTTCAGTTCCAGCAGTTGTTATTCCTTCAAAACCACCACGACCATAACCTGGATTAATTCTAAATGAAACGAGTTCTGGGGTATTTATTTTCTGTAATCTTTTGAAAGAAGTAATATCATCTAAATTGAGCATAAGCTCTTCTCTAGCAACCGTTTCTAAGTCTTCTGGACTTTCATAATTACCAGTATATAAAATTCTATCGTTAGTAAAGCCTGCTTTTTTAGCATAAAGAAATTCATAAGGAGAAGAACAATCAGCACCACATCCCATTTCATTGAAGACTTTTAGTACATTAATATTACTATTCGCTTTTACTGAGAAATGAATTTTAGTATTCTCATAGTGCTTTATAAATGCTTCATTTAGTCTTTTGTAATTATTCTGAAACTTTTCTTTGTCATAGACATAAAGAGGAGTTCCATATTCTTTTGCAAGTTCTTTAATATCTACGTTTGCTATTTTTTTCATATTTAATAATTATGTTTTCTTATTCAAAAAATTCTGGATTTAATTCACCACTGAAAAACTCTTCATGCAATAGAGTTATAGCTCTTTGCATATCCACATCTTTAACAACTATGCTCAAATTTACTTCTGATGCTCCGACACTAACCATTGATATATTAATACCTTTCAATGCACCAAATAAACGATTTGCAATACCAGCCGTTTGCTTTATACCTTCTCCTATTGCAGCTATTATAGCATTATCATCTGATATAACTACTTCCCCTAATACAGAAAGTTCTTTTTCTACTAAAGAGTTATATTCACTTTTATCAACTGTAACTGATATACTTACTTCAGATGTAGTTACAATGTCAACTGGTATTTTTAAGTTTTCAAATATTTGGAAGACTTTACTCATAAATCCATAAGCACCTAACATTCGGTTAGAGCAGAGAGTAATTGTCACAACATCTTTTCTGAAAGCAATTGCCTTTATCATTTTAATATTACTTCTTTCAGAAAGAACAAGTGTACCATCATCAGTTGGATTGAAAGTATTCTTTACTCTTACGGGTATTCCTTTCTTAACTGCTGGATGTATTGTACTAGGATGCAAAACTTTAGCGCCAAAAAATGACAATTCAGAAGCCTCAGAATAAGAAAGCTTTCTTATCTTTTTCACACCATCAATTACTCTTGGATCAGAAGTTAATATTCCATTTACATCTGTCCATATTTGCAATTCTTCAGCCCCAAGTGCTGATGCTACTACTGCAGCCGAATAATCAGATCCACCTCTTCCTAGTGTTGTGGGTCTTCCCTCTTCGTCTGAAGCAATAAACCCACCCATAACTGTTACATCATTTGATAGATACTCAGAAGTAAATCTTTCAAAAATTATTTCACAACTTTTGTCGAATTCTAATTCTGCATTAGTAAATCGACTATTGGTTTTCATTACTTCTCTAGCATCCACATAAGAGACTTTAAGTCCTTTATTCTTGAAATATGTGTAGATTATCGTAGAAGATAGGATCTCCCCTTTCGACATAACCACATCTTTCAACTGAGGGGATAGTGGAAGATAATTAGTAATTACATCTATTTCAGATAATTCATTTGTTATGAATTCATTAACTAATTCTAAGATTCCAAGCTCTTTAGCAATTGAAGTATGTTTTTGAAATAAATCTGATAATAGAGGAGATATTTCTTCTTTTCGACTGTTACAAATATCTACAAGCATATTAGTTACACCAGCATGTGCAGAAACTACAATTGCTTGCTTTCCCGTATAATTAGAAACAATCTGATGTACTTTATTAATAGTTTCAGCATCTTTAACTGATGTGCCACCAAATTTTAAAACATTTAGCTCATTCGTATTCATATATCTTATTTAATTCCAAGACGGTTAAATATAAAATCAACTGAATCAAATACTTTATCATAAGAAAATAAATTTCTTAACTCCTCTTCTTCAAAGTGAGACATAATATCAGGATCTGCTAATAATGAATCAATTAATGGAATTTGTTCATCCCAAGTTTTCATCGAATTTCGTTGAACTAGCACATAAGCATCTTGTCTTTTAAGTCCTTTTCTTGCTAAAGCTAGGAGAACTTTCTGAGAATGGATAAGTCCGAAAGTCATGTTTAAATTTTCTTCCATTCTATCAGGATACACTATTAGACCATCAATCAATTTAATTGTTCTATTCAATATATAATCAAGTGAAATTGTACTGTCTGGTATAATTACTCTCTCAACAGATGAATGTGAGATATCTCTTTCGTGCCATAACGCGTTATTTTCGATAGCAGCGTGTGCATTTCCTCTAAGTAATCTTGCTTGACCACTGATATTCTCAGAAGCAATAGGATTACGTTTATGGGGCATAGCTGAGCTACCTTTCTGACCAACGGAGAAGTACTCTTCAGCTTCACGCACTTCTGTTCTTTGCAGATGTCGTATTTCAATCCCAATTTTTTCAACTAAAGTGGAGATAATTGCAATAGTTGTCATGTATTCAGCATGAATATCTCTTTGGATAACTTGTGTGCTAATATTTACAGGAGTTAAACCCAAATTTTCGCAGACATGACGTTCAACAAGTGGAGATAAATGCTCATAAGTACCGACAGCACCTGATATCATTCCCACAGATGATGTTTCAACAGCTCTTTTCATTCTTACTATATTACGTTGGCATTCATCATACCAAAGAGCCATCTTGAGACCAAATGTAGTAGTTTCAGCATGGATACCGTGACTTCTACCAACTGTAACTGTGTGCTTGAATTCTAATGCCCTTCTTTTTAGTACAACAGCTAATTTTTCCAAATCATCTATTATCATCTCCCCTGCTTGCTTCATTTGTACAGCAAGACATGTATCCAATACATCTGAAGAAGTCATACCTAAGTGTATGAACCTAGAATCTTCACCAACATATTCCTCTACATTCGTAAGGAATGCAATCACATCATGCTTTGTTACTTTTTCTATCTCGTTGATTTTATCAACATCACACTTAGCAGTTGCTCTTATGTGTTTTGCTGCACTTTCTGGTACTTGTCCTAATTTTGCCATTGCTTCAACAGCAAGTATTTCGATTTCTAACCAGATATTATACTTATTCTCTTCTGTCCATATTCTACCCATTTCTGGGCGCGTATATCTTTCTATCATTTATCTACCTTCTTTTGAGTTGGTGTAAAGTCTTGATAATATTGAGGTTTGAATATTTCAGACTCTATAAATTCTTGTTTTGAAAATTTTAATTGAGCAAATTTAAGTATAAATCTTGGAGTAAGTCTATTTAGACCTGAAAGTTGATAATTATTTTCTATAAACTCACTTGCTCCTGTTCCACAGACTATGTTTGACCCAAGATTCAAACATTTAACTTCTTCTCTTGAATACAAAATGGGTTCTGATTTAGGTTCTCCAATTTGTGAGAACTCCTGAACAAAGAAATAGTCTTTATTTGATGGAATAATTATAAAAATCGAATCAATATTTAATGATATTGCAAATTCAGAAGCTGCTACTGCAAATGCCGACATAGTCGGTACATCAATTAGCTTAGGATGATTACCAAATGTTAATCCCTTTGCTATAGCACTACCAACACGCAATCCAGTAAATGATCCCGGTCCTGAGGAAATAGCTACAGCAGTGAAATCATCGACACTCATTTTTAATAGCTCTAAAGTCTGCTTTATTTGATGAGCTAGTGTTTCATCATGTGAATGTTTGAGATATAGTGATGATTCGTAAATCAATTCTTTATCTGAACCGATGGCTATTCCAGAATTAATTCCAGAACTCTCAATAGCTAATATTCTTATTTCACTCATACTTCGATAAACTCCATTGATCTTTTTAATTTCCAAAGTAATTCGGCTGCTTCGTTTCTATCTTTTATATCTATTTCACATGATAATCTTAACTTTCCTTGCTTCAAACTTGTATTATCTAAAGTTTGTAAATAATCCAATACTGTGGGGAATGCATCTTTGTAGTATTGTTCGTTACTTTCCTCTGGGAACACTAAGATGATTCTATTTGGCTTGATAATTATCTTATCCAGCCCAGTTTTGACAGCTGCGGAACGTAGTTTCACGACAAAAAATAAATTTTCCGTTTCTTTTGGAAGTTTTCCGAATTTATCAATCATTTCTTGACGCAAATCTTGTAATTGTGTGTTTGACTTGATGTTATATAATTTCTTATAATATCCAAATCTATCTGTATCTGATTTGATATAGTTTTCAGGAAGAAATGCATCTTCATCTAACTCTATAGATATTTCTTCGTTCGCGAATAGCTCTGTTATATCTTCTTCTGTTTGATCAAATACATGCTTGAACTCATCTACTTTCAATTCATTAACTGCTTCTTCTAGTATCTTTTGATAAAGCTCAAATCCAATATCGTAGATGGCACCGCTCTGTTCAGCTCCTAATAAATTACCAGCACCACGGATTTCCATATCCCTTAGAGATAAATTAAAACCACTTCCTAGTTCAGTGAACTCTTCAATTGCTTTTAATCTTTTAAGTGCCGTTTCATTTAGCTTTTTGGATGCAGGTACAGATAAGTAACAGAATGCCTGTATGTTACCCCTACCTACTCTACCACGCAGTTGATATAACTCTGCAAGACCAAAATTGTGAGCATTGTTGATAATCATTGTATTAGCATTAGGTATATCCAATCCAGATTCAACTATTTTGGTGGTTAGTAATACATCAGATTTTCCGGCTATGAAATCTTGCATTATTCTTTCTAATTCAGTCGATTTCATTTGTCCATGTGCAATACTAAATCTTACACTTGGCAGAAGCATTTTCATCTTAGTAAAAATATCTTCCAAATCTTGTACTGTGTCATTTACGAAAAAAACTTGGCCTTCTCTTTTTATCTCTTCGTCAATAATATCAGTGATTTCATCCAAGTTCCATTCTACTATTTCTGTTTGCACAGGAAGTCTATTCCTTGGAGGGGTTTCAATTATACTTAAATCCCTTGCACCCATAAGTGAGAAATTTAGAGTTCTTGGAATAGGAGTTGCCGTTAGTGTTAGAGTGTCAAGTGTTTCACGAACATTTCGGAGTTTTTCTTTAGCCCCCACACCAAATCTCTGTTCCTCATCAATAACTAATAAACCCAAATTCTTAAATTCTATGTCTTTACTTAGTATTCTATGAGTACCAATTAGTATATCTACTTTACCTTCTTTAAGTCTTTCTAAAATTTTAGTTTGTTCTTTTTTTGTTCTAAATCGAGAAAGTACATCTACATTAACAGGGTATTTGCTCATCCTATCTTTGAATGACATATAGTGTTGCTGTGCTAAAATTGTTGTCGGTACAAGTATTGCAACTTGTTTTCCAGACTGAACTGCTTTGAATGCTGCTCTAATAGCAACTTCTGTTTTACCAAAACCGACATCCCCACAAATTAGTCTATCCATTGGGTTTTCAGATTCCATATCCACTTTGATTTCTTTTGTGGCTTTCATTTGGTCAGGTGTATCTTCATATATAAATGAAGCTTCGAATTCTTTCTGCCAAACATTATCTTCGTCAAACATAAATCCTTTTTGAAGTTTTCTTTTTGCATAAAGTGCAATTAAACTTCTCGAAATATCCTTAACTTTCTTTTTGATTTTGGCTTTCTTTCTAGCCCACTCGGTACTACCAAGTTTACTCAGTCTAGGTAATTCTCCCTCACTTGCGGAGTATTTATGAATTTTCTTTATATAGTTTAGATTTACATAAAGTTTATCTCCACCTTGGAAGGCGAGCTGAATACAATCTTGCTTGCTTCCACCAATTTCAACGGTCCTAAATCCTTCGAATCTTCCTACTCCTTTATCGTCGTGGATTACGAAATCACCTATATTCAGTTGCTTCAATTCATCTAGTGAAAACTTCGCATTTTCTGATGAACGTGTAGTTACATTTCTGTGACGATTGAATAATTGATGCTCGGTATAAATACAAATATTTGAGTCAGATACACTAAATCCCTGAGATATAGTCTTATCTAACCAAAGTATATTGTTTGATGTTTGTTCGGGACTTGCATAATCAGAATCATCATCCATAATTAAAGCATCGTGTATAAGTTCTTTAATCCTTGCAAGATGTATCTTTCCATCAGCGCAGATTATTATATTGATACCTTTAATAGTCTGTTCTTGAAGATGCTTAGTGAATTGCTTAATAGAAGAATTAAAATTATTCTGCTCTTTGATATTTACTTTAATATCACTATTATCCAATGTGTTAACATTGATTATCGTGAAATTGTCTGGGATTATAAACTCATGTTCATCTGTTGATAGATTTTCTTTTTCAATCTGTAATATAATTGCATTATCAGGTATATATCCGAATAAATCACCAGTTCTTTCAGTATTCATAGAATGGAATACTTTTGAAATGAAATTGATTTCATCGTATTCTTTTATGCTGCGCTGATTTGAAACAACGAACTCTCTAATAGAGTCTATCTCATTACCCCAGAATTCAATTCTTATAGGGTTTTTGAATGAAATAGGGTAAATATCTAATATCCCCCCCCTAACTGCAAACTGCCCTTGTTTTGCTACATAATTTTCCCTTTCAAAACCATTATAAGCTAGTTGATTCTTCAAATCTTCGAAATTAATCGTTTGTCCTTTGGAAAGAGTAGTCTTATTCTCAATTATATTTGATTTATCAGGTACTTTAGTTACGAATACATTAGGAGTACAAAGAGCTACAAAGTTTTTATCTTCAAATTTTCCTAGTGCATCTATTAACTTACCATAATGTGATTCCGTTTCCTGATTAATTCCATGATGAGTCTTTTCTATTAAGTTGGAAACTGAATGATTTTGAAAAAAACTATCAAAATCAAATGCTATATCTTCTAATAATTCAGCATTTTTAGAGATAACAATAACTGGTCTATTAATAGATCTTTGAAGATAGTCAATCATTAAAGTAATTGAAGATCCATTCAAATACTTTATATTAACTTTTTCATTTCCACTTTTTATCTTAGAAATCAATCTATTGAAAGGTTCTATTTCACTAAATAATATTTCTAAGTAATTGCTATTTTTCATCTTCAACTATAAACTGTTCGAATATATTTTTAAAATGGAATAAGTTTTCGTCTTGTATTTTTAAATTGTAATAAGAACCAGTATCATCATCATTTTGTTCTACTATCTCTGTTAATGCGAAGAGTTTTTGAATTAAGCTCGCTTGTTCATAAGGTAAGAAAATTCTAAAACTATTACTACTTCTGTCATAGAGCTCTTGAAATTTGTTAAGTAATGTCTCTATATTCATATTTTTAGAAGCACTTACAAATATACTATCAGGATATTGATCTTGATAAACTTTTACCATTTCTAATTCATCTAATAGATCAATTTTATTGAAGACTTGTAGTACTGGCTTGTCTGTAATTTTTAATTTTGCCAGAGTTGTATCAACTGTTTTAATATGTTCTGCAAAGTATTTATGAGAAATATCAACAACATGAATTATAAAATCTGCTTCTCTAGCTTCAGCTAAAGTACTTCTAAAAGAAGCAACTAAATGACTTGGGATTTTACGGATAAACCCAACTGTATCACTGAGTATTGAGTCTTGTCCACTAGGTAAACTAAACTTTCTTGTAGTAGTATCAAGTGTTGCAAATAGTTTATTCTCTATATAAACATCTGCTTCTGTAATCGCTTTCATCAAAGTAGATTTACCAGCATTGGTATATCCAACTAATGCAAATGTTGGTACATTCCCTCTAGACCTTCTTTTTTGGTCACTTTGCGTTTCTATAACTTTTAATTTATCTTTTAGGCGTTCTATTCTAGTACGGATTAACCTTCTATCAACCTCAATCTGAGTTTCTCCAGGCCCTCTCGTTCCAATACCACCTCCATATTGCTTAGAAAGGTGAGTCCACATACGAGTAAGTCTAGGCATAAGATATTGCATTTGAGCTAGTTCGACTTGAGTTTTTGCCTCACTTGTCTGTGCTCGCTGTGCAAAAATATCTAGAATTAGTCCACTCCTATCAAGAACTTTAATCTCAAGTTCTTTCTCTAAGTTTCTAATTTGTACTGGACTTAGTTCATCATCAAAGATAGCTAAAACAATCTTATTCTCTTTCGCATATTCTTTTATTTCAGCTAATTTTCCTTTTCCAATATATGTTGCTCCAATAGGTCTAGTCAGTTCTTGATGAAATGACTCTACAACTTCAGCACCAGCAGTTTCAGCAAGTAATTCTAATTCATTAAAAAGTTCGTAAGACATTTCTCTGTCTCCCCCTTTTTTGAATACGGCGATTGTTACTGCTCTTTCGGGCTTTTTGGTTACATCTATTAATTTTTCTACTATTGACATATTTTTTTCGTATTTTTCGTAATTACAAAACTAATAAATGTCTCAAACAATGTTATTAAGATTATTCCTAACGACTTCTATTATTTTTTATTTATCAAACTCTATCGCATTTACTCAGGTGAAAGGTTCTAATGTTGAAATTTACACAAAAAGTAACGAAGTATTAAAAGGAGAGTTAATAAGTGTTGATTCTAATAAAATAGAGCTTCTTAAACGGTTACCTAAAACTCCAACTTCCTCTGCTTCACACAAGACGATACAAGTCGAAAATGATTTGTGTGACAGTGTAGTTATTCCTGGATCATTTACTGGAGCTAGCCCTTATGTCATTAGTGGGTTGCTTGGTATTGGAGCAGCCGCAATTACTATAGGCAGTAGCGATGAACCAAACTATTATGTCGGAGGTGCTTTGGGGGCAATAGTTGGGTTTTTTAGTTATATATTCATTGACAATACATTATCAGTTCCAGAAATAAAATTCACAGAAATAGATAAATATCCTTGGAAATTAATACCATATAGTAGAGACTATAGACCAAATTAGTCTTTAGTATCACCATATTTTTCAGGATATGGAGGTAATGGCAATGTACCTGGAATTCCCATCAAAGGAAAATCTTTTCTAAGTGGGTGTAAAGAATCACCAGTTTCTGGATCATTATAATCTTCAGGCATGTAGAATCTTCTTAGACCAGGATGACCTTCAAACTTAACTCCATACATATCAAATGTTTCTCTTTCATACCAATTAGCAGATGGCCATACGTCAGTAACAGTAGGACAAGTCAAATCAGATTCGTCAACTTTCACTTTAAGTCTAAGTTTAAAGTTATAATCTAAAGAGTTAACAAAATAAACTACATCAAATCTATTTTCTGGTTTCAACCAATCAATAGCTGTAATGTCAACTAAATGATTAAACTTAGTTGATTCATCAGCTTTCAATGCTGTCGCAACTTCCACAATTTTATTTTTCGGAACAGTTAGAGATAATTGACCTCTGTGTTCGTATATTTCAATGTCTTCAGTTACTTTACTGATAACGCTTAGTATTGTTTCTTTAGAAAGTGCCATTTTGATTTTTCTTGTTTGTTTTTTACAAAACTAATAAATTTTGGATAACTTTGTTAATCATATTATTAAAATGTTGAAACTGTTTATGAAGAATTTTATTGTAATTGCTATTTTCTTACTCTTTTCAGTTGGTTTATCAGCTCAAAATGTTGATGAATTGACACTATCTCCACGAAAAACAATGGAGACGCATCTTAAGTATTTACAAAAGGATAACTATAAACCTGAAATTGCTGCAACCACACTAAACATAGAAAATAATGGTGATAAGCACTCGCAAGAATTAGCAATTAAACTTAAGAAGATTTTAGATGCAAGGGGTTTATTTGTCATAATAGAAGATATACCAGATAGTCCTAATTATAAAGACAAAACCCAAAACAAGTTTATTTTCACACCTTTTAAATCAGTTCCTGAAATTTATTTGCGGAAAATTGACAAGAATTGGCTTTATTCTAAAGAAACTGTAGAGAATATAACAGATTTATACTCTGAAACATTTCCGATGGAATCTTTAGGATTCAAAGAACATATACCAGATTCGATGAAATCAAGAGTAATGGGTATGGCGATATGGAAGTATGTAGGTTTTTTAATCTTTATTATAATTGCTCTTATAGTATATAAATTCGTCAGTTGGATAATTGGATATTTCCTTGTCAAAGTACTAAGGAAAGTACTCAAGAACTCACCAGTTATAGTAAAATACATAGACCCTATTTCGAATCCAATTAGCTTTCTTATTGTTATATCTATGCTCTCAGCATTTTTACCCCTGTTAGAAATTCCAATTTCAATTAATGTTTGGGTAGCGAATATTGTAAAAGCACTTTTCCCTATTACTATTACATTAATAGTGTATCGTTCATCTGATTTAATTGCTGACTTTTATTCAGTACTTGCTTCTAAAACTGAGACTACTGTAGATGACCAATTAATCCCATTAGTTCAAAAAGTAATAAAGATAATAATCGTTATTCTCGGTCTACTATATGTTCTATCAGTAATGGGTGTCGAGATAACTCCTCTACTTGCAGGAGCTTCAGTCGG
>PGYR01000025.1 GCA_002839765.1 Ignavibacteriae bacterium HGW-Ignavibacteriae-4
TTGAGTCTCAGATAGTGAAAAAAGGCGATGATTGTATCTTCACATTCGATGCAAACATATATGGCGAACATAATATGGAAGACCCAACTTATTGGACTGATATACAGTGGTTCAAAGACTCGGTGGCTCTCATAGATGGCGATAGAATCTCTGGAGTTCAATCTTCAATACTAACAATAAACAACATAAAAGAAACGGACTACTCTACCAAATACAGAGTCAGATTATCTGGTGATTGCGATACTATCTGGTCGAATGAGTTTGCAATTTATGATGAGCCTAAAGTACTTTGGTGGGGTGCTAGTGTCGATAGAGAGGGTTGCATTGGTGATACAATAGTAAATTGGAATCTATGTTTGTCAACAGTCCCAGGTATAGAACTTGAGTATCAATGGTTAATTGATGGTGTTCCTTTCGAAGACAGAGAAGGAGTAGTATATGGTTCAAAGAACGATACAATTATATTTATACTAGATACAATTTTTGACTTTAACTTCGATTCGAAATTTCTATGCGAAGTATGGCCAAAAGGGTATTATCAGAATGTAGATACATTTTCAATTATTAATCTAAATTTTCTTAAGCCTCCGATAATTCTTTCTGACTTAGAAGATACATATACATTAGAAGAAGATGGATTATTATTATTAGGTATACAATCAGGGGGTTCGGATACATATGTGTATTGGAGAAAAGATGATGAAGACTGGTTTTGGTATGAAGATACATTAAGATTAGGTCAGATTAGTCTTGAACAATCAGGAAAGTATCAGGCAATGGTTTATAATCAATGTGATACTGTTTTCTCGAATATAGCTGAAGTAATTGTTACAAAGAAATCTATAATTTCTGGTATAGAAGATAACTCAACCAATCAAGAAATTAGTATTTATCCGAATCCACTAACTTCGAATTCTACGTTGACTATTAGTCCTAGAACTTCGGGGAAGGTGTCGGTTATTCTCGCTGATTTATTGGGGAATAAACTTGCGACTGTTTATGATGATATGATACAAGCGAATCGGCAAAAGTCGATAAATCTCAATATCGATAATATTGGATTATCGAGTGGGACTTATTATATTATAATTCAGATGGACGATAAAGTTGAGACAAGACAAATTTCTGTTGTGAGATAATTGTGTAATTAATATTCGGAGGTCTAAAATGAAATCAATATTTACTACTCTTTTTTTAGTGCTATTTGCTCTACAACTAAGTGCAGAAGCAAAAGCACAAAGCTACACAGAGGCGATAATAATCGAGCAACCAAATGACGTAATAGAATGCGAGGGTAGTCTCGATCAACACCTATTCGTAGTGGCGGCACCGAGCCAAAAGCAATATAAAATCGCTTATCGTTGGTTGAAAGATGACAGACCAATCTCCAATTGGGTGGCAGATTTCGGGCAGCTAACATTCGATACTCTTCGATATAGAATGAGTGGGTTATACAATGCCGAGATATTCGCTTTTGACCCGAATTGGACATCTGTTTTTGGCAATCCGTTCAACTATGATTCTGCTCGTGTCTCCCCTGTTGTCAGTTCTGACAGAGTGAATTTGTATGTACTTCAACCGCCATCTTTTATGAAAGATATTGAATATCAGATTGTAAAGAAAGACGATGATTGTATCTTCACTTTCGATGCAAACATCTATGGTGAGCATAATATGGAAGACCCAACTTATTGGACTGACATACAGTGGTTCAAGGACTCGGTGGCACTCATAGATGGAGATAGAATCTCAGGCTCGCAGTCTTCAATTCTCACTATTAATAACATAGAAGAAACCGACTATTCCACCAAATACAGAGTCCGCCTATCGGGCGATTGCGATACTATCTGGTCGAATGAGTTTGCGATTTATGATGAACCAAAGATAGTTATACGTAGTCATGGTTCTATAATTAGTGATAGTTACTGCACAAATAGAAACGCTCCAGTGATTATTTACGTTGGAACTTACCCACCAAATTTACCAATTGAATACCAATGGTATATGAATGATAAACCAATTTATAATGAACTTGATAAATATGAGATATTATTAGAATCAACACATTTCAAAGATTTTGAAGGATTAATTATTCGTGTTGAGTGGAACTCAGATTTTGAGAATGAGAGATATCAAAAATATCGTGTAGAAATGTGGCCTAAAGGATATAAAAATAATAAAACATTTTTAGAACATCTGAGATTACGTTGGGTTGACCCCCTTGAGTTACTAACTGATCTTGAAGATGAATATTCAGTAGAAGAAGGACAAGAGATAACATTTGAAGTAGAAATCAAGAATACTGTTCGAAGATATAGATGGATGAAAGATGATGTAGAGACTCCGGTTTCTGATTCAGTCTATAAATGGAAAGTTGCAAGATTGGAAGATTCTGGAATTTACTATTTGGAAGCGTTAAATGATTGTGGTTCGATATTTACTAAAAAAACTAAATTAATTGTAACGAAGAAGCCCATTATCACTGGCATAGAAGACAACTCAAGCCAAGAAATAAGCATTTATCCGAATCCATTAACAGCTAATTCAACATTGACTATCAATCCAAAATCAACTGGAAAAGTATCGGTAATACTCGCTGATGTATTGGGGAATAAACTTGCGACTGTATATGATGATATGATTCAAGCGAATCAGCAACAGTCAATAAATCTCAACATCGATAATATTGGATTATCGAGTGGGACTTATTATATTATAATTCAGATGGGCGATAAAGTTGAGACAAGACAAATTTCTGTTGTGAGATAATTATTTAAACACCTCGTCCATGCTATCGGCGTGCCCCCCCCCTCTTTCGGAAAATTTTAATTTCCTTAAAGAGGGGAATAATCTTTTCAGTATATTGCATTATGAAAAAGATAATAATGATATTAAGTTTAGCACTAGTCTTTGCGTGTAGCGATGATGGTGGTATGACAGATGAGAAATTCATACAGATATACCAAGAAGTACTAGTAGCACGAGAAAGCACTGTAGATAGAGAAGCGGGTACTTCTAAAGTGAACGAGGTATTCGAAAAGTATAATATTAGTGAACCTGAGTTTCGCCAGATGTACTTGAAAATGTCATCGGAGAAACCGAAAAGACTAGCTGAGATGCTGGATTCTATTCGTATTCAAACGGAAGTAGAGATTCACAATATAGATTCGACTAGAAAAGCATCAGAGATGGAAAAGAAGACCGACTCCACCACCAAGTCCGATAAATGATTCTTTACCATCAGTACGCTCTAAGTAATTTGTGAACGAGTCATTCGAAGTCATTTGGTATTGCAAACCCAAATTCATATTGAATGAAACTGCCTCATTCAATATATAGTCATAACCAACACCAAGCCCCAAATTATGATAAACATCTTTATCATATAGCTTTATTTCTTTTTCGAAATCTGTGCCTTGATTAATGTAAGTCACACTATTTTTCTCAAAATACCATAAACTAGCAGCTGCGAACCCATATACTTTATGTTCTGAATCTCTATAAATAGTCTTCTGAAATTCAATACCTGTGATAATAGTTAGATTTAGGTCATTGTCAGCGTTGCTTCCAGTGTAGTAAGGCATCACTGTGAATTGGAAAGCATTGTGTCGATCTAGCTCTATAACATAGCCAAGACCTGTACCAGAAATAGTAGAATAGCTGATACCAAGTTGATGATGCGGGTATTTACTAGCAAAAGCAGTGCTCATTGTTAGTAGGAATATTGTCAATATTATTAATTTAGAACGCATTTTCTAAATGTGTGATTTGTGGTTTTCCAGCAATTATATCAATTGCTACTAAGTCCATACGACAATCTTTGTCAGTTATTTTATTTATGTTCAAATAACCTTCGGCTGTCTTTCTGAGCTTCATTTGCTTACCGTACGTAACGGCTTCAATTGCCGAACCAAAATTATTATTATTCCTACCTTTTACTTCGCAAAAGACAAGAATATTATCTTTCTCGGCAACAATGTCTATTTCCCCAAGCTTCCCAAAATGGAAGTTTCTCTTAATAATTTTATAGCCCTTTTTGACTAGATAATCTTCGGCTAAATCTTCAAAATTATGTCCAACTTGAGTATTATCCATTAGTAAGCTCTTACGTTTTTCCCTTCGTAATAATTGATAAATGCACGGTTCACTACTCTCATACCACTTTCGGTAGGATAGTTCCCTGTGAAATACCAATCTCCTTTGTGATTAGGACAAGCAATATGCAAATGGTCAACAGTTTGGAAGATTACTTCGACTTCTGCATTTATATTCTCTTCGCGGATTAGCTGTGCCACTTTGTTCGATACTTCTTCATAAGTAAATAAGTCGTAAATACCTTTTACATAGTTGATTCCGTCATACTCAGGAAGAGCTACTGAGGCTTTACATTTCTTATAAACTTCATCTAATACCTCTTCTTTTCCTTGCTCTTTTAGTAATTCAACAGCTGCCTTGAAAGCTATGAAATCGCCAAGTTTCGCCATATCTATACCATAGCAATCTGGATAGCGAATCTGTGGAGCAGAAGAAACAACTATAATTTTCTTAGGTTTTAGGGTATCTAATATTCTGATTATACTTTTTTGTAGAGTTGTTCCACGCACGATACTATCATCTAAGACAACAAGAGTGTCTGTCGGCTTTACTTTGCCATAAGTAACATCATATATATGCGAGACCAAATCGTCTCGCGAGCTGTCTTCAGTGATGAAAGTACGTAGCTTTGCATCTTTGATAGCTATTTTCTCTAATCGAACACGCTTTTCTAGTATTTTACTTAGATCTTCATCGGTTAGAGTACCGTTTTTCTCTTTAATTTCGTCTATCTGTATTCGCTTTTGGTAATCTTCCATACCCTTGAGTAGTCCGTAGAATGCAACTTCGGCCGTATTAGGTATGAAAGAGAAAACAGTATTATCCAAATCTCCAGCAATGGAGTGGATCACTTGTTTAGTAACTTGTCTTCCCAACTCTAATCGCTCGTTGTATATATCTGCATCATTACCACGGGAGAAATATATACGCTCAAACGAACATGATAATTTCTCACCCGGCTCGCGGATTTCCTCAAATGAGATTCGTCCATCTTTCTTGATGATAATAGCATGACCTGGGTCAAGTTCTTTTACATCTTCTATATCTACCTTGAAAGCCGTTTGTATAACAGGTCTTTCAGAAGTAACTACTGCAATCTCGTCATCTATATAATAGAAACAAGGACGAATACCATTTGGATCACGTAGTACGAACGAATCACCGTGTCCTATCATACCAGCTATAGTATAGCCACCATCCCACTTTTTAGCAGAGCGGCGTAGCATATTGACAACGTCGAGATTATCCATAATCAAAGGAGAAGCATCTTTTTTAGAAATACCTTTGCTTTTTAGGTCGAACCATACTTTGTTTACTTCTTCATCTAGAAAATGACCTGTTCTTTCTAGTATAGTAACAGTATCAGCCTTCTCTTTGGGGTGTTGACCGAGGTTGATGAGAGTCTCAAAAAGCTCATCAACATTCGTCATATTGAAATTACCTGCTATAATCAGATTTTTATGCATCCAATTATTAGCTCGTAAGAAAGGGTGACAATTTTCGATTTTATTTTTGCCATAAGTGCCGTAGCGTAGATGCCCTAGATAGACATTCCCAACATAAGGAAGCTCTTCAGCTGCAAGTTCCAGATTGTTCTTATATTCTGGATTATTTCTCATTCTTTTATTTATCTTTCGAGAGATTTGCCCAAAGATATCTTGTATAGGTTGATTTTCTACGGAGCGACGACGGAATATATAAGGACTGCCAGGCTCAGGATCAAACTTTATGCTAAGAAAACCAGCACCATCTTGTCCTCGGTTATGCTGTTTTTGCATTAATAAATACATTTTATTGATGCCATAAAATGGACTGCCATATTTTTCAATATAGTATGACATTGGCTTCAATAATCTAAGTAGAACTATACCACATTCGTGCTTTATCGGATCGCTCATAAACTAAGGGGGATTTGATTATTTAACGAATTCAAAAATAAGAAATAATTTTATAAGGTTTTGTGTTTTTGTTTTTTAACATTAGACGACTGATTGATATTGAAAGTTTATGAAAACGATTATCAATACTTATAGTAGATTAACAAGCATAGTCATAGAAGCTAAGATAAGTGCAAACCCAATTAGCTTTTCCAAATTTGTAGATTTGATATGTGTATTAACCTTATGCCCTAACAATGCACCTATGGCAAAACCAATTATCACAGGCATTGCTTTTGATATATATATATGCCCTTGCATATAGTGACTTATAGATCCTGTTATACTAGTAACCAATATCATAAACAAAGCCGTTGCAGTAGCAATCTTAGCTGGAATTTTGAATACTTTTATCATAATAGGGGTTTTCATAAACCCACCCCCCATACCAAATAACCCTGCCAATGTCCCCGAAAGCAAGCCAAAGAAGAGCAACATGAAAAGGCTTGCTCTATATTGGACCGAATGATATTTATTCTTTATTACAAAGCTTGGTTTTAGTTTATTTAGTTTATTGAATAGATCAAGATTACTATTTTTTGATCCAAGCTTGATAAAAAATGATAATCCTAATATAAATATGAAGACAACAAATATCACCTTTAAACTATAGATAGAGACAAAAGAGATAAGCAAACTACCGAAGATTACACCTATCATAGTTGGAATTTCTAATAGTGTTCCCATTTTAAAATCAACATTCTTATTTTTTCTATTAAGAAAAGTTGAAATAAATGCGGAGGGAATTAGTGATGCCATAGTAGTACCAACTGCAGTTCCGAAGTCAAAACCAAAGAATGTAATTAGTATCGGAACCATGAATATGCCTCCGCCAAAACCAACTAATGAGCCATATAGACTTATAAGTATGCTAACTATAATTAGAAGCAAAGAGGTAAGTATTTCCAGGTACATAAAGGATGGCGCTAAGTATATTGATGATTAGACAAAATTACTGATTTATATTGAAAACTAACAATCAAGAGCGATTTGTCAATAGAATTACCTTGACTTTATTACACGATTTGGACAAAATTGTGTTGACTTTATTACAAACTATTCGTACTGAACACCATTATCTCATTTACTTATCAAAGTTATATCAATCTAAACTATGCTCCCTCTAAAGGGAGCATTTTTTCTGCATTTAATGTATAATATATTTGACATTATGTATATTATTATTAACTTTGTATCAATTATATTATACATTACACAAAAAGATTATTACTATGGAAAAATTATCATTAGCTGAAAAAAGACCTCTTTTCTCATTATTAACTACAATTATCACTTTCGTTACCTACTATTGGTACGTATCAGAGTTATACGCAGAAAAGATATTAGACTTACAGGGGCAAATAGAATTTTGGAGTGCCGTTATACTAATACTAATTCCTGTATTTGTAGTTAGTAAGATTATTCTAATGATAATACTGACTATAATCAATACTATAATTACAGGTGATAAGACGAGGTTTGATAAGTTAGATGAATTTGGGAAATTAATAGATATAAAGGCAACAAGAAACTTCTATCATGTCTTTATTGTTGGTTTTCTAGTTTTCCTTAGCTCTCTAGCATTTAGTTTTAATGTATTCATATCATTCAATATTATTCTATTTACTATACTCGTATCAGCTATTATAGCCGACTTATCAGAGTTCTATTATATGCAAAGTGGAGTATAAATATGAGTAAGAATTACATTAGCTCGAATATAAGAGCACTCAGGTTCCACAATAGTGAGATGACACAACAGCAGTTAGCCGATGCAGTCGATGTTACACGCCAGACTATAGTTGCAATAGAAAAAGGAAAATACTCCCCCTCACTCGAACTTGCATTCAAAATTGCTAGAGTATTTGATAAAAAACTTGAAGATGTTTTCTCTTATGAACCAACCGAGGAAAAGAAATGATTGATAATTTGTTCATCTTCAAAACTAATATAGAGCAAGGTGAAAGGGTTAACGGAATAAAAGAAGATTTGAATTCTAATCCGTATATACAGAGTTGGTATCTGGATCAAGAAGATAAAGACAATGTATTAAAAGTACAGACAGACGGTTCAATTAGAGAACACGAAGTAATAGCAATAGTGAAGTCGAACGGGTTTCATTGTGAAATTCTAACAGATTAGGGGAAATTAAAATGAAAGCAATGATTTATACGGAGTATGGAACTCCAGATGTATTCCTAAAAGCAGAGATAACTAAACCAGTACCTAAGAAGAATGAAGTCTTAGTTAAAATATATGCTACTACAGTAACAACGGCAGATGTTCGTCTTCGTTCACTCAACGTACCAAGAGGTTTTGGGCTGATAATTAGATTAGTCCAGGGTCTCACGAAGCCAAGGAAACCTATACTCGGTTCTGATTTTGCGGGTGTAGTAGAATCAATAGGAAATCAAGTTAATGAGTTCAAAGTAGGTGATAGAGTATTTGGCTCAAGTAAAACAGGTACTTATGCAGAATATACTACAATCAAGGAAGAAGGTGCAATAACATTGATTCCTGAAAATCTAAGCTTTGAAGAAGTGGCAGCATTACCTTTTGGAGCTTTAACATCTCTAACTTTTCTTGAGGAAGTCAGTGACAAACTCAAAGGTCAATCAATACTCATAAATGGGGCATCTGGTTCATTAGGTACTAATGCTGTTCAAATGGCGAAGAATTATGGAGCTGTAGTAACAGGAATTTGTAGTGGGAAGAATGTTGAATTAGTAAAATCATTAGGAGCAGACGAGGTTATAGACTACACCAAAGAAGACTATCTGAAAAGAGGAATGAAGTATGATATTATCTATGACACGTTAGGAATAATCTCACCGAAGGAAAGCTTGAGTATGCTCAACGAAGGTGGTAAACATTTGATGGCGGTAGCTACTGTACCACAGTATTATGATATGTTCAAATATAACTTAACTAAGAAGGTTAAAATTAAAGCCGGAGTAGCTTTATTTAATAAAAAGAATATAGAATCTGTTGCCAAGTTAGCGGAACAGATTAAACTAAAGTCAGTTATAGATAAAATATATCCCCTAGAAGCAATATCAGAAGCACACCGATATGTTGATTTGGGTCACAAGGTTGGGAATGTTGTAATAAAAATTCAATAAATAGCAATTAAATTACATTTTCTTGTCCCAATCTTGAAAAGCAAATCGTTATATTGGTGTAATCAAAATATTATTAACTAATTTTAAGAGGTGGTAAGATGAACCAATATTTATTAATCTACAGAAATGACGTAAGTCAAGAATTCAATCCAAGTCCTGAGCAAATGCAAGCAATAATGGAACAATGGGGTGCATGGCACGAAGATCTAGCAAAGGAAGATCGCTTAGTAGCATCAGAAGCTTTACAAACTACAGGCAAGATATTAGCTCCCGATAACGTAGTAACTGATGGACCTTATGTAGAAGCTAAAGAATTAGTCGGTGGATTCACACTGATAAAAGCAGAGTCTATGGATAAAGCAATTGAGCTATCAAAAGGTTGCCCAATACTTGCAAGTGGCGACAAGATAGAGATAAGAGAAGTAATGAAATTTGAATTTTAATAAGGAGCAATAATGAAAAAGTTTATAGTAATATATCATGCACCAGCGGAAGCAATGGAAATGATGGCAGACGCTACTGAAGAACAGAAAATGGAAGGCATGAAACCTTGGTTTGATTGGAAAGATAAAGTTGGAGACAAGTTAGTGGACTTCGGTTCTCCTCTATGTGGAAGCTCTAGACTATTGCCTGATGGTACTAGTGTTCCTAGTACTAAAGAAGTAACTGGATACTCTATAATCCAAGCAACCGATATGGATGAAGCGAAAACCCTACTATCAAGTCACCCCCACCTACAATGGACTGGTGGTTGCGACATAGAAGTACACGAATGTATGCAAATGTAATTCATCTCTAGAAAATTAAGATAAACAAAACCCGATGATTAAATATTATTGGGTTTTTTAAAAATAATTTGGTTTGCATTACAAACTATATTATGTTTGTAATGTTGTTTAACTTATTTGGATAAAAATTATGGGAAATATTAGTGCGAAAGAAAGTATTGATATAATTTCAGAGTCAATACTAAATGCGAAAGAGAATCTGAAATCACAAAGCTTTTATTATATACTTTGGGGATGGTTATCAATTCTATCAGCGCTATCTGATTATGCATTGTTAAAATCAGGTGAACTCAAATGGCATTTTCTTCCTTGGATTATAATAATGCCGATTGGTGGTATTATTACAAGCGTTGTCTCTAAGAAAAAAGATAAAGAAAAAGGCTTTAGAACACATCTGGAAGTATTTTTAAAATCAATGTGGATAGTGATTGCGTTTTCTATGTTAGTAGTTGTCTATATATCTGTATATATTGGAATCAACCCCGTAGTACTAACTTTACTAATCGCAGGTATGGGTACTTTAGTTTCTGGGTTAACTATGAAATTCAAACCTTTAGTTTTCGGAGGAGTAGTTTTCTTCGTAATTTCGCTAACGACTCTATATATAAATAATGAAAATGCATATTTATTATATGCCTTAGCAATAGTGATTGGATATTTGATACCGGCTTATAAATTAAAACACGAAAAGTAGAATGTATGAAAATCTGGATAAAGTTCTAAATCAGCAAGTAAGATTGGCTATTATTTCATTTTTGATCAAAGTTGATTCTGCAGACTTTAAACATTTAAAGAAAATAACCAAAACTACACAAGGCAATCTAAGTCACCAACTTAAAGTGTTGAGTGAAGCTGAGTACATTATTATAGATAAATCTTTCGAGAATAATTACCCGAAAACTACTTGCCGAATATCAAAGAAAGGACTAACCGCTTTTGAAGAATATGTTGAAGCAATGAAAAGCTATTTGAATATGGATGAAAAGTAAACTCTAATTCAAAGTTTAGATAATAAAACCCAATAATTAATAATTATTGGGTTTTTTATTATATTGTGAAAGTGCAACCTAATTAATACTATAAATTTGAAAATTATGAAGAAAAATCAAACTCTTAATTATAGCTTATTTTTTTTGGTAATTTCAGCTTCATTATTATTATTAACTAAATATTTTGAGAGTGGAGATAAATATTTAGCATTTTTTGATGATGATTTTTATTATTACATACAAACTATAAAACAAACCTTCAAATCAGGTTTTATAACTTTTAATGGAATTGTAGTAACGAATGGTTTCCATCCACTATGGTTTTGGTTGTTAACTATACTATCAGTAATACTAGGGTTTGGAAAGGGATTGTTCATAGTTGTAAATATAATTACAATTTCGTTATCTGCAGTTGTTTTTAGTGAAAGTCATAAACTGTTAACTGACAAATTTCAGTTAGAGGAATACTATTCTTTAGCTTCATCATTATTTGTAAGTTTCATATATCTCTTGATTGGTAAAGGCGGAATGGAAGTAATAATAACCATTCCATTGATAATATATTTATTGAATCTATTGACTAAAGATGAATCAGTTTCAAGTTTTAAAATTGGACTAGTCTATTCATTGTGTTTCTTATCAAGACTGGATAGTATAATACTCCTAATATTGTTAACTATTTATATAATAAAGTTCCGAAAAGGATTTAATTTCACAAAATTTTTAATAGGACTTATTCCTTCTGCTTTTTACCTCCTCTCAAATCTATTCTTTTATCATACATTGATGCCTATATCCGGGATGGCAAAACAACTTAAAAATTCTTATTGGCCAGTAACGAATACAATTGAATCTCTAATTTCATTTAATCCTAACCATATAATATATTCATTAATTCCTATTTTCTGCATATTCATTAGTATCATATTACTAATGAATAAAAGGATTATGTCTCGGATTAAGGTACTATCAATAATTTCCATACTATTTCCTTTAGTTTTGATTTTGTTTAACTCTATTGTTAGTGGATGGGGGTTTTGGCCTTGGTATTACTATATTTTTATTCCCTCTCAACTAATGTTTTTTATCCTTTTTGCACCTTACATAAGGGGCAATAAGAAAACACTATGGGTTATGATTGTTATTTTTATACTATGTTGGTCGTTTGGCTTTGGTATTTTCAAGAAGGGAATACATTACGACAACTATAATGGTGCAAAAGGAATTCAAGAATTCAGTATCGATAAGAAAGGAGTATATGCTATGGGCGATAGAGCTGGATTAGTTAGTTTTTTGATAGAAAACCCTTTGATACAAATGGAAGGTTTAGTCATGAACAAACAGTTTGTTCATGACCTAAAAAGTAATAAACTACTGAAATTACTGAATATGTACGATGTCAATTATTATATTGCTAACAATCCAAACAGAATTAATAATTCTAAATGGTTCGTACAGGATCCATATAAAATTCACCCTTCTCAAATTGTTAGTTCTGATACTATTTACTCAGTTCCTTATGATTCTGTTATAGTCAAGACATGGAAGTATTATATTTTTAAGATGAAGTGAATTTGTAATTAACCGTCCAACTTTAGGGGTTAAGTCCCAAATTATTGGGTTTTTTATTATATTGTGAAAGTATGAATAAATCTAAGTTAAATTTATGAAAAAGATTTTTCTAGTATTCTTTCTTACTATCTCATTCGTTTTTTCATCTGAAGAGTCTTATTGGATTGTATTTCAAGGTGGAATCGCTGCAACACCAAGTAGTTCTGTTAAAGAGATGGATGAATTAGTAGAAGATAAAGATATTGATGAAATAAGAGAACTTCTTTTTTCGGATGATGTTGCACTAAAGGGACTATCCGTTAATGTATTAGAAATTTTATATGAAATGAATATAATTGATTTGGATTCGTTGGTACTAAATCAAATTAAAAGACTATATACTTCAAAAGAAGAATTGAAGCTCCTCTATGGGTGTGATAATTTCTACTCTGTAACTTTAGAAGAATATCTTAATAATGATCATGGATTTAGAAATACAGCTAAAGAAAGATATACAAATCTAATTGATGAATTCTACTTAAATGAATAGCTACAACTACATAGACCCACGATCTGAAATCATAGACCAAATAGAGGGTGATGAGAGATTGCTCTGGGCAGACAAGCCGGCGAGAGGAATAAAGTTCAGAGCAACTGATATTTTCCTTACGCTTTTCAGCATATTTTGGCTCGGATTCTCCATATTTTGGACTTATATGGCTATGGATGCGAGTATTCTATTTGCATTATTTGGAACACCCTTTTTATTAATTGGTGTTTATTTGCTAATTGGTCGGTATTTTTTTGATGCTATTTCAAGAAAAAATACAGTTTATGCACTCACTAATCGAAGAATAATTCAAAAATCTGGGATGCTCTCTAAAACATATAAATCAGTATTTCTTGAGAATCTGCCAAGTTTATCATACACCGAAAAACCAGACGGTAGCGGTGATATTAGTTTTGGACAGACGATAGAAAGTTTCAAGAAAAGAGACAGAAGAAACAATCAAGATTTCCCAATAACTCGAATTGAATTTATAGCTAACGCACGTAGTGTCCATAATAAAATAGCTGATGCGAAGAGCAAAGTCCGAGTTAATGATAATACAACAGAAATGAAATGGTAATAAATGACTAAAAATAGATTAGAAGCGTTCAGTGATGGTGTATTAGCAATCATAATTACAATTATGGTTTTGGAGCTAAGACCGCCGGAGAATACTGATTTACAATCCTTACTCGCTGTTGCACCATTTTTTATAAGTTATTTAGTCAGTTTTATTTATATCGGTATTTATTGGAATAATCATCATCATCTTTTCCAGATAGTGGAGAAAGTCAATGGTAAAATACTATGGGCAAACCTCCATCTTTTATTTTGGTTATCTCTTGTACCTTTTACAACAGCTTGGATAGGAGAGCATTTCACCTCCTCATTGCCCGTATTAGCTTATGGGACTATACTACTAATGTGTGCCATAGCATATACTATATTGCAAACACAGATTATTGCATTTCACGGTGTCGATTTCAAATTGAAAAATGCTATTGGTAAAGATATAAAAGGAAAAGCATCAATTATTATGTATCTGATTGGTATAATTACATCCTTTTATATAATTTGGATTTCCGTTCTATGCTATGTCTTAGTAGCTATTATGTGGTTCATCCCAGACAAAAGAATCGAAAACAATATTGATAAATAAGGAAAAAGCAATGAGAATAGAATCAAATAGTCCAGAAGAGTACATCTCAAAATTGCCTGACGACAGAAAAGAGGCAATGACAAAACTAAGAAAAACCATAAAGGATAATCTCCCGAAAGGTTTCAAAGAAGTGATGAGCTATGGAATGATTGGTTACGTAGTGCCACATACCCTTTATCCGGATGGATATCATTGTTCGCCTGAGCTACCACTCCCCTTTTTAAGTATCGCCTCACAGAAGAATTTTGTTGCGTTGTATCACATGGGTATATACGCTGATAAAGAATTACTCGATTGGTTCGTAGCTGAATACCCCAAGTATGTAAAAACAAAGCTTGATATGGGAAAGAGCTGTATTCGGTTCAAGAAAGTAGAAACTATACCTTTTGATTTAATCGCTGAACTCTGCACTAAAATGACTGCACAGCAATGGATTAATCTATATGAAAAAAATTTAAAAGGATAATATATGAGTATAGATTACCAAATACCAGCGAAAACTAGGATTGGACACGTTCACTTGAAAGTATCTGATTTGGAACGCTCATTAGAATTTTATTGTGGATTGCTAGGGTTCGAACTAGTAACGAGTTACGGAACTGAAGCGGCATTTATCTCAGCAGGTGGTTATCACCATCATATAGGTCTGAATACTTGGTTCAGTAAAGATTCTCCCCCATCTAGTATTAACAGTACCGGTCTATTTCATACTGCTATCCTATACCCCACGAGAAAGGATTTGGCAGCAATACTGCAAAGGTTACTTGATGCTGAGTACCGATTAACAGGGGCCTCTGACCATGGAGTATCAGAAGCAATATATCTAGATGATCCTGATAAGAATGGAGTAGAGCTATATTGGGATAAGCCGAAAGAGCTTTGGCCTCACAAAGCAGATGGTACAATAGAAATGTACACTTATAGGTTGGATTTGGATGATCTATTAAAGGAATTAGTCTGAAATTAATTAAGTAGAAAAGTATAATTATGGCAGAACTTATAGGCGAAGTATTTTGGGAAGCAATGAGGGTAATAGCTAAAGCAATTGGTGCTGTTTTCATAAAGGTTTTTACATTTTCGACTACCCCTATCAAAGAGATTTACCTGGACGAATCGAAGGATGTTATTGCATATATTATAGGAGCTTTGTTTTTCTTAGCTTTGATAGCGATATTGATTTATTATACTAACCAATAATGAAGGTATTTAAATGAATGAAAGCTATGACTATGTTATGAGTTTGAAGAAGAAGTGAAGTTGTATAAATTTTTAACCGGATAATTTGATATGGAATCATTTAATATTAACATCGTTTCAGAATTAGAGTTAGAATATATAGTTGAAAGACTAAATGAGGAAGAGATTCCTTATACTATAAAACTAAATAACGATTCTGTGTTACCCGTTTTTAATAATGAAGCTCCATTTGGGATTATTACTATAATAGAAGAATTTCGTGAGAAGGTTGAAATTATCTATTCCCAAGTTCAAGCGGAAATCGGGAAAAAAGTAAAAAAAGAAAACAAAGGTAAAAAGTATAACTTTAAGCAAATTGCACTTATAATCTATGCAAGTATTATTACGGTAGTCGCTGTTAAGTATTGGTCAATAGTGAATAGAGAAGATATAGCAGATAATTTCGAATATGTTTGGGATTATAGCAATACAAAAATGGAAATATTAGATAAATCTAGTGGAACTTTACTAGAAAAGCATATTGATAATAATTTTAATTTTAATTTCGAGAAAGAGTATATTTATTCCAAAGATGCTAAACTACGAAATTTGAATATTGATAAAAACGATGATGGTTTTATAGATCAATATATTACGTATGACAATGATGAGAATATTACAAATGTCAGATACGACTTTGATAGTGACGGTTTGATAAACCAAATTGAATATTATTTGAAAGGTGGTGACACGTTAGTTATAGTTGACAAAAACCAGACTGGAGAGCTAGAATTACTTTATTACAACAAGTTAAGGAAATAATTATGCATAGGTATATATTAATAGTACTTCTATTTTTATCATCAATTCCTCTACTTCTTAGTGAGGAGATTGTATCTCTTGATATTCTCTTCGAAAAATATGAATGTAATGAGGAAGAATTTGAACTGATTAATCCTGACTTTAGTTCTAATAGTGACTTTAAAAAATTCAAAACTATTATCACTGAGAAATGTATGGAAGGAGTTAACTTTGCCCACAAATACACAATTGTAACTTGGGGATGTGGTACGAATTGTCAATATACTGTACTGGTAGATAGAACAAATGGTAAAATCTATGATGGAATTACTTCTACTTATGGTGTGAATTTTAGAATAGATAGTCAGCTTATCGTTGTAAATGATGCGACCAATATTTCTGAGAGCTCAACACCTATAGATACTACGAGATATTACGTCATTAATGAAGGTGTACTTGAGGAAATAATTCCATGAAAATCTGTCTTGCTCAAATTGCCTCTTTCAAAGGAGATATTCAAAAGAATATAGTGAAGCATATAGTCTATGTAAAAGAAGCAATCGAAATTAGAGCTGATTTGATTTGCTTTCCTGAATTATCAATTACGGGTTATGAACCAGAATTAGCTGAGAGCCTGGCCACTACGATTAGTGATAATAGATTTGATATATTCCAAGAATTAGCTGATAGTGGAGCAATCACTATTTGTATTGGATTTCCTTTAATAGTTGAAAATGGCATTAATATCAGTATGCTGATATTCCAGCCAAACAGCAGCAGACAAACCTACTCGAAGCAATACCTTCACTCAGATGAAAAGCCATATTTCGTAGAAGGAACAGAGCCGATTATAATAGATATTAATGGGGTGAGAATTGCCCCAGCTATTTGCTATGAGTCGTTACTCTCAGAGCATTTTGAGAAAGCCAACGTTATGGGTTTTGATGTATATATGGCGAGTGTAGCCAAGCCAAAGAATAATATTGAAAGAGCAAATGAATATTTTGCCGAATTATCTAAGAGTAAAAGCATCCCAATTCTGATGGTTAATGCTATTGGCTATTCTGATAATTTTCTCGCTGTTGGAGGTAGTGCTGCATGGGATAGCAAAGGTGAGTTAGTTGAGAAGTTAGATGATAAGTCAGAAGCATTATTAATTTTTGAATTTTAATAATATTCACTAAATTGTGATAGTATCAAATGATAGTATCATGCAGCAAAACTAACCAAATTGAGTATAGAGATTTCAATGATTTTCGACTACTTATTTTATTATATTTTTAAATTTTTTAAGCTATTTAAAAGTGATGATGATATGGCATCTTTTAAATCTATAATAGTACTTTCTATTGTAGCTTATACTAATGTTATGCTTTTGCTATTAATTATAAGAGCATTTGATTTAATAATGATTCCTATAATTGGTACAATCGAAACAGTTGTTCTTGTTTCTTTACCATTTTCCGTTTTGTACTTTATTTATGGATATAAGAAAAAATATAAAGACATGGTTAAAAAAATTGAAGCAGCTTCTAAAAAACAGAAAATAATTTTCGCCATTATCTCATTAATTTACGTAATTTTATCATTCTCACTCCCCTTTATATTTGGTAATTACTATAAGGTATCCCTTTTAAGCTAATTTTTTGCAAATTTGTGTTATCACTTTTTTAAAGATGCTTATAAAATAATTGATAAAGATATGAACTGGATACTTTTAATAATAGCGGGGCTTTTCGAAATCGGATTTGCCACCTGTTTGGGAATGGCGAAAGAGAAAACTGGCAATGAATCAACATATTGGTTTGTAGGGTTTCTAGTTTGCTTGGCTATCAGTATGTTCCTCCTAGTCAAAGCGACAGAAAGTTTACCGATTGGTACTGCTTATGCTGTTTGGACTGGGGTAGGTGCTGTGGGGACTGTGCTAATGGGTATAGCATTGTTCAACGAGCCGACTGATTTTTGGAGATTGTTTTTTATCACTACACTTATTGCCTCTATTATTGGGCTGAAAGTTGTTTCTAATTGATCTATTCAACTTGACACACAATGCTCTGATGCCTGAGAGGAGTCGAAGGCAGAGGTAAACTCAGACGAGCAAATGTTTTATTCCGAGGAACTTAGCGACATGGCAATCTTAAGAGTAAAACATATTAGAAATATATTCCTAGGATATTATTGAAATAACACCTCCATAAATCCCTCTTCAAGGAGTGACTTGCGAGGATTAATCTTTTTCTAATACTTCACACAAATATTCTTCGGTTCAGTGAAAAAGTCCATAGCCTCGAAGCCACCTTCTCTGCCCATACCACTATCTTTGACTCCACCGAAAGGAGTACGCAAATCACGTAACAACCAGCAATTCACCCAAACTATACCTGCATGTAGGTTCTGTGCTACTCTATTAGCTCGGCTGATGTCTTGTGTCCATACAGTTGCAGCAAGTCCGTATTTTACGCTATTCGCATATTCTAGCACTTCTTCTTCTGTGCTGAATGGTTGCAGCGTTACAACTGGTCCGAATATTTCTTCTTGATTAGTTCTGCAACTGAAAGGTAATCCTTCGATAACTGTCGGCTCTATAAAATAACCGTTCGCACATCTACCCTCTGGGTTTACTGCCTTTCCGCCTGCTATTACTTTGCCGCCTTCTTGTTTTGCTAATTCGATATATGATAATACTTTCTCTTGATGTGGTTTCGATACCACTGCACCTAGTGATGTGTCGACTTCCATAGGGTCACCCACCTTAAGTTTTTTCACTTTCGCCACGAAATCATCACGGAATTTCTCATATATAGATTCGTGTATAAATACTCGTGAACCACAAAGACATATCTGCCCTTGATTCGCAAAAGATGAGATAACGCTAGTGCTTAATGCTTTATCATAATTACAATCATCGAATATAATGTTCGGATTCTTCCCACCTAATTCTAGCGACATTTTCTTGAATTTTGGTGCAACAATACTAGCGATATGCTGTCCAGTCATTGTACCACCAGTGAACGATATTGCTTGTATATCATCATGTTGGACTATTGCTTCACCAGCAGTTGGGCCATTGCCGTGCACAATATTTAGAACTCCTTTGGGTAATCCAGCTTCTTTACATACTTCAGAAAGCAAGTATGCTGTCATAGGCGTTATCTCGCTCGGCTTCGCAACGACTGTATTACCAGTCGCTAGAGCCGGGGCAATCTTCCAGGTAAACAGATAAAGAGGCAAATTCCAAGGTGAGATGCATCCAACTACACCTAGAGGTTGTCTTAGAGTATAGTTGATAGCTGGCTCTTCCGGCATAAAATGCGATTGACTAGAATAGTGCATCACTGCAGTAGCATAGAACTTAAAGTTTGATTTTGCTCGAGGTATATCCACTTTTCGGGCTAACTTTATTGGCTTGCCATTGTCTCTGCTTTCGGCTTCTACGAACTCCTCGAATCTACTTTCTATACCATGCGCAATTGCCATTATATAGTCGTGTCTTTGCTCGTTCGATAGATTAGACCAAGCTGGAAAAGCAGCTTTTGCAGCTTTGACCGCCAAATCTACATCTGCAGCATTGGAATCGGGTATTAGCGAATATACCTCCCCTACCGAAGGGTCATAATTATCTAAGTATTTACCATTTATCGGAGCTACTAACTCACCATTTATATAATTCTGTAGTTTGAACATTTCTTTTCAGTTTTTTAGTTTTTATTATCTATCAAGATAATGAATTATTCTAAATTTACATTAATTTGTAGCCGACACTTAATCTAAAAATTAAAAAAAAATAGACAACCTCGATTGCTTTTTAACTCATTTATATTTTTAATCTTTCTAGCTGTAGTCTTACCTATATTCTATTTGCTACCTAAAAAAACGTATAAGAATATATTCTTATTAGTAGCGAGTTACTTTTTCTATGGATATTGGGATTGGAGATTCTGTCTGCTACTGTTACTATCTACAGTAGTTGATTATTATATTGGCTTGAAAATTCACAAGACTGATGATGAGAAGAAAAGGAAGTATCTACTTTATGCTAGCTTAGGCATAAACTTAGGGATACTTGGATTCTTCAAGTATTTCAACTTCTTCGTCGATAGTTTCCAGAGTATGGTAAATAATTTCGGGGGGCATGTAGATTCGCTCCATTTAAATATAATACTTCCTGTTGGAATATCATTTTACACTTTTCAAACACTCTCATACACTTTTGATATATACAGAAAGAAGCTAGAACCAACCGATAACTTAATTGATTTTGCTCTATTTGTTTCATTTTTTCCGCAATTAGTAGCAGGCCCTATTGAAAGAGCAAAAGACCTTTTACCTCAGCTATACAAGAAACTTAGCCCTACAAAAGACCAGCTAAAAGAAGGTGCTACACTTATAGTTCTCGGATTATTCCGAAAGGTTATGATAGGTGATACAGCAGGTCGTATAGTAGATCACATATTTGGGAATCTTCATCTCTATAAATCTATTGAGATAATAGCAGCTGTACTTCTTTTTGGTATTCAAATATACGCTGATTTTTCTGGTTATAGCAAAATAGCTCGTGGTACTGCTAAGCTATTAGGCATAGAGCTTATGATAAATTTTGAGCAACCATATCTATCGAGAAATATAACAGAGTTTTGGCGAAGATGGCATATATCACTTTCTTCGTGGCTAAAAGATTATCTCTACATAACCTTAGGTGGGAATAGAAAGGGAGAAGCACGCACTTATGCCAACCTCATGATAACTATGTTATTGGGTGGTTTGTGGCATGGAGCTAGCTGGAACTTCGTTATTTGGGGTGGATTGCATGGTATCTATCTAGCCGTACACAAATTTCTAAATAAAGGTAAAACAGAATATGACCCGATAACAAGACTCAAAGATATTCCAAAAGTAATAATCACTTATGCCCTAGTTGCGTTTACATGGCTGTTTTTTAGAGCTACTTCGTGGGAATCAACTAAGCTTATTTTCTCTTCGATATTTGATTGGCAAACGAGCGAATACACACATATATTCGTTCAGATATTAATTTCATATTTTGTTCTAAACTTTACAATGGACATAATTGAGAATAGGTTTGGACATACTTTTGTACTTAGATTCAAATCTAATTCTGTTCAATTAGGTATTTTACTGAGTTTATTCGTAGTTACATTAATCTATATATTTCAATCAAAACCTCTACCATTTATTTATTTCCAATTTTAAGATTTGATAAAAACTCTCAAACATATCGCCCTTTTTCTAATAGCTACAATTCTTACATTGCTGATTTGTGAGCTATTTGTTAATAATGCTAAAATAGTCGAAGCCTCGCTTGGGAAATACTATGACGATATAGGCAAAGGTTTACCTAACAACTTAGAGACTGTTTTTTTCAATGAAGGTATGGGGATATTTAGAACTAATCACAGCCGGTTCATAGGTGATGAAGTAGATACAACTAGCAAGCACCACATTAATATAGCCCTAGTAGGAGATTCATTTGTCGAATCTTTCCAAATATTCCAGCGTGATTATTTTGGGAATATCATAGAGAAAAGACTGAATGAACGATTTGAAGGATATACTTTTGATATACTAAATTTCGGACGTGCTGGTTTCAACATTAGTCATAATTATGCATATCAGCGGTTATTAGTTGACAAATTCAAACCAGATTTAGTCCTGTATTTCGTTTCTAATGGAGACCTTCATTTGGAGAAATTGTCACCTCTTTACCCTTATGCCAAAGAAGTTAATGACTCTCTAGTTGCGTCAATTGAGTTTGACCAAGAGGAAATAGATAGATATAAATACGTGCAAGATGTGTTATCTAAATCAATATTGCTAAACATGTTAAAGAATGCAAAACATACAACTGATAAACGTCCTGTACCTTCTATAATTTTTGGGAAGGTATATGATTGGTTTGTACCAGAGAAAAAGCCAGTTATCCCTGATCCTAATTACAAGCCTCTCCCTATAGTAAATAAAATTTTGACCCACTTAGACAATAACGTGATAATAATCAATCGAGATTACGCACCTTTCTATAAAGCTTTTCAAGATGAAGTTAATAGACTCGGTATAACTAACTGGGATACAAGTAATCTCATGGATTCACTCTACAATTTGGGTAAAGACCCATATTATTGGAAAGTTACTAAGACTAATGGGCATTGGAATCAAGAAATGCACAAAGATATTGGTGAGTATTTATCTAAGAAATTAATCCAAAAAATCGAACAAGACTCAACTATTATTCTACGCTAAGGGCTATTCTCAAATCTCGCTTTTAACTCCTTCTCAGTTTTTATAATAGCAATGGCCATAAATACCATCATAGCTATTAGAGAAAGTACAACACCCATAATTGGGTCTATATCTTTCATAGGGACTGAGAAAGCCGCTGTTAATGTATAGATAACCATATATCTCAGCATCATTTTCACAGAGTATGGCTGAGCAAATTCCCAAGCCTCTTGACTTGCCATTGATCGCTTCGTTCTGTATCCGTACAGAGAATTTATCTTCTTAGGCGGAAACTTCAATGTAACTAGCATAATTATTATAATTATTGGCCCAATTAATATAGGTATTAGAAACAGAGGGTTTTCTAAATTCATTTTGTATTATTTAATATTATTATTTTCGAAGATACAAAAAAAATGCCACCAAACAATCAAACTTTTTGGTGGCATTATAATCGAATTTGCATTATTACATTCTAGCTATTATTTGCTGGTATATTCAGCAATTTTTTGCTTTATTTCGTCTTTAGTCTTACCGAGTTTTTGCTGCAGCTTACCGATTAATTCATCTTCCTTACCTTCTGCATAAGTTAAATCAAAATCAGTTAACTCACTAAAATCTTGTTTAAGTTTCCCTTTCACTTCGTTCCATTTTCCTTTTACTATTAAGTTATCCATTTTACATCTCCTTCATATAATTAAACATTAATTTCATACTATATGAACGAACAAATAGCAAGATATTGCAACATGTCCTGAGTTAGTAGCAGTTACGGGTTGTTTTTTATATTTTCGATAAGTCGAAACGACTGTGCATAACTCGACAATAGAAAGGTAATGATAAAGGTCTATTATTTTATTAATTTTGTATAACTAATTCAAAATAAAACAAAAAGATAAATGAAAACCCCCTCAACACATAAAGTAGAAAGAGCAATAATCTCAGTTTCAGATAAAACTGGAGTTGTGGAATTTGCAAGAAGACTAGATTCACTCGGTATAGAGATATACTCAACAGGTGGAACTAAGGCAACAATAGCAAACGCAGGAATAACTGTACAATCAGTTAGTGCATTGACTAATTTCCCAGAGATAATGGATGGTAGAGTAAAAACTCTGCATCCTGCAATCCATTCGGGTATATTGGCTGACCTCGGTAAGCAAGACCACATAGACGAGCTAGAAAGACACAACCTAAAATCAATAGATTTGCTTGTTGTGAACCTATATCCATTCGAAGAAACACTAAAGAAAAATGCTCCCCACGATGAGATGATAGAGAACATAGATATCGGTGGGCCGACTATGCTACGTGCTGCTGCTAAAAACTACAAATGGACTGCCGTTGTAGTTAATCCTGATAAATATGACACTGTACTTAATGAATTGGAGTCTAACGGTAGTACTATATCTGAGGCGTTGAGAGTACAACTAGCAGGCGAAGTATTCGATCATACTGCAAGATATGATTCGATCATTTCTAACTATTTCAATAAGCATAACAAAATTGATTTGGGTCCTACTATCAATATATCATTCAAGAAAGAGCAAGATCTACGCTATGGTGAAAACCCTCACCAATCAGCTGCACTTTACGGGAATATCTCTGAAATATTCGAGAAATTGCACGGCAAGGAACTTTCATATAATAACATAATTGACATAGACTCAGCAGCTAGAATAATAAATGAATTTTCAGATGACGAAGAGCCCACAGTATCTATAATCAAGCACACTAACCCATGTGGCGTGGGTCGTGGTAGCAACCTAGTAACAGCTTATGAAAATGCTTTTGCAACAGACAAGGTCTCCCCTTTTGGTGGTATAATAGCTATGAATAAGACACTTGATATGGAGATGGCTGAGAAGATACATAGTATATTCACCGAAGTTCTAATAGCACCAGATTTCACAGAGGAAGCGCTAGAACACCTATCAAAGAAGAAAGATAGACGATTAATAAGACTAAACTACGATATGCTGAAAAATGCACAAGGATACGAGCTAAAATCTGTACTAGGTGGATTGCTATCTCAATCTACTGATGCTGATTTGATAAACAATGAAGAAATGAAAGTAGTAACGGACAGAGAGCCAACGAACGAAGAGTGGCAAGCACTGATGTTCAATTGGAAAGTTTGTAAGCACGTTAAATCGAATGCAATTGTATATGGTAAGAGCGACAGAACTCTAGGAATAGGCGCTGGTCAGATGTCGCGAGTAGATTCGTCAAGAATAGCGGTAGAGAAATCGAAGCTAATGGAGTTAGACCTACAAGGTAGCGTAGTTGCTTCCGATGCTTTCTTCCCATTTGCTGATGGACTATTAGAAGCTGTTAAAGCAGGAGCAACAGCCGTAATACAACCCGGTGGCTCTGTGAGAGACGACGAAGTTATAAAAGCAGCAAATGACAATAACATAGCTATGATATTTACTGGTATGCGTCACTTCAAGCACTAATACTAACGAAGAGAATAAGAAATAGAAAAAGGAGCCGGTGGCTCCTTTTTTTTTATATTGAGCTAGAGTTTATCTGTATTTATGTCGCTCATAGATTTGAGCGTGCCTAGTTCGGCTATATTATGTAGTGCCATGACAGCTTTTAGGATTGATTTGGTTAGCTCGCCGTTCCATTCATCTTCAGTGAATTCGGAGAGTACATAGTCCACTAGTTCACCTGGACCAAAGTTTTTGCTGATACCCATACGAAGTTTGTAGAATTGGTCGGTATCTAAGTGATAGAGAAGAGATTTCAGACCATTGTGACCGCCAGCACTTCCACCAATTTTCAGGTGGATTTTTCCCAACTCGAAATTGTATTCGTCAACTAGTACTATTATATTCTTAGTTGGTACTTTATATTTCTTGATTGCGGCACGTACAGATTCGCCCGAGTTATTCATGTATGTAGTAGGAAGAAGGCAGAGGATATTCTTGTCGCCAATTTGTACCTTTGCTTGGTGGGCTTGCAGCCCATCGGAAGAGTTGAAGTCTTTCTTGTTGCGAAGTACAAATTCATAAAGAGCAAGCCAACCTATATTGTGGCGAGTCTTTTGGTACTTGGGTCCGGGATTTCCGAGTCCAACGAATATATAATCAAATGTGTCTTTCATAATTATTAGTATAAAAAAAGGGTATTCTTAAAATCAATCAAGAATACCCTAAATATATTAGTAGAAGAGCGATTACTCGCCAGCTTCTCCTTCGCCGCCTTCAGTAGCAGCTCCTTCTTCACCGATTGAATCTTCATCCTCATCATCATCCATTTCGATAGTAGTTCCTGCAGTAGCAACTCTCGGACGTGATACACCAGCGATAACAGCGTTGCCTTTTACAACAACTTCCAAATCGCCTAAGTCGATTTCATCAAGTTTGATTAATTTACCAATTTTTAATTTAGATATATCAACTTCGATAGTCTCAACCAAATCTTTAGGTAAACATCTAACTTTAACTTTTCTTAGTACGTGGTTCAATATACCACCATTTCTAACACCAACTGATTGACCAATCAGAGTGATAGGAATGTTTACTACAATTTTATTACCTGGAGTTAATCCCATCAAATCAAAGTGAAGAATTTCATCAGTGATTGGGTCGAACTTAACTTCCTTAAGAATACATTTTCTATTTTCTTCACCATCTATTTCCAAATCAACAACGTTAGTCAATGAAGTGAAAACGATAGATTTTAAATCTTTGAAATTAGAAGTAATAGGAACTGACTCAGTACCATTGATGTAGTAAACACCAGGTATAAAGCCTTGTCTTCTTACGTCACTTACTTTCGTATTCTTAGCGTCTCTTTTAGCTACTTTTAGTTGTATAGAAGCCATAATTAAAAACCTGTTTAAATATTATCTTTCAATTTCAAAAAGTGAACTTACCGACCGATTGTCGTGAGTTCTACTGATAGCTTCGGCAAGCAATTCGGCTACCGAAACCACTGTTATTTTCTTTGATTCCTGACGCAATGGGATAGTATCAGTTACTATCATATTGTCTATTGCATCGCTCTTTTCAATTCTTTCTATCGCTGACCCAGAGAAAACTGGATGAACGCACACACCAATTATTCGTCTAGCACCAGCAGCTTTTAGTCCTTCTGCAGCACCAACAAATGTTCCGCCTGTGTCTATCATATCGTCTAGGATGACAATGTCTTTTCCTTCGACTTCGCCTATGATATTCATAACTTCTGATTCGTTATGTCCAGAGCGACGTTTGTCAACTAGTACCAAATCACCGTCCAATCTTTTAGCATAAGCTCTAGCAGTACGAACACCCCCTACATCGGGAGAAGCTACAGTTGGGTTTTTGATTCCCATCTTATTAATAGCATTGACCAATACGTTAGAAGCGTAAAGATTGTCTAGTGGTATATCAAAGAAACCTTGTATTTGTGACGAGTGCAAATCGATTGTAATAACTCTGTCTGCACCAGCACGAACCAACAAATTAGCTAATAATTTAGAAGTAATAGCTACTCTTGGCTGATCTTTCCTATCCTGACGAGCATACCCATAATATGGTATAACGGCAGTAACCCTACTGGCAGAAGCTCTCTTTGCTGCATCTATTAACATAAGCAGCTCGAAGATATTGTCAGTAGGTGCGAAAGTAGATTGTAATATATACAAATCTACTCCTCTAACATTTTCGTTGTACTTTACCCAGATTTCGCCATCGCTGAAATTTTTAATAGAAGTATCAGCAAGTGAAACTCCTAGTGATTCAGCCACCTTGCTAGCAAGAGGTAAATTAGATCTTCCGGTGGCAATTTTGAAATCAGACATTGATACACACTGTAAATTAGTTGGGATGGCAGGGTTCGAACCTGCGTATGACGGTACCAAAAACCGTTGCCTTACCACTTGGCCACATCCCAATATTATAAAAAACATGCTCTGACTATATCAGAGCTTACAAATATAATTGATGAACTATTAATTACCAATAAATAGTGTAAGTTTTTTTGAATTATTTTTGATTTTCTCAAATTAACTACACTTTTTCACTTAGTATGTCATTCTTATCTCCTTACTTTCATCACTTTTCTGCTTTTCTTTGATTTGCTAAAAACTTATAATGACACATTTTAAACACGAGACTCTTAGTAAATCATCTAAAAATAAATATTATCAGTAAATTAAATAAAATTCTATTACGTTATTGGCAAAAATTATGAAAGGCAAATACAACATAAACCCAGCTCTCCAAAAAGCAATTTTTATTGTGACTGTATTACTGTGTCTTTCTTCTTTTGTATCTAGTCCTGTAGCTTTAGTAGGTGGATTCTTATTTGTATTTTTATTTGGTCATCCATACCCAGAGTTAAATAATAAAGCGGTTAACTTATTTCTAAAAGTAGCTGTAGTCGGTTTGGGTTTCGGAATGAATATTACTCAGGCGATAGCAGCTGGTAAAGATGGTTTTTTGCTAACGGTAGGGTCGATTATATTAACTCTTGTTCTTGGATATTTCATTGGTCGTAAGCTAGGAATGGAAAGACGGACAAGTCATCTACTTTCCTCTGGTACCGCTATCTGTGGTGGAAGTGCAATAGCTGCGGTTGCACCTGTGATAAATGCGACTGAGAAAGATATGTCTGTTTCATTAGGTGTGGTGTTCTTACTTAACTCCGTAGCGTTAGTTTTATTCCCTATATTAGGGCACCTGCTTGAGCTAAGTCAACACCAGTTCGGCTTGTGGAGTGCTATCGCAATACACGATACTAGCTCGGTCGTCGGAGCTGCCTATGCTTATGGAGACGAGGCTTTGCGAATAGCGACTACTGTTAAGCTCGCACGAGCATTATGGATAATCCCACTTTCTCTTGTTTCACTTTATCTATTCAAGGGAAAAGGAAAAAGCATCAAGATTCCGTGGTTCATATTCCTATTTGTATTGGCTATATTGCTGAATACATATCTACCAATTCCAGAAATAGTAACTGGTAGCATAACCACTGCATCCAAGTCCTTATTGGTACTTACATTATTTCTTATAGGGGCAGGTCTATCTATAGAAAAGATAAAATCTGCTGGATGGAAACCTATGATACTTGGACTCTCTTTGTGGGTAGCAATCTCTATTGTTTCTCTGTTAGTGATAATAAACATTTACTAAGATTAACTATATAATCAATCTAACACCACCCAACTCTTCTAATCTATACGGGAATCTATCGCTCGGGGATCCTATAAACATAAAGTTAACAGGTATTTTCCATTTTTTAGATAATTCATGTATTAATTCAGGACCAAATTTACCTTCCATTTGGACAAACTCAATTTTAATTGCTGGGTATTCTCTGTCTATCACATCTATATCGTAAATGAATTTATCACTTGCTTTTTCACCTTCATTATAAACTGCAACGACCTTAATATTCTTTGTATGTTCGTTACCTTGTATGTAGAGCATAACTTTATTGATTACTTCCACATCATCGTTTTTAGTAAAGTAAACAAATTCTTGTGAATTAATCTCATCTATGAAGCTAAGAATACTTTTATTAGATTTTTTTAGTGAATTCTGTATTGGATTCAAGAAGTACTGTATTATAAACAACACAAATTTCAACAGAACTATACGGTTGAGCATTATCATAACTAAAAGTATAGTAGGTATGAAGTATTGAAAAAAGACAACTAAGTATGCTGGATTAAGTATAGCATTACCAACTATTGCTATTATCACTGCTATAATAGCTATAAACAATGAAAGCCAAGATGAACGTTCTGGACGTGGTAAATTTTTCCTTTTAACTTTTAGTAGGATATTACCCGCACCAAAAAGCACCATTACTGATAAGAAAGCTATAGTGTAAACTCCAGCTAATGCCCCAAGTTCTCCATTTGTCAAAAGCAATATAGAAACGCACAATAGGAAGAATGCTATTGCAATTCTATATGAGCTACCCCTCTTATTCTTTTTTAGTAGGAAAGGTGGTAATACTCTATCTAGTGTCATACGCTCTACTAGACCAGTAACACCGACGAATGATGTAAGTACAGCCCCACTAAGTACTAAGGCGGCATCTATAGAAATCATTACAGAAAGCCAGTTACCTGCGGAAAGATTACCCATGTAAGAGAGAAGTGCTTCTTTATTATTAAGGATACCGTCCATAGGAATAACTGCTAATGCTAAAAATGCCATAAGTGGATTAAATACAGTAACAACTATCCACATATTACGAAGAGTCTTAGGGAACACACCATTCTTCTGTTCTTCAACAAAATTAGCTGAACTCTCAAAACCACTAATACCTAACATAGCAGCAGAAAACCCAAAGAATAGTGCTGTAATTATGCTACCTTCTTTGACTGGTAAACTTGAATTAGCATAGAATATATCAAGGCCGTTATTTAATAAATATAACCCAGTAAAAGTAGAAAGAACGACTAAAGAAATTAAATGAAATATGAAAATAGCTATTGCCACTTTCGATGATTCACCGATACCAATTATACTGATACCCATGAATATTCCTAATAGAACAATAGTTGATATTATAATATCCATATTCTCGAATAATATATGGGCATAATGCATGGCCTCATTAGCTGAAATTACAGCGGTAGCCATATATGAAAGTAGAGTAAGGGTTGCTGCTAGCGATGCCATCGATTTGCTAGTTGTATTAAGTAAGGCGTTGTAAGCTCCTCCATTAAGCGGTAGTGCACCAACTACTTCACCATATACCTTTCGGAAAAGGAATAAAACAGCTCCAACCATCAGTAGAGCTAACCAAGCATATTGCCCAGAGTAAACTATTGCCAGTGCTGATACATATAGACACGAAGAACTAATATCGTTTCCAGAAATTGCTGTAGAAGCAAGCTCACCTAATTTTTTAGGATGTGCGACTTTTATATCTTTCATTTATATTTTCATATTACGTTAATAATTAATCAAAAATATGAATTAATTTGTAAAACATTCAAAAAAAATCAATTTTACAAAATAATTAATAATGGATATTACTCAAAAAAAAATCCCAACCATAAGGTCGGGATTCTTCATATTTCATCTTTAGATAAGTAAGGGATTAATCTTCGCTAATAACCCAAACTTTTAGAGGAGCAACAACATCTTTGTGCAATTTAACTTTCACGCTAAATACACCTAGTGATTTAATTGGCTCTTCTATAACTATATCTCTTCTATCTATTGTGTGACCCATTAGGCTCATTTGCTCAGCAATAGCTTGACCAGTAACAGCACCAAATAGTTTGCCTTCTTCACCAACTTTCATCGGGATAGACACTTGCAATTCAGCTAATTTAGCTGCTAATGATTCAGCAACAGCTTTTTGCTCTTCTTGACGTTTGTCATATTGCTTTCTTTCGAATTTGATTCTTTGGATAGCAGCAGGAGAAGCATAGTATGCATATTGTCTAGGGATTAGATAGTTTCTACCGTAGCCGTTTTTCACTTCTACAACATCACCAATCGAACCTAAGTTGTCTAAATCTTGTCTTAAAATAACTTTCATCTTAACACCTGAATTTTAAATTTCTTTTTATAATTATTATGATTTTTCTTCTACTTTTTCAGTAGAAACTTTGCCAGCTTCCAAATCTCTTTGCTTTCTGTATTCTATCATTGCATCTGGTAAATCTAAGTTCAAGTGTCTTAGTATTGTATCTTCCAAAATTAAAAACTTATTGTAAATAGTTTGGAACTCAGAAGAAGCAAGGAATTGAATATGAACATAACAGCCATTGTATTTTTTGTTGATTGGGTAAGCCAATCTACGACGACCTGCATTTTTTATATTCTCAACTTCTCCACCATTATCTTCTATATATTTTGTTACTTTTGATACTACTGCGTCGATCTCTTGATCTTCTAGAGCAGCGTTTATTATCAAAGTGGTTTCGTATCTACGACGTTCAGCCATGTATAACTCCGATTACTGACGGTTTATAGTTTGTACTGTCTAAATATGTACAAACCAGTAAATCATTAATTGTATTTAATTAGACCACAAAATTATCTAAATATAACTTACTAACAAAATATTATTCAAGAAATAATAAAAAAAAATAAAAAAAACCTTATCAAGTTTTGTTTCAAAGATTTATAATACTTAACTTGTGAATCGTGTAAAAACACATTTAGAATTTTAAACACACATCTTAATCGAAGCGTATGAGTAACGAAGAACTAAAAAACACTGAAAACAGCCAACCAGAGACTGAAATAACTTCAGAAGAAACATCTGCCAGTGCTGAGCAATCTGCTGAAACTGAAAACCAAACTCCTGTGGTAGAAGCTGCTGAAGAGAAAGTTGAGGCTGTTGCTGAAACTACTCCTGAGCCAGAAGTTGCTGAAGTAAAAGTTGAAGCTCCTGCTGAAACTGCTACTGAGTCAATTGCTAAAACAGAAGAGCCAAAAGCTGCGGAATCTACTGATTCTAAGCCAGAAGCTAGTAAATCTGAGGATTCAGAAACAGAAGACAAAGCACATTATAATAGTGTTGTTAGCTCTTTGGAAAAATTAATTGGTACAGAAGATACTATAAATGTTGAAGTCATTGCGAAAGCAAAAGGCGGTCTTCGTGTAGTATATGACTCTGTTCCTTTATTTTTACCTGCATCTCATTTCTCTTTAGAAAAGAATGTAAAAGACGAAAAATTAGAAGAAGCAGTTAATACTAAATTTGACGTAAAAGTTACTGAAGTGAAACAAATAGGCGACGGTAAAATCGTTATTGTTTCTCGTAAAGAGCTAATACAAAAAGAACTTTGGGAAAAAATCAAAGTTGGTGAAGATTTGACTGGTAAAGTATCTTCTATCACTAATTTCGGTGTTTTCTTGGATTTGGGTGGAGTAGAAGGTCTGATACACGTATCAAGATTATCTCACTCTCACATCGACAATCCAAAAAATCACTTCCACAAAGGCGATGAGCTAACTGTCAAAGTTGTAGAAGTTGACCAAAAGAATGGTAAAATCACTCTAAGCAAAAAAGCTTTGGAAGATTCTCCATGGAAAGGTGCTGAACAAAAATACAAAGCTGGTGAATCAGTTACTGGTAAAATCAAACGCCTAACAGATTTCGGGGCTTATGTTGAACTAGAGCCAGGGGTAGAGGGTTTACTAAGAGTAAGCGAACTAAGCTGGGCTAAAAGAATCAACAAGCCTTCTGATATGTTAGAAGAAAATCAAGAATTAGAACTTAAAGTAATTCAAATCTCAGAAGAAAAAGGGCAAGCTGCTCTTAGCTTAAAGCAAAACCAAGAAAATCCTTGGCCAGCATTAGCTGAGAAATATAGCAAAGGCTCTGAGGCTTCTGGTAAAGTAGAGAAAGTATTTGACAAAGGTGCTATCATCAGAATCAATGATGAAGTTGATGCATTTATGCCTATCAGCCGTATCAGTGCATTGAAAGTAAATGAAGATGATCAACCACTAAAAGTTGGTGCCGAAATAGCTGTGAAAGTTATAGACTCTGCTGCAAAAGATGAATCTTTAGTTGTTTCTCCAGTACTATCTGAAGCGCAACAAGAAAAAATGAACGATAGAAGAGAAAAACGCGAAAGAGCACCTAGAAAGCCAGTTCAGAATATACAGACTTCTGGTGGTTCTATTTCTTTCGGTGATTTACTTTCTAAAGCTGCTTTAGATAAATTGACAAAAGATTCTAAATAAGTTTTAAATTTAGAAATCTGAATTATTAATCCCTTATAAATCGGTTTTGTAAGGGATTTTTTATATTTTAATACTTCTGTGTAATAACATATTACATAAAATGACGTTAATTCAAGTAAAACAAAACCCGAACATGATAAAATCAATCTCACTTTTAATTATATTACTACAAGTTAGTCTTTTTTCTCAGAATGAAGATGTAAAAACAATTCTAAAAAAAGAAGATATTAGATCTTCATTCGATGTTTTTACAAAGGATAGCTCGGACACAAAAATTCCTGGTATAGAAAATAGGACTACACCAGCTCAAGATAGTGCTTATGCACAAGCATTGAGAATGAAGTTACCTATAGAACTACGATTACGCTATGACTTGATGAATATTGGTTATACGCTAATCAGTTTGGATCCAGAAGCTGAGAAAACAGGAATGGATTACATACCTACAAATGCCTTCAAACCTGATCCTAATATGATAGTGCAAAGGCAAGAGAACCTAATGCGAGCGTTCGAAGTGCCTTATGCTCGGACTTACAACCCCTATGGTGTTCGTCTATCATTCGCTGATATTGGTAGCTTTTTTGGTCTGACGGAAGATTATAGTGGGAATATACAATTCAAAGTAGATCATTACACCGAAGTAGAAGTTGTTATATACTCTATTCAAGCAGTAGTAGTAGCAACTATATTCAAAGGGCATTTACCTCCGGGTAGTTACCAGCGTACTTGGACTGGTAGAGATGAGAACGGCAGAAAGCTCTCACCGGGTGACTACATCGGCGAAGTTCGTATAAAGGGCGAGAACTCATACAGGAAACAGATAATTATTAGATAGAAAGCGTCAATTGGCAAATCAAATAAATATTATCTTTTATATGTTTAATCCTCTTAAAACCATTTGCATAGAATCTAAAATGCAAATAATTCTCAAAGTTATTAAACAATTCTTTGTAATTATTATCTAAACAACAATTTCCTGAAATAGCTTTTATGTCATTTTCTTTGTAATATATTATATATCTACTTCTTCTCTTACAGAACAACCGAAAGAAATAAGAAAAATGAATATGATTAGACATTTTATGAAATTCATTTTATTTTTCGTAATCATAATTAGTCCCATTTTTATTTTATCTAGAAGATATGCTGTGTGGGTGATATCCCTCTTTTACCGCTCACTTTAGTTCGCCAAATAGGGGAATATACTAACTACTGTTATAGCGTTTGTTTTGATTCCTTCTATTTACAAATTATAACATTTCTAATAATAATAATAAAAAAATGGCCACCCTTTGGGCAGCCATTTTTTGTATTCGTTTAGCACATGTTTTTGTTAATTCTATTTATAAATATCAATTATTTGGTTCAAAATATCTTGTGTATAGTGTAGAATTATTATCACTATAGTATTTTAGACCTACTAATTTATTACCTCTGTCAGTATCTTCTAACCTGTACAAATAATTATCACCATCATTAAAAACTAAAACTTCTTGTATCTCAAGAATTGTATATTCATTAAAATAATCTGTTTCCCCATTCCATGATAAAATGTAACCATTGTATTTCGATGTTTTAACATTGTATTCAAATATAGACATAGGGTTATTAGGATCAACTATATTTACTGTATCAGAGCTTGCTAGGCTTGGATCCAAGTATAATAGACCTTTTGAGTCTGAATCTAAATTGTAATACAATTCGCCAATAACTTCGAATTGTGAAGTGGAAGTATCCAAAGAGCTTCTAATCATTTTAATATTTACATCAGAGAATGAATATGTTGTGTCAGTGTCTTTTAATTCTGAAGCTTTCTTCTCAAGATAGTAAAAATTTGGTGATACTGAACAATCAACATATAGTGCAGACTTATAAATTGCTTGATTTGTATCTGTATTTAAAAACTCGAATTTAAGATAATCTAACTCTGGATTAGACGAATTACAATCACCTAAAAACATTACACTTTCTGGATATCCAGAATAAGAAAGAATAGGGCTTAAAATTATTATCGTCATTATTAATATTATTTTTTTCATTTTATATACCTTATTTCATTATATTTAGAGTAACATTGTTTACATTTCCTTCTTCATCAAATAGTCTAATTACATAAATACCGCTTTCTAGATAATCTAAATTAATTGTTTTATCTAATAACGTATCTTTCATTATGACTTGTCCTGAAATATTAATTACTTCGTAAGATGAAAAACTATTGTCATTTATTTGCATTATATTATTTATTACAATAAAATCTATTGTATTCACATTTGCTTTTTTAGCAGTATTGCAAATCACTGATGAGTATGGCCCATCACACCAATCCCAAGAAACCTGTGTTCCATTTCCGAACTGCCATGTCTCCATATCCCAAAATCCATCTTCATCTAAATCAATTGCGTAAGCTGTGTATCCAAAACCTACACCTATTATCTTAGATTTATAAGCAAACGAGGCATAGCTTATGGTAACAAAAGCCAGTAGCAATATTATTATTCTATTTCTTGTACTCATTCTGATTATCTCCTAATTTAATTTAAAAATATGTTAATCAATAATAACTTTAGTACTGTAAACTTCTTATATACTCGGGTAATTCCAACGGAGAAATCCAATTCTTATGAATTAATACCCCATTTCTCAAAACTAACATTGAAGGTAGGTTTTGAATAAAGAATTCCTTACATAAAGGATTTGAATTAAGTCCTTTTAAAAAAATAGTTGCATCGAATTCATACTCTTCAATTGTTTTTCTAACTTTATTTTGATTAGCTTCCATAGCAAATAGATAGAAATCTACATCTTCCAATTTCTTGGATAACTCTATACTTGTTTTTATAGAATCAACATAAAGCTTACAAGGTCCACACCAACTAGCTGTAAAATATAGAATCGAATAATTTGATTTATTCAATAAACTATCAAGTAACTTACTTGAATAGGCGGATTCGCCTTTTAGAACATTAGAGTAACTTGATTTTTGTTTTAATGAGAACAATCCTCCTTCTGTAAAGGTATAGTTTTCAATTTGTTTAATCAATTTATATTTTTCTACAGATTTTATCTGACTATTTATGATATCAGTATAAAGTAAATGTAATAATGCTTCGTTGAATCTATTATTTTTTGAATCATTCATAATCCAATTAATGAAATCCCCATAACCCATTTCCAATTTTGAGAAAAATATATCACTAATAAAATACAAATCTTCAACTGTAAATAGTTCCCTACTTATTTCAGAATATTTAGAAATAAATTTCAGGTAGTCTGCATCAACTAACGATGTATCATTGGCACAGTCCTTATCAAACTGACTTCGGAATTGAGACTTTATAATATCAGTTTCTGATGATTTCAATTCTTCTTTATTTACAAAATAGTAACTTCCATCTGAATTATCTTTAATTAATATCTCAGAGAGAGACCCACTATTAAAATCTAAATATGTAGAAGTAGGTGGAAAAAAAATTGATATGTTGTTATCTATACTATTCAAATCAATTGTTAAACTATCAGTAATAAAATACTTCCCAATGAGCTGGTTTTGATTTTGTCCATAAACAGTTGAAATACCATTATATATATAAATTGAATCACTATATGTTGAATCAAATTTAATATTGATCGGATTTGCAATTAAAGATACTTTAATAACTATTAAAATTAATATAATCTTAGAAAAATGTGCCGATGTGTCCATCTAAAAGTTGTTTGTCAATTGCTGTTGATGTACACGTGCCTGAACTATTCTCATTGACACAAGGTCCGCAAGGAAGTGCACAAGTACATCCTGTCATTTTACAGTTTGTGTATTTACCATGAGTTGGGTCTGTTTCTGCCGTTGCATATCCAGATGATATAGAAATTGAGAGCTTCCAATAATAAACATTTTTTATATCACCTATTATAAAAGAAGTTGCCTCTAAGTAATAGTTACCATCGAAAGGGTCATGATAGAAATTTACTGTATTTATCGAATCCCCTGTTTCCTCTTCAAAAGCATCAATAAGAACTTGTTCACTTATAACAAGTCCACTATCTAAATGTGCGATATTTGTTTGAGTTTGAGCGAACAAACTACAACAAGTAAAAAATATAAATACTATGTAATACTTCATTTAAACACCTCATAAATTAATAAAAAATCGTCTTAATGAGGCAAGCTACACACACAATTCCTACTAAAAGTTATTAACAATTCTTTGTTTCATCTTTGTACCACAAACATCCTAAAACCTCTTTTTTTTAGGCTCCTGTCAACTTAACGGAGGAATGTATAATAATAAGTCATTTACCACAAAAAAAATGGCCGCCCTTTGGACAGCCATACTTCGGTTTCTATTTTTTAAATTACTAAGAATTCAGACCATTTAGGAATTGGTCGTTGTTCTCTGTGTTACGTAATCGGTCTAGTAAGAACTCAACGGCTTGGACTGATTCCATATCATTAAGCACTTTACGAAGTACCCATATACGGCGAAGTTTGTCTTCGTCTATTAGTAATTCTTCTTTTCTAGTACCAGATTTATTAACTTCGATAGCTGGATATACTCTTCTATTAGAGATTTTTCTATCCAATACTAGCTCCATATTACCAGTACCTTTGAACTCTTCGAAGATTACATCATCCATCTTAGAGCCAGTTTCGATTAGCGTAGTAGCAATGATAGTAAGAGATCCACCACCCTCTATATTACGTGCAGCCCCGAAGAATCTCTTCGGTTTATGTAGTGCATTAGCATCCACACCACCAGATAATATTTTACCTGAGTGAGGTATAACTGTGTTGTATGCACGAGCAAGACGAGTAATAGAGTCGAGTAGGATAACCACATCTTGTCCAGCTTCAACTAATCTTTTCGATTTTTCGATTACCATTTCGGCAACTTGTACGTGTCTTTCTGGTGGCTCATCGAATGTAGAAGCGACTACTTCTGCTTTTACTGAACGCTCCATATCCGTTACTTCCTCTGGCCTCTCATCTATTAGAAGTACTATTAGTTTTACCTCTGGATGATTACGAGCAATGGCATTTGCCATTTTTTGAAGAATAACTGTCTTACCAGATTTAGGTGGTGCTACAATTAGCCCCCTTTGACCTTTACCAATTGGAGATAACATATCTACTATTCTCATAGAATAATCAGTTGGCATTGATTCCAAGCTTAACTTTTCTTCTGGGTATAGTGGTGTTAGGTTATCGAATAATATTCTATCGCGGATTGATTCAGGTGCAGAGAAGTTGATGGTTTCAACTTTTAGTAATGCATAGAATCTTTCAGCTTCTTTTGGTGGGCGTACCATACCGGTAACAGTGTCACCAGTTTGCATCCCAAATCTTTTTATTTGTGATGGTGAAACGTAAATGTCATCCGGAGATGGCAAGTAGTTATAACTTTGAGAACGAAGGAACCCGTAACCATCAGGCAAAACTTCTAATACTCCACCGCTGGCTAACAAACCATCGTCATTAGCAGTTTGTTCGCGTTTGGCACGTTGTTCTTCTACTATTTTTAAGATTAGGTCTTGTTTTCTGAGCCCGCTAATCCCAACAATTCCAAGGGATTTTGTAATTTCGTTTAGCTCGGAGATTTTTTTAGTTTTAAGTTCATCTATATCTATAATAGGAACTGGTGGAGGTGCTGATGAAGGAGTTATATGGCTAGTTCTTTTATAACCATTAGTTTCCCTGCCGGAAGAGAATTTTCTCTTCGGTCTTCTATTGTCTCGTTGTTTCATAACATCTTTGTATAGAAATAATTTATAATATTCATTTGTTGAATTTTTTAATTTGAATTGAACTTCTGCGAGATTAGTAGTAAATAAGTCTATTATTTGAATAAATAGGGTACTCGGTGTGTTCGTTCAAAGGCAAGTTATAACTTTTTTTCTTATTTCAAAAATAAAAAGTATTTTTTTTGTTCTAATTGATTTGATATTTTGCAATTATAAATATGTTCTTCGGGGGGAGAAGCATAATAAAGTGGATAAAAACAGCATAAATATCAAAAACAGCAAGTCACAAATAAGCCTTTTTTTTAAGAGTTGGCTCAACCTAAACCGTTGGGTTATAGTGTTATACCTAGTTATTATTGCTACGGCAGGTGTACTATATGTTGGTAACGTAAACGACACAACGGACTTGCTTCGAGAGATTCGCACATTAGAACGAAAAATAGACGACCTCGAAAATAAAAGAAAAATGACAGATAGTAGAGTAAAAAGATTGCAATCGCCAGAAAGAATAATACAAATAGCTACAGAAAAATTGAATATGACGCTTTCGGATGAAGCGCCATTATTCATAGAGGAATATGAAGACAAAGATTAATACATATTTGGAAGAAAACGAAGATTACAAAGGACCGAAAGGGAAATTTTGGAAATTTTGGTCTTTGATGGGGATAATACTGTTTGGTTTTGTGATGGTTGTTGTACGATTGTTTTCAGTTCAGATACTAGATAATGAGAAATATACGGCTATTGCTAAAAGGCAACATGAATCTAAAATAGACCTACGTGCAGACCGAGGTAATATATATGATAGAAATGGGAATCTAGTAGCCACAACTTTCAAGACAATTTCAATTGCGGTTGACCCAACACTGCTTATAAATGTAAATAAATTATGCGATGCACTCTCCAAAGATT
>PGYR01000090.1 GCA_002839765.1 Ignavibacteriae bacterium HGW-Ignavibacteriae-4
AAATTTATTCTTCGCACTTGCAATTACACTATTAGCAGCAGTAGGATTAGACGCTCAATGGGAAACGAAAGGAGACACAATTATTGTCCAAACTCTTTCCTACGATTCGATAACAACTAGATCAGGTACATGGGAATTCCCTCCTGCAGATAGCTACGAAAAAATACTAATGCACTATTCACTCAAATGCGACCCAAGAACTGCACAAGACGGATTTAATTGTGGTGAGTGGGATTACCTCACATATACTGTAGTTACTGATTCGTCAGGAATGTTTGATTCTACGTCATTCGCTGCACCAAACTTCCTAGTTCGAGGTACATCACCCAACAAATACTACTACACTACCGAGCCTTATAATTATAAAGAGAATGAGACAATTTACAACACTAGTTTCGGAAGTAGTCTTACCAATAGAATAGAAGTCCCTTTCAATAGTGACGAGAACGGAGTCTTCGAAATAATGCCTACAAACGGAAAAGCATTCTTTGTTAATATGCTTTTCAGTAATTCTGAATTAGAATCATTCAGAAATGCTCAAGGGGATATTCACGCAATTAAGTTGAAATTCCTCAAGGATGTGAAAATCAATAATTTCAGAATAAGATTGAAAAACACTTCAGCTTTATTACCTAATGATGTATTAGCAGACCAACAAGAAAGTTATCTATTCGATATAGATATAAAAGCTGGAGACACCAAAGAGTTTGTATTATACTCACCCTTCAAAGTAGAAAATGATGATTTTTTATCGATTGCTATAAGTGGAGAAATAGAACAAGGAACACTTTCACTACAATCAAGGGATAACGAAGAATCTATAAAATCACGCTACTTTTTCGGGTCAGAGAATTACATACAATTTTCTGAAGGAAGCTATATAGACGTACCTAAAAAAGCGTTTGCTGATTTGGGTAAAGAAATTACAATAGCATTTTGGCAAAATGGCGATAATATAAAAATGCCACAAAACTCTTACGCATTTGAAGGGGTTAACTCAAAAGGGCAAAGAGTGGTCAATAGTCATCTACCATGGAGTAACGGTCAAGTGTATTGGGATGCTGGTAATGCAGGTGGAAGTTATGATAGAATCTCAAAACAGGCAACAGGCCCTCAATTCAAAGGAGAATGGAACTATTGGACATTCACTAAGAACACTGAATCTGGTGATATGAAGATATACCTAAATGGTGAAGAGTGGCACTCAGGTACTGCTTTGACTCGTGGATTTGACGACATAGAAATATTCAAAATAGCTTCAAATGCAACTGGATATGGGAGGTACGATGGTTCAATGGATAATTTTGCTGTTTGGAATAGAGTTTTGACCGCAAATGAAATAGCAGATGCTATGAAAGTTGATTATCAAACTAACAAAGGTCAATCTCTTTGGAATGGGCTTCTTTTCTATTATGATATGAATAACATAGTAAATAATAATATACCCGATGTTACGGGTAATGGTAACGACGGAACTGCTCATGGCTTTCCAGAAGTTAAAAGTATCGGATCTGATAATAATCTAGTCTCTGATAATAATGAAGAGAAATTTAGACCAGTTGTTACCTTTGTAAAAGGTGAGTTCAGTGATAAAGTTACTATAGATAAGAAGAACGTCGAAGTAGTTAGAGAGTACCCTGTTCCAAAAGATGAAGTTTATTTGTTTGATTATGATAGTCCGAATAGAGTAATCCCAGCTTCGGAATTAAAAGCATTTTCTGATATGATTAAAGTGCCTACTATGACTTTAACTGTTTACCCTGCGAACAAGCCATTCTATACTTATAGTGAATTTGGAGATGTAATTGACTCCGTTGTTGTTGCAGCTACGGATTCATTAATCAGAGATAATATAATGTATTATTCCCCTGTTGTAGATTATGAGATTCATAGATTTATCACTCCTTATGGTATCAATCTTGATTTGGGACCTGATGGATTCACATGGGTAGAAGATGTCTCTGATTTTGAGCCATTGTTACATGGCAATGTTAATTTAAGGGCAGGTAATCAACAAGAATTAATTGATCTGAAATTCCTATTTATAAAAGGAACACCAGCTAGAACAGTAAAAAGTGTTCAAACACTATGGAGTTCGGGCGGTAATTATGTAGATATAGTAAACCATAAGAGTATTTCTGAGATAGAAATAACTCCAAATAAAAATGCAACAATGTTCAAGGCAAAAACTAGAGCCAGTGGTCACGGATTTGCTGGTCCTGCTAATACAGACAACTGTTCTGAATTTTGTAAAAGAACACATAGATTGTATGTAGGATTAGACGGGCAATTCGAATGGGAAGGTTGGAAAGAATGTGGTGATAACCCCGTATTCCCTCAAGGTGGTACATGGCAAATAGATAGATCAGATTGGTGCCCTGGAGCTACTGTCAATACTTATGACCACGAAATAACTACATTTGTTACTCCAGGTGTATCTACAGAAATGGACTATGAAATTGATAATCCATCACAATTTGTACCTTATGGTAATTATATATTCACTGGATATATGATTGGATATGGCAATCCAAATTTTGTGAATGATGCTTCAATTGAAAGAATTATTTCTCCTTCTATAGACCAAGAATATGGAAGATTGAATCCATCTTGTACAGGACCAGTTATATTAATAAAGAATAATGGCTCCGAAGAATTATCATCATTGAATATAGAGTACGGAGTACTTGGTAAAGATAATAGCACTTATAATTGGTCTGGTAAATTAGGATTTTTAGAAGAAACTAAGATTACTTTACCACCTTTGGAATTAAACAGTTTGAATGGTGGGACCGAATATAACTTTGAAGTCAGATTATCAAATCCAAATGGAAAAGATGATGAGAATACAAGAAATGATTATGCTACTTCGAAAATGATTGGAGTCGATGTACTTTCTAAAGATTTCAAAATAACATTGAAAACTAACAGGCAAGCTGAAGCTCAGTACAGAATGAAATTGACCGATGCTAGTGGTAGAATTATAAAAGAAGTGAAGATTGGCGATTTCGGGAGTGTACAATCCTATAATTATGAATTTGATTTGGAAATAGGTTGCTATGAGCTATTATTCGAGAATGTAGAAGGATTCGGATTGGACTTATGGTGGATGAGAGACCAGTTAGGTACGGGCTATATAAGTATAAGCTCTGGTAACAAAAGTATAAATTTCAATCCTGATTTTGGGAACTTTATCAAATATCAATTCTCAGTAGGTGAACAACCAGAAATAAAAGTATCTACCGACACTTTGAATTTCGGCGATTTACCAGTTGGTGAGAAACGAGAAAAATCAATTTTCATAAGTCCTAAAAATGCAAAAGGACTGAATTTGCAGAGTATTGAAATGGGTTTTGCTAGCTCAAAAGGTATAACCTTAGTAAGTCCTACTGTTCCGAGTAAAGCGATATATATACCAGAAGGCGAGAGTCAAGAAATAGTATTCCAGTTTGAAGCAAAAGATGACAAAGCAAAATCAGCTACTGTACTTTTGAAAACGGACTCACAGAATAATCCCGCGTATAAAGTAATATTGATGGGCAATACAGGAATATCATCAGTAAAAAATAATTTTGATAATTACTATGCAGCAGAAATAGTAAGCAACGGTAAAGGTAATGAAATTAGATTAACTAATAAGACTAATGAGTCATCAACAACTAACATAGATCTATATGATATCAAGGGTAAATTAATTTCTAGATTATATGACGATCTATCATTTACAAATTCTATAAATTTACCAATAAATGTAACTTTTATTGAATCAGGAGTTTACTTGGTACGATTAAATATAGGTAGTAACCATAAAGACTTGAAATTTATAAATATAAAATAGTAAAAAAGTGTGTAAAATTACTTACATATAATTTAATTCAGATTCAATCTTAATTTAAAATGATATTTTTTCATATTTTTTCTTTAATTTAGTAACTAAATAAAGAGTTTTTTTATTTAAATTAAATAAAACGAATTTAAAATTATTTTTAATTATATGGAGTAATATTATGAAAACAAGAGTTTTACATAATCTAGGTCTAGCATCGATAGCGATGTTTTGCCTATCTTTTTTATTGCCATCGAATACAATGGCTCAGTACTATCCAGAGACAGCAATTATAATCGAACAACCACATGATGTAATTGAGTGTGAAGGTTCTTTGGATCAGTTTTTATTTGTTGTTGCAGCACCTTCTCAAAAACAATATAAGATTGCATACAGATGGTGGAAAGACGGAAGAGTAATTTCTGAATGGGTTGAAGATTTTGGTCAGATTACTTTTGATACACTTAGATATAGATTAAGCGGTTTGTACAAAGCAGAGATGTTTGTTTTTGATCCAAATTATAATGGCAGTACTAATGGTGGATCCGGATGGCCAAGTGGTCAAAGTTATGAAGAAGCTAGAATATCACCTATTGTATTTTCTGATGAAGCTAATCTTTATGTTCTACAAAAACCGGAATTTATGAAAGACATTAAAAGTGTTTACACTAAAGAAGGCGGAAGTCTTTCTTTAACATTTGATGCGAATATTTACGGTGAACACAACATGAATAACCCAACTTATTGGACTCAAATCCAATGGTTCCGTGGTACAACTCCACTTTTAGACAACGAAAGATACGAAGGTACAAAATCTTCTATTTTGAATATAGAAGATATTAAG
>PGYR01000026.1 GCA_002839765.1 Ignavibacteriae bacterium HGW-Ignavibacteriae-4
TGGTATTCGTCATTAGCATTGGGTTTGCTCTGTATCACTCGCCCCGACGGTATAATATTATCAGTAGTGATAGGCACATATCACCTAATAGCTAACAGAAGCAATCTTAAAAGTGCAATTATACAAGTTCTAAAGCTAGCAATTTTCCCTACTATATTTTATTTTGGGCAACTTATATTCAGAGTATATTACTATGGAGAATTAGTCCCCAACACTGCATTTGTAAAGGTAACTCCGTCATTCTTTCATGCCTTTGCTGGATTAAAGTATAACTTAAAATTCATATTCTCAATTTCGACTCTGTTTATACCATTTGCAGTATTATCTTACCTTCTTTTCAAGAGTAAGAACAAGCATTTTAACCTCCTAATATCTATACTAACAGTATGGTTTTTCTATGTAGTCTTTATTGGAGGCGATATATTCATGGCCTTCCGACATCATTTTTACTCGATAGTATTTATCATATTAGTATTAGCCGAAGGACTTAATGAGTTATTCAAAAGCAATTATTACAAAGAGAAAAAGAAACTCGTTTTGATTCTATTGTCACTATCAGGGCTAATATTCATATATCAGCAGTTCAACTTCTACCTGTATCAAGAAATAGAGACATTTACTTGGACCTGTAATCAGAAAACATTGGCATTAGAACTCAAAGCAACTTTTGAGAAAGAGCAACCACTAATAGCAGTAGATGCAGCTGGTTCGGTACCTTATTGGACTAAGTTCCCTTCTCTCGATATGCTTGGGCTTAATGATTACTATATAGCTAGGCACAAACCTGGTAATATGGGTGGCGGATTCATAGGGCACGAGTTAGGCGACCCCGAGTACACATTAGATCAGAAGCCAGATATAATCCAAATACATTTTGGGCAGCGTGAACCACTGCATTATATAGATTCTCAGTTAGTGATTAATAAGCGATTCATCGAGAACTACCGTGCTATAAATGTATTCGCAACTGCGGGCGACAGACATGATTACTCAGGGGTGCTGTGGTTCAATCTATACAGCACTAAAGTTGGAATAAAATATATCAACGACAAAGTTATAATTCCTGCATACTTCATGAATAATGATAAATTAGTTTTTTCAGAATTCAAAAATGGAAAACTACTTTTACCAATAAAACCGAATCAGAAATTCGAGCTAACATTACCTTTCCTGTTGCATTCGGATACTGTCTATTCCAACCCAGCTGAGTTTGAGACACGATACACAACAGATGGGAAAAATACATTTATAACAGCTAAGAATACATCTAATAAAACAAGGTATTTGAAAGAAGTGATATTGGAATAGAAAAACAATATACACTTCATCATAACATTTATAATATTGAATTCTTTAACCGTTTTTCAATATATTTGTCATTATGCAATATACAATGAACCAATCTAAAGAATGAAAAACAATCGTCTATATGTACTTATATTTTTAGTCTTTTCTACTTTATTAGCTCTGAAATCGATTTACTATATGCCCTATATGGCAGATGATGCACTAATAACTTTACGTTATGCACAGCGTCTATTGGATGGGTTTGGGTTAACTTGGACGGATGGAATACCAGTAGAGGGTTACTCTAATCTACTTTGGACATTATTGATTGCGGCAGTTGGAAAATTAGGATTTGAGTTACTATCCGTTGCACGAGTATTGGGAGTAATATTTGGAATTCTCAACGTATATCTCATAATAGATTATGTACGCAATCGCTTCCAAAATACAATCCCCATCCTACTGATAACTTTGTTTTTCTATACTATGTCTGGTACGGTTTCTATTTGGTCAATGGCGGGTTTGGAGCAACCATTAGTTGCATTTCTATCGCTTTGGGCTGTGGTCAAATACTTTGATTTTAATGATTTTAATAAGAAAAACAGCTTGTGGTATTCGTCATTAGCATTGGGATTGCTATGTATAACTCGCCCAGATGGAATTATACTATCCATAATTATCGGAACTTACCACCTAATATCAAACCGAGATAAACTTAGAAGTACAATAATTCAGATTTTAAAATTAGCTGTGTTCCCCACATTATTGTATTTCGGGCAGTTGATATTTAGAATCTATTATTATGGTGAACTAGTCCCAAATACTGCATTAGTAAAGGTAACGCCATCATTATTTCATGCAATGTATGGATTGACATACAATTTGAAATTTATGAAAGCTATATTTACTCTAATTGTTCCCGTTGGAATAATGACTATATACTTATTCAAGCGAAAAAATAAACGTATTGCACTATTGGTTTCTATACTCACAATTTGGTTTTTCTACCTAGTATTTGTGGGTGGAGACATATTTATGGCTTTCCGTCACCATTTTTATTCTTTAGTTTTTATACTTTTGATATTAGTAGATGGGCTGAATGAGCTATTAAAAAGCAATTATTTTAAAGAAAAGAAAACTCTCTTTCTATTAGTAATAGCTTTTTGTAGTACGTTTTATCTATATCAACAATTCGAAAATAGTTATTATAAGAATATAGAAACATTCACTTGGACTAGCAATCAAAAGACACTAGCTTTTGCACTGCTATCTACTTTCAAGGAAGAGCAACCACTCATAGCTGTTGATGTTGCTGGATCACTACCATATTGGACCAAATTCCCATCACTAGACATGCTTGGACTTAATGACTACTACATAGCTAGACATAAGCCAAAGACTATGGGAGCAGGCTTCATAGGCCATGAATTAGGTGAACCCGAATATACTCTAGACCAAAAGCCGGATATATTCCAACTTCACTTCGGGGTGCGTGAACCTGTTCGATATATTGACTCGTTATTAGTGGTTAACAAAAGATTCCAAGATAATTACAGAGATATCAATGTATTTGCGAAATCTGACAATGGATATGATTATGAAGGTGTGCTCTGGTTCAATCTATACAGCACTAAAGTTGGAATAAAATATACAAACGAAGGTGTTATAATCCCTGCATACTTCCTGAATAATGATACAACAGTTTATTCAGAATTCAAAAATGGTGAGCTACTTTTACCAATAAAGTCAAATCAGCAATTCGAGCTAACATTACCGTTCCTTATGCATTCCGACACAGTATATTCCAATCCTGTTGGAGTCCAGATACGATACACGACAGATGGGAAAAACACATTGATAACAGCTAAAAATACTTCAAATAAAACAATATATTTGAAAGATGTGATAGTGAAATAGAAATAAATCTTCACCTAACTTGAGACAAAAATCGTGTTCATGTGTCTATATATATAGTGGGATGACAAAAAGAGGAAAACATGAAATCACTATTACTAATTATTTGCGCATTAACATTATCTCATAGCATAGCAAGTTCTTCTGAATTTGACTTGAAAAAATACGAAGAATTTCTCAAGCAAACTGAGAATCTGAATTACAACGAGCTAAAAGCCTTATACCCCTCAGACCCATTCTACAGCTCTGATTCTGTCTTATTGGATAGTGTTCTATACTACTCATTATCTAAAAAAAATCTGAACTACAGCGATGATGAAATTGGACTTCTTAAACAAAATTCCTTCGTGGTTTCTGAGAGATATGCCTACCCCACATTCGTGCATGGATTGTACGAGGTTTGGAAAAAAGATTTACCTATTTACTTATCAAATGATCTATTCTTGAACACTCTACATGTAACTTTCAAAGAGATATTCAAAGAAATAGAATTAGACAATAGTGGACAATTGGCAAATGCTCTTAATAGTATTTTAATTGAGATTGATAAATACGATTCTACTAGCAGTAGGTCACATAAGGAATTTACAGACTTAATAAAAGATGCTAAGTTATATATTACAGTTGCAAAAAAATTAAATTCTCCACTCACAGAATTCGAAATAGACACTAATATAAGAGTACAGGTAAATGAGTTATTAGATTTAGTTTATAATGAAAAACCAGCAGAGGTTAAGTTATTCTCCAAAGTAAATAGGATGTATGATTTCTCGCTATTCAAACCACGAGGGTTTTATAATGATTACAAACCATTAGTAGGGTATTTCAGAGCAATTATGTGGCTAGGGCATATTAATATATACATAACCAACCCTAAGAATAATAAATTCTTCGAACTAGATGAAGAGGATTTGGATAGACACACTCGGTTTGCTGCATTCATATCACTTCTTATAAAAAATTCTGGTGCAAAAGCACATCTGGATAGAATAGATAACCGCCTGCAAGTATTGGTAGGCAGGCAAGACAACATAACATACAATGAAACCAATAATGTATTAGAAAATCTACACTTTGATTACGAAAGTCTATTTTCCAAGGTTAATATAGCCAAAATAAGAGAAGAATTATTAAAATTAGAATCTTCAGAACAGAGTTATAATTCGACAATATTATTCAACGGAGACAATATAAAGAAAATAGAAGCTGGTGCAGTCTTCTTGACTTTGGGTCAGAGACCTCTGATTGATGGATTTATCACTTCTAAAGTTGTATTTGATAATATAATACACAAAAACGAGAAAGTAAAAAGAATGCTACCCAATAGTATGGATGTGCTATTTGCCTTGGGTAATAATGCTGTGTTGAATGGTTTGAAAGATGAATTGAACGCGTTCAACTATTCTCCGAATCTAGCATCAGTACGCTACTTGATAGATGGATATGACGAATCATTTTGGGGACAAAATGTATATACAAACTGGCTCGGTGCTATTCGTAGTTTGAACCCAGCAAACACCCAATTAGAAAGAGAATCCGCGAGAGAATTTGAGAGAACAGCTGCTTGGCAACAAAAGACTGCAACTACACAATTATCTTCTTGGGCGGAGCTTCGACACGACTATATTTTGCAAGGTAAACAACCGACTAGTTCAGCAAATATCTGTGAGTATCCTGACGCATATCTAGAGCCATCACCAGAGTTCTTCCAACGACTTATTAATATATTTACAATGTTTCAAGATACTGTTAATTTCCGAAGATATGTAGGTGAAACTAAGAAAATGATAAACCTTTACGATACACTTAAAACAATATCAGAGAAAGTCCATTCTAAAGTACCTATATCTGAGAAAGATAATATATTTTTGAGAAGGATTCTATTCGATTGTAGTGAATGGGGTTGTGACCCCACACAAGGAGTTTTCACTGGTTGGTTGTCGGGTTTAATGTTTCGTACTGAACTTACTACAAGAGGTTACATAGACAAAGTCAAAGACCCTCTATTATCAGTAGCTGACATACATACTTCCCCAACAGATGAAGGCGGTGAAATGGTTGGTTGGGTAAAACATATAGCCACTGGACCTGTGAATCTATGTAGCGTTGTCACCGAAAATAATGATGGGAAAAAGACTATTTATTCTGGCCCTATTTTTAGCTTTTATGATTTCACTACTGATAACTTTACAAGATTAGATGATGGTGAATGGTTAGACAAATATAAAGCTGAATTGGGTAATTCATTTGAGAATCTCCAAAAGCCAAAACTTTCACAGTGCTATTCCACAAATACGAAAGGAATTCGATATAGCGAAACACCTATTTTTGAAACAACCAAACCCATAATATCTTCAGTAATTGAGAGTAGCGATTTGGGCAATAACATATCAATTTACCCACAACCAGCTACAAATTATGTTCGGTTTGGGATAGATGCAAACAGTTTAGAATGTGAGATTAGATTGCTTTCTCTTGATGGGCGATTACTCCAGAAAAAAGATTATCAGCTAGTAACAAAGGGCAATCATATTCTAACATTAGATTTCAATGAGAATATACAAAATGGTGCTTATATTTATCAAATAACAAACAGCGATAAAGTACATACTGGTAAATTAATAGTAGAATGATTATAGATTATAATAATTTGAACGAGTATTTAGTGAACAGGATGTTTAGCAATAAAAGTATACTCTTTATCAGCCCAAAATCCAGTTCATTTTACAATGCGATTTCACTTTAATTAGTCTTTACTTTTCGATCCGCTCACAATCCTCGAAATAATTCCTTTTTGATCTGTAAACTCTGCAATTAGTACTCCAGCCAAATGGATTATTATATACGCGACTAGGTAATAAATACCCAATGTATGAATATCTTCCATTGATTCTTTTAGCTCTTTAGGTCCTAGCACTATTATAAGCCCAGTAATCAGTGAAACAGTGACACAAACGTAAAAAATAATATATACCCATTTTTGCAATTTCTCTTTTGTAGATAAACCACTACTAAAAGGGTTTTGTATTTTCATATTTCCAAATACTGGAAGTATAAATCTGATACTAAACAATCCAACTAATAAATACCCAATGTAAATATGCCAATCCCACATCGGTTGTCTTATCTTCTTTGCTAAGGCAATGAGCTGCTCTTGTGATAAAACCTGATCGGTTGTGCTAAGATAATCTTGTATGGTTGCCGCCACATTATACTTATTCATCCACGTTAATCGTAAGAATATCGTGAACAACAACAATAGAAATGAGATAGAAATAGCCCAGTGCACTACTCTATATACTTTTGAATACTTTACCTTTTCCATTATGTTAACTACTTATATGAGATTATAATATACTAATATACGAACTTTTGAAATTTTTACCAACAATACTATCATATTTACAAGTTTAAAGGTCACTCAAAAATCGAACAATCCAATAATTAATTAAGAATTATATATTTTAGAATAACTAAAAATCATTAAACAATAGAAATAGTAAATGATAGAGATCAACTCACTCCAATACCAAAAGTTGGATTACAAAGGATTGCAAACCCTAGTCCGTTGGGCAGAGGAAGAGGGTTGGAATCCAGGCCCCTATGACGCAGAGGTTTATTGGGCGACAGACCCCGATGGCTATTACGGTTATTTCCATAATGGGGAGTTAATAGCTGGTGGCTCAATTGTCTCGTATAACCAAGAGTTTGGGTTTATGGGTTTCTTCATAGTCAAGCCAGAACACAGAGCCACAGGAATAGGCAGAAAGCTGTGGCACGAGAGACGTGACGCATTACGCAACCGATTGCACCCCAATGCAACAATTGGTATGGATGGAGTAGTAGATATGCAGGGATTCTACCAGAAAGGTGGATTCGTGATTGCATACAAAGATGAACGCTACGAGAGAATAGGTGAACAATTCACAATTAATTCAAATATCTCTGCAATCGCCGATGAAGATATAGCAGCCATATTAGAATACGACAAACAGTGCTTCGGTTTCTCGCGCCCACAATTCTTACTGCCGTGGCTGAAAATGCCCGAGAGCACGACATTCAAATACATCGCCGATGGTAAGCTATTGGGCTTCGCCATTGTACGCAAAGCCAATGTTGGACACAAAGTGTGCCCAGTATTTGCAGACACACCTAAGATAGCAGAAGAACTCTACAAGGCCTGTTTGAATTCGGTAGTCGGCGAGCCATTATATTTGGATATACCGATGGTGAACTCGGCAGCAATAGATTTGGTCAAGAAATACAAAGCTAAATATGTATTCGAATGTGCCAGAATGTACCTCGGTATTCCTCCAAAAGTTGACACCAACAAGATTTATGGCATTACCACTTTTGAGTTGGGGTAGGAAAAGTAAAAAGAGTCATAGCTAAAAATATTTATAAATTCCCCTTTTTCAGCAAAACGAAGTTTTGCAAAAGAGGGGTGGCAGTCACGCAAAGCGTGGCTGACGGGGTGTTTAAAAGAGTTGACAACTCTTCTGATTAATCCTATTATAACTGTTAGAAGACAAAGTAATGTAAATCAAATTTAAGAAAATTACTTTTTAGACATCCTCGGTATATGCAAATCAAGACTATATTACCCCTACGGGGCAAATCATTTTTATATAATCAATTTGCTACAGGTATATTGCCCCGCTGGGGCATATATGACATAATTTTTTAAACATCAGTATATTTCACTCCTTAGTTGGACAGAACACCTCTAACGATTACATCATCACTTTTTTATCAAAAAAAATGGCCGCCCTTTCGGACAACCATTTGTATTAAATTCTCGTTTATAAAAGATTATTCTTTTACGAATCGCTTATAAATATTATCGTTTATTTTGATAAAGTAAGTACCTGTTTGTAGGTAATCTATGTTAATACTTTGTTCCATTTGTGGTGCTAGATTATTGTTAGACAATATAGCTTTTCCATTCAGATCTAGTATCAATATCGAATTAATTCCTTTGTCATAGATTATGTTTAACTCATCTTTCGCTGGGTTGGGGTAAACATTTAGATTTGATACTCCAGACTCAACTGAAGACTGAATATCTAACTTAAGTCTAAACATTTTTTTTGTATTCTGAATATTTCCTTCATCGTCTGTATATTTTACATTACCTTGCGAGTACGCATAATTATCAATATATGCGAAACCCTCAGAATTACCATTTTTATAAAACTCATCTCCTTCATCATACAAATCTATCCAAGTGTTACCATCGTCAATTGAATATATGAATATCCGATCTCCATATCCAAACATTATATTATTATATATCTGAAATGATTTAATCCTTTTACCCCCACTAATTGTATCAGATATAAATACTGGATCCCATTTTTCAAAGTCAGTCGTTCTCATTATTCTTGTATGTCCTTCTTTACTTGCTTTGAAACCACTTTCAACATAAGTATAAGGAGCTTGGTAAATAATATTATCATACTCTTGATTTACGAATTGTGTTTCTTCAAATAATTCTGATTCAAACTCTTCCCAGCTTTCTCCACCATTTTTAGTTCTAAAAAATCTAATATTATTCTGAACTAAGGTTATTATCACAATATTATTCTCATCCAAAGGTACGAAGTTTAAAAAGGAAAAATTAGGAGGGAATACATTTTTAGATATTGGCAATGGATTCCAAGTCTTTCCACCGTTAGTCGTCTTAGTAAGAATATTATCATATATTAATCCGAGAAAACCTACATTCTCATTTACAAATTTTATATGTTGAATTGGATGATTGTCTTTTTCTCCAAAAAAAGTAAAATCCCAAGTCTCTCCGTTGTTGAATGAGTGATATAATCGACCATTATCGGCAGGTGCAAACAAATTATTATTGTGATTTAATAGTTTGTAGAAATTAGTACTTGCCCCAATATTATTTAATGGTGCATATACACAAGAATCCCAATTCTTTCCATAATCATCAGATTTAATTATAGAATAAAGTCCATCCCTATTCACAGAATAAATTGAATTATTTAAAACCTCTGTATTATGTAGAACAAATATATTTGTTTTATTATTTGGTCTGGGAACAGTTGTTTTATTATCAATTAACTCCCATTTTTCTGCTTCGGCTGTACTAGCTAGTAATACTAGCGTTAGAAGTAAGTATATTATCTTTTTCATGGTTTCCTCAGTTTATGGTTTATCACTTTTCTAGAAATACAATTTACTGCGAAAAAGGTTGCAGCCAAATGTGAAGTTTTCCTATTACAACAAAAAAAATGGCCGCCCTTTCGGACAACCATTTGTATTAAATTCTATTTTATAAAAGATTATTCTTTCACGAATCGCTTATATATATTATCATTTATTTTGATAAAGTAAATACCTGTTTGTAGGTAATCTATATTTATACTTTGTTCCATTTGTGGAGCTAGATTATTATTAGACAATATAGCTTTTCCATTCAGATCTAATATCAATATCGAATTAATTCCTTTGTCATAGATTATGTTCAACTCATCTTTCGCTGGGTTGGGGTAGATGCTGAGGTTAAAACCAATTCCAAAATCATTGACACCAGATATAGCACTTACGTTTTCCATGGCAGGAGTAGGAGTCATAACTCTAAAGTCTCCTGTTCCATTAGGGTATCTACCGTAAGATATATCAGTTTCTTGAGCACCAAAACTTACTGAATCTATGATTGATAATTCTGCATTAGTTAAGTATAAAGACTCACCACTTGCAGATAATTTAAGATCTCCATGATAATCTTCTTGCTCCATTTCTTTGTCTGCCCATACTATTATATACTCATTCGGTTGTATTACAGTACCCGCTGGGAATGCAAACAATGTAAAGTCTGTTATATCATCTGATAGCGTATAGCCTGCCAAATCAACAGCTACATTTCCTTTGTTGTATATTTCTATCCAATCGTCATAGCCACCATCTTGGTCTGTATTTATTGTAGTATTAGAAGCTAATAGCTCATTGATTACGATCTCACTTGCTGCAGTTGCTATTGTATTCATAGCACCCGGAGTAGGAGTCATAGCTCTAAATTCTCCTGTACCATTAAGGTATCTACCATAAGAAATATCAGTTTCTTGAGCACCAAAGCTAACTGAATCTATGATTGACAATTCAGCATTTGTTAGGTATAGAGACTCACCACTAGCTGATAGTTTAAGATTTGCATGATATCCTTCTTGCTCCATTTCCTTGTCAGCCCATACTATTATATACTCATTCGGTTGAATAATAGTACCTGCTGGGAATGCAAACAATGTAAAGTCTGTTATATCATCTGATAGCGTATAGCCTTCCAAATTAACAGCAACACTTCCCTTATTATATATTTCTATCCAATCATCATTTCCGCCATCTTGGTCAACATTAGTAGTTTCGTTTGATGCTAAGAACTCATTGATTACAATTTCAACTGGTACAGTTTCAATTGAATTCATTGCACCTGGAGTAGGAGTCATTGTTCTAAAATCACCTGTTCCATTAGGGTATCTACCGTTAGAAATATCAGTTTCCTGAGCACCAAAGCTAACCGAATCTATGATTGTTAATTCTGCATTAGTAAGGTAAATAGATTCACCACTTGCAGATAATTTAAGATCCGCGTGATAGCCATCTTGTTCCATTTCCTTGTCAGCCCATACTATTATATACTCATTCGGTTGAATAGTAGTACCCGCTGGGAATGCGAATAAAGAAAAGTCTGTTTTATCATCTGTAAGTCTGTAACCTTCTAGGTTAATAGCTACAGTCCCTTTGTTATATATTTCAATCCAATCATCGTAACCACCATCTTGGTCAACATTAGTAGTTTCGTTAGATGCTAAGAACTCATTTATTACTAATTCACTAGCTGCTGTTTCTATAATATTTGCTGCACCTGGAGTAGGAGTCATAGCTCTAAAGTCTCCAGTTCCATTAGGATATCTACCAAAAGACACATCCGTTACTTGAGTACCAAAGCTAACAGAATCTATGATTGACAAAGTAGCATTTGTTAGGTATATAGTCTCGCCACTTGCTGATAATTTGAGGTTAGCATGATATCCTTCTTGTTCTGGTTCTTTATCTGCCCATACTATTATATACTCATTCGGCTGGATTACTGTACCTGCTGGGAATGCAAATAATGTAAAGTCTGTGATATCATCTGTAAGAGTATAGCCTTCTAGATTAATAGCTTCTGTACCTTTGTTATATAATTCTACCCAATCGTCATAGCCACCATCTTGGTCTGTGTTTGTAGCATCGTTTGAAGCTAGGAATTCATTGATAACTATATTTCCTTCAGCCGTTTCTACTGTAGAAGCTAAAGAGTAAAACTCATGTTCTGCATTAGTTGGAGAGAATTTTCCGATTGTACTATTCTCAGCGTATATATAGTATTCCATAATCGCAGAAGACATAGTAACTTCAGCGCCATATACATCATCATTTGCTCCGCCATCATTATGTTTACCATCGTCATACATTGCAATTTTGTTGAATGGAGCTCTGATTTGTGTTCTAAATCTTAAAAAGACATTATCTTCATTTACAACTTTAGCTGTAATAAATAATTTCTCCCCTACTTTAGGTAGAGTAGTCGAAGAATTAACATTAGTAATTGTAGGTTCAGTAGTAGAAAAATCACTTAGTCCCATAAGGTATGAGTATCTTCCATTCATCAAAGTAGTGATACCAGGAGTAGAACTAACCGGACCAGGGCCACCACCGCCAGATATATCTGCAGTCAGATTTGATATAAAGTTGTTATAAGTGTAGAATTTATTTTGATCTGCTTGAACGTGCGAATCAATGATTTTTTGTAAAGCTAGACCATCGGTATAGTAAGGTCCATTATTAGTAAAATTCTCAGTTAAGAATGTTTTGCAATGGGCTAAATACATTTTCTTATAAGTTGGGATACTCAATAATTGGCTAATCAAAGGATAAGACGCTTCTGTAGAGTGTAGCAAATGGTCTAATCGTTGCTTTGAAGCTGTGTTAGTCAGATTAGTCGAACCAGACATAGAGAACGTTCCAAATGATTCGTTCAAATCCCAGACAACAGGTAAGAATCTACCATTATCGTCTCTGTATAAATAGTAATTCTGAGCGAATCCACCAATATAACTATCTAGGTTTACTAGCATATTGTCGAAAGCTAGCATCCAAAGAGCTCTATCTACATCAAGGATTTTCTCAATATCAGCAACGTTATTTTTCAGAGTGTCGCATAAATCAATTAGTTCGTCCCATCCAGTGTCCGATTTCAGCTCGTAAGCACTATAATATTGAGAACTATCATTGCCTTTGTAAACTAAATTTGGAAGATTCGTAGTGCCTGGACCAGCGCCATCAGGAGGATTACATTTCACAAAAGTATTCGATTTAGAACCAAATCTATTATCAACAAACTTCTTTGAAACGGATTCTGAGTTCGAATATAAACCAATTAGCTTATCGTTAACATATACATTAGCGAAGTTCGAAAGAGGAGCATCCATATAATTTCTTAATACTTTGTAACTAAGAACTTCTCTTATAAATGATGGGTCTTTCGCGGCATTACTAAGTTTTATATCAGTATAGTTCTCGTATTTCTGATCTTTGTAAGTATCTAGTTCTATGTGAAAAGGGTTCTTAGTTTGATTTGCACTATATGTGCTATTACCTTTGTATTTGACTCCGACACTATCGAAGAACACACCATTTATAGTTACGCTTTGTGCCATTATGTAGTCTTCAGCGCCGGCTTTCTGAGCATCTAATAGAGCATCCCAATTGCTCTCTGCAAACACTATTTTAATTGTCTGTACTTTATCTATATTATAGAAATCTTGTGCCATTATTAGGCTAGATGATATTAGAAAAGTGAGTATAGTAAATATTTTTTTCATTGTTTTAAACGCCTTTTATTTATGTTATTTATTGTTATTATGTCTATTAGACAAACAAAAGTTAATAATCCTTCGGTTTTATTTTATATTTTTGAAAATACAAGAAAGGAATTTTAAAGTGAGTGAAATAAACACAATATCAGACTATATCGCTACGTTCGTGCCAGAGATACAATCTCTCCTCAATCAGATGAGAGAGACTATAAGCAAAGCAGCCCCGGATGCCGAAGAATGCATAAGCTATGCGATACCAACATATAAACTGCATGGAAATTTAGTGCACTTTGCAGCAGCTAAAAGTCATATTGGTTTTTACCCAGCTCCATCTGCTATTCTACATTTTACAGAAGAACTAGCAGGCTTTAAATCTGCCAAGGGCTCAGTGCAGTTCCCCTGTTCCCAGCCACTTCCACTAGAACTAATAACGAAAATAGTCAAGTTCAGGGTGCAGGAGAACCTAGCTAAGAAGAAGAAATAGAGCATTCTTTTTCACAAATCCGTAATCCTTAATTTCTTTCTACTTAACCACATTTTTTGTAATTTAACAGAATGAAAGCAATTATAATTATAATATTTACCCTATTACTGGCTTCTAGTTTACAAGCTGAGAAAAGATGGGTACAATCGAAATCTCCAAAAGAATCACATGAAGAATATGATCTATTAACTTGTTTGGACAGTAATAATTGTTATGCAATTGGAGATTTGAATAACAGAATAATTCTCTATAAATCAACAGATCAAGGACAAAGCTGGTCTGAGGTTTTTGAAAAATTCCATATTAGGGATACTGTTGTAAGAGGTAATTTTAAAGGAATTATATTAGATTCCAACTATATTTATTTAACGGAAATAAATAGAATTGCACTAGAAAAAAGTACTGATGGCGGTCACTCATTCGAAACAATATTATTTGGAGTACTATCAACTAGAAGTAATGAATATTTTTATGATTTTTCGGTATATTCAAAAAACATATCTGCTGGAGTATCATTATCATCTTTGATTTACACTAACGACAATTGGGAATCTTCTACCATAGTAACATTACCTGACACAATACATTCTTTTTCCCCAATCTATTTTATTGATTCCATAAATATTACATTTTATAGATATGATGGTTTTAATAATGACTTTATTAAATACAATACAGAAAGTAAGAGTTGGTCAATTTGGAGTAGAGGAGAAAAGAGAGAAGGGGAATATAAAAAATATGCAGACATATATTTTATTAATGACAAACTTGGCTTTGCTTGTGGTAGCCAGTTTACAGGTATTGCTGATTATTCAAATGATTTTATTTGGAAAACAACAGACAGAGGAAAAACTTGGATAGAATTAATGGGGCAACAAAACGACCCAGGTTTTGGGATGAGGAGAATATCTTTTCAAAATGAAAATCATGGTATCGTTGTTGGTGAATATGGTAAAATATTTGAAACTTTAAATGGTGGTGAAACATGGTTTCAACATCCTATACAAGAAGAAATGGTCGGTTGGGGTACTGTTATAGAATGGGCTGGTTCTGTACCATTATTCGCAGCGTGGAGTGTAGGTATATTCAGACTTGAAACGGTAACAGATGTAGAAGAGTTAAGTTCAGATAATAAGTTCAGAGTTTATCAGTCGGGTGACAACTTAGAAATTGCTATAAATGATGAATCATATTCAAATTATAAATTTAGCTTATACAACAGCTCAGGTCAGTCGTTGATGACTAGATATATAAAATCAAGTTTCGGGTTTGTCTTCGAACCAGTTGAGTTGATAGACCTTACTAACGGCGTTTACTTATACACTATTTCTAAGAATAATGGTGTAGAGTTTACGGGTAAGTTAGTGGTGGTTGAGTGAAGAGATTGCTACTTACCAACATTAACAGCTCACGCTAGGAGCATAATTCGAAGTATTGCCGTTGGCTAAAGCCAACGGATGGCAAACAAACATAAAGCTACGAGGACTTTAGTCCCATAAATAATCAACTGTTACGCAGTTCTCCTGGACTCTTTGCTTCGACACCGCTCAGCACAAGCACTTTCATTCAGAGTGACGTATTTCATAGATCAATCCAATATTTTCTTACATCTTATTTACATATTTAGTAATATCAATACTTAACCCACTTTAACCTTAGTCCAGCCGTTTCTTTTTCAAGAGGTTCTAGAACTAAAGTATCTCCTATGAAACTAATACGCCTTTGTACAGATTTGCCCCATTCCCCCGGATTCGAATGTGATATTCTCTTGTGAGTGACTATGCTATCAACAGCATCCACAGAATACTTAGCAAAATACACATACGAATTTGTTAGGTGCTTCAAAGCTTCCAAAGAGATAGAATCATCGAAGTCTGGAAAGCGAAGGTCGAACTTTTCGTAATCTTTTGTCAATAGGTGCAATGACATATTATTCTTATTATCATACAAGATATATCCCTGCATACCACCATTCCAAACTTCCCACTGATTTGTTTTCTCATTGTAATTATCCATCACTACTAATGACCAAAGCCCTGTGAGTTTGTTTTCATTTTCCATTATACTCGATTTACAACCTATGAATAGTAGTGAAAGTAAAAGAGTAGTTATTATTTTCATATTTCGCTATTTATTAATTGAATACAGTTTTGCTGGCTGATTGTTCTCAATAATGTCTTTTTCATATTGGAAATTCAGTTTTTCAAGTACATTAATAGATCCAATATTTTCTGGTAGTACCATTGCTACTAGTCGCTTTAGCATCAAATCCTCAAACCCAAATTTTACAATTGCCCTAGCCGATTCAGTTGCTATGCCTTTTCCCCAGTATTCCTTCATAAACCGATAGCCTAGGTCAACTTCATCCAAATCTTTTAGGTACTTTAGTCCTGTGAATCCAATGAACTTTCCCTCGCTTTTCAGCTCTACTGCAAGCCGACCGTAGCCATACTTCTCATAGTCTCCGAACACATTTTCTTTTATCCGCCTTTCTATTTCGGCCTTAGATACAACGCCACCATCTGCCGTATATTTGCTCACCTCAGCATCAAGGTTCATAGCATAAGAAGGCTCTATGTCTTCAACTGTAAATGGTCGAATCAATAATCTTTCAGTTTCGATAATCAGATTCGGATACTTATTCTTTGTTTTATTTTCCATACTATTTTCCTCTCCCACAAATATACGGATAGTTTTCTACTTTTGAATATTGTGAGGAATTAGGTAGATTGGTGATTAACTTACTTCAAAGATAATTAGAATAAAATGCCCATTAACAACGAAAATACATTTTACCCATCAAGTAGAGAGGAATGGCGTCAGTGGTTAGAAGAAAACCACATAAATGAAGAATCTGTATGGTTAGTACAATACAAAGTAAAATCGAATAAGAAATCCATCTCTTGGAGTGAATCAGTTGATGAAGCCCTTTGCTTTGGGTGGATAGATAGTGTAAAAAGAACAATTGACGATGAGAGCTACAAGCAATATTACAGCAAACGAAAACCAAATAGCACTTGGTCGAAAATCAATAAGGACAAAGTCGCACTGTTCACCGAGCAAGGACTAATGGCAGAAGCGGGGCTACTCACGATAGAAGTAGCTAAGAAAAATGGCTCTTGGACTATACTAGATGAAGTAGAAGAACTCATAGTCCCCACCGACCTAGAAGAAGCATTCGACAAAGAAGTGAACTCAAAAGACTACTATTTATCTTTGAGTAAATCCACTCAGAAAATGCTCTTGGCATGGATAGTCCTAGCCAAACGACCAGAGACCAGGCAAAAACGAATAGATGAAATAGCAACTCAAGCAGCAAAGCAGAAGCTACCTAAACATATTGGGTAGGGCGAGAGAAATTGTTTGTATGTTGAGCGGAATTGGGTATTTTTGGATTGAAGGAAATGCAACACCCCCCTGAATCCCCACTGAATGGGGGACTTGAAAGTGCTATAATATAATAACTTAGTTTGTTCTGCACGAATTATCCCCCCTAGAGGGGGGACTAAGGGGGGTGTTAAGAATATAAATGAAATTAAAAAATTATGAAAAGAAAAATAATACCATATAACCCCAAACTAAAGGCATTTGCTAGAAAACTAAGAAACGAAAGTACTAGATCAGAAGTAACACTTTGGATTCAGATAAAAAGTAAAGTAATTAGTAAATATGGTTTTCTAAGACAGAAGCCATTAGGCAATTATATTGTTGACTTCTATTGCTACGAATTAAATCTAGTAATGGAGTTAGATGGTTTGACACATTCTTGGGAAAGAATTAAAGAGAAAGATTATGATAAAGAATTATACCTAAATGGGCTAGGATTAAATGTACTGAGGTTTGCTGATTCTGCCATTCTCAGCAATATGGATTTTGTTTTAGATTATATCTTTAAATATATAAAATGTTATGAAATCAATGATTTTACATATTTTAATCGAGATGATTTAATAAAAAACCCGTTAAATAAGTTGACTCGATTGAAAACTGAAAATAGAAATGTTCCATTTTATTGGGATGATTCAGGAAGAACACCCCCCTAAATCCCCCCTGAATGGGGGACTTTAAAAACGTTATAATTCATAGTTTAATCAACTGAAAAAAGCGGCATCTACACGTGACGGGGAATTGAAGAATATAAATGAAATTACAACTAAACAATAAGTATAAAATGAAAAAATCAGCTCAGCTATTTTTATTAATCATTATCTCTACACAGGTAGTTATTTCACAAGCCTATATAAATAAGCAATCACGACATAGATTTGCACAGTTGAGTATGGGTGTAGATGTAGAAACAAACTATGGAGGTGCCACTAAGTATCTCAACGAAAATGGAGGAATACAAAACTTAGATCTGCCTAGCACTTATATACCTAGGTTTCTAATAGGAGGAACTCACTTCTGGGGTCATGCTGATTTTTATATCGCTATTCCTTTGCTAAGAAGTCAGATAGAAGAAAACAATCAAATCATTCAATATCTAAGAGGGGTTGAAACGGTTTTCAAATATTACCCTTGGAGAATAGAAAATGATAGGGTAACACCTTACATTGGCTTTTCTGTAGCCCCATTCTACTTTGAGCAAACTAATCAGAATCTAATTTACGGTAATGGTCCAGAACTAAACCATACGAATTTTCCATTGTTGGGTGGTATTACCTATAATAGTGGAAATCATTTATTCGAATTTGGTGTAGCTTGGAATTATACCAACAAACAAGATTACTACATAACTCGTACTGAAAAAGAAAGCATTATTACTCCACCCATCTATATGAATCTGTCATATAGATATCTACTCGAAACTACTCTAAGTGCTGAGCAAGAATGGGAGTCTGGCAGAACCCAAGAAATCACAGAAAAACTTGCAAATCAAGGAAAATTAGACGGGTTCTACCTGGGTGCTGGTCTCTCATCAGCTTTTTGGCTTGGTAAGAATAGCTATAATGAAACCGAAAAACCATACATAGAAGGCTATACGACTTCTATTATGCCTGATTTTAGTCTTGGGTACTATTTTCATAATTCAGATATAAATATAGCTTTGGGATATCGAGATTATGGAACTAGCACTAATACTTACGGTGCAGCTCAATCACTGAATAGACAATCAGTAGTACTAGAACTAACAAAATATCTTCTTGACTATCATGGCTTCGCACCATTTTTGGGCCCTTCAATAAGCTATGAAAACTTAAGCTTTGATGAGTCTTATGAAGGGCAGAAGCTTAATGACATATCAGATGATAGAATAGGATATGGCTTAACTTTCGGGTGGGATATTCGGCCCAATAGAATCCAATCATGGTTGCTAAGAACAAACCTGAGATGGTTCCCAAGCATGGATGTCGATATAAATAACAAAAGCTCAGTTTCATTCAACAATCTCGAATTCAACTTTATACAACTGATAATTTATCCAGATAGGATGTTCTAGTAGGGATATTTAGGGCTTTTTGGTTGTAAATATATATCAGGAACACCCCCCTCTATATATCCCTCATGAAGCAGGGACTAAGGGGGCTGTTATTGTAAGCAACTGAAACTCAATTAATTTGCGTTATTCAAGTTCAAAATAATTTTTAAAGAATTTATAGTAATCTCTCACTTTATCACGATTATCTATAACCCATTGTCCCGATTCAGGTTCTTTAACTGAACAAGCAATATGTACTAATGTTTCAAAATGACCTTTTTCTCTTACTTCTAAAAAGTATTTGATATAGTAGTCGTATAGAAACTGTTCAACTTCTAAATCAAAATTATCATCATCTAGCTCTTCAAACGTTTGAACTATAGTTTCTACATAGTCCTTTAGTCTTTCTGAAGGTAATAGTCCTACTTCACTAGAATCTATATCAATAGCTTTAAGAGATATTAGAAAATCTATAGTTTTAAATTTTTGAGAGCTATTATCTGTTGTAAATAATGTTACATTTATTGCAGATGAACTTTCTCTATCGACACCTATATTTATCGAAGTTAAAAGGTTCTGGTATGCCATTACCTTCCTGTCCTCAGCAATTTGGGGTAGCTGAAGGAAAAATAGTGCCGAAAGTATAGACTTTGCTTTTTGCTTTCCTTCATAATTTATTATCCCTAAATAGTAATGACTACTAGAAAATAGAAGATTTTTTTTTGCGGCATTTGCTAAGCTAATGGCTGCTAATGAATCCATATCCAATCTCATGTACGTAATACCTATATTAAAATGTAGCATGAAAAAGTCTGTTTCATCAATACCCTCCCTATATTCTTCTATTGCTTCCAGTGGTTTACCTAAATTATCCAAGGCATTACCTTTCAGCATATATCCCATAGCTTCCATTTCATCTCTTGTCGCATTCTCAATCAATAAGTCTCCCATTTCTAAAGATTTCTCATGATTACCCAATACGGAATATGTCATTCCTTTCTCATAATATACAAATTCTAATAACTCGCCTGTTTCTAGTACTTTATTATAAAACTTTAGGGCAGACTCATAGTTCCCTTTATCATGCTCATTTATACCCATTTTAAGATAATCCTCTGCAGAGGGTTCCGATAGTAGGAATGAAAAACTAGAAATAAATAAGTACACAAATATTAATATTCTCATAGCAAGATCCTCATTTTATAATTTTGTTAGATAATTACAATCCCTAATAATTGAATATAATAAAAATATTCTAATCTATATTAACAGAATTTTAATCTGATTATAGTTATTCTAATCTACCTACAAAAAAACCCTACACATTATGAATGGTCCTTAACTTAGATCTTATATGTGGTTAGTCCCGTTGATACTATTTCTTACTTAATTTATATCTCATGTGTGTAGTCAGATTTGACTCTATTACTTCTACAATTTGAATATCATATTTATCATTATCAATACCTTCAAATAGTCGAATCCCCCTTCCTAGAAAGACAGGGGAAATGTGAATGAAAAATTCATCTATAAGTCCTGCATTAAGAAATTGCTGTATAGTATTCGCACCACCTTGTATTCTTATATCCTTACCATTTGCTGATTTCTTTGCTTTTTCCAATGCACTATGAATGCCGTCATTGATGAAATAAAAAGTTGTTGATCCTTTTTGAACCCAGGGTTCTCGTTTCTCGTGGGTAAGGACATAAACATCTGCCTCGTATAAATCTTCTGGCCAAACGACTTCTCCCTCATCAAACATTCGTTTTCCCATAATGAACGCGCCTGTTCTTTCGATTGTCTCTCTTATATATTTGCCATCTGGTCCGTCTTCTTTGCCTCCTTCCATACCTAAGTATTCCCAGAAAGCTTTTTGATTAAACATCCAGTTGTGTATTTTGGGAGAAACCCCGCCCATTGGGTTGCTTGGACTTCTGTTTTCGCCAGCGAAATAACCGTCAAGTGATATTCCACTATCAAAGATAATCTTGCTCATAATTTCCTGATAATTTGTTGATTTTAAACTTGATTAATTTCAAATATAATAAATTAGTTTTATTGAATTTGATTTAGTTTAAATTCTAATTTGAGGCATCTTCAATATGGTTTGTTTTTTTTACTTTTGGGGATTGATTGGAATTTGGTAGATTGGATTGCTTAAAAATAAGAAATGAAGTGATGCAATTAATGGGGTAAGTAACACCACCCTAAATCCCCCCTTGAAGGGGGGACTTGAAAACGTAATATACCAGTTAAAGGTGGACTTGAAAAGTAACATCCCCCCTTGAGGGGGGACTAAGGGGGGTGTTAAAGTAAACATTGAAACTTTAAAATTGAAAAGAAAAATTGTACCATATAACCCTATACTAAAAGAACTAGCCAGAAAGCTAAGAAATGAAAGTACCAAATCTGAAGTATTGCTTTGGCTTCAAATTAAAGGTAAAGCTCTTAGTAAATATGCTTTTCTAAGACAAAAACCATTAGGTAATTATATAGTTGATTTCTATTGCTATGAATTAAATCTTGCAATTGAGTTAGATGGTTTGACGCATGGATGGGAAAAAACAACCCAAAAAGATTTTGAAAAAGAGTTGTTTTTGAATGGGATTGGACTTAATGTTTTGAGATTCTCAGATGAAGCTGCATTAAGTAATATGGGTTTTGTGATAGAGTATATTATAAAATATATAGAATGCTATGAACTAAACAATTTTACATATTTTTGTCAAGATGATTTAATTGATAATCCTTTGAATAGATTAACCCGGTTTAATAGAGAAAATAGAAATGTTCCATTTTATTGGGATGACTCTCGGGTAACACCTCCCTAAATCCCTCCTCAAGGAGGGACTTGAAGCCGTTATAATTCAATAAGATAATTGATTATAAAAGGGCTATCCCCACCTAGAGGGGGGACTAAGGGGGGTGTTACTAAAGTTAGGATTCAATTATACTTAACAGATATTATCTGTCTCATCAAACTTCTTAAACCCATTAAAGATAGCGAGACACAGTTTTTTTGAGTGTTTTGAACTAAATGTGATTCTTCCTAATTTATCAGCAGAAGAAACAATAGCATTTCTTGTATTAATCAGTATAACTTCATTATCATAAATAATTGTTACTACTTGATTAAACTTGAATGTGTTTTCGTATATCCCTCTATACATGTGCTTATTATCATACATTTTTTTGATACCTAATTCTTTAGAAATTTCTCTAACTCTCTCTCTATTCTTTTCATTTGATTTGCCAGTATAAATTGTATATAGCTTAAAAGAAGTCAAGTTTTTAAATAGGATAAAAATCCCAAGTATAGTAATAAGACCAACAACTAAATAAAATATGGTCATATCAGTAACGGACTCAGTATTAGGAGTAAGGAATAACAATCTATAGAAAGTTGATATAAGTGGAATAAATAGAAAACCAGGAGTTGCAAATTCAAATAACCAGTCGTGTTTTTTAAAGGTTAGTATTTTTCTTCTCTTGCTTTTTTTAAAATCAATTTTATCTGATAAGAGGTCTAACATTATTTATAGGGCTCAATTTGAAAATAAAAGTTCATTAGTCTTAATACTTTAAACTTACTATAAATTACTAAATAAGTAAAATAATACTTTACACCCCCCTACCCCCCCCCTGAAGGGGGGACTTGAAACCGTTATAATTCAATAAGATAATTGATTATAAAAAGGGCTATCCCCCCTAGAGGGGGGACTATGGGGGGTGTTAAAGTTAAAAGTTTTCTACCCACAAAAAACCCCACACACTGTGCAGGGTTCATAGTATAAATCTTATGTGCCTTTAGCTTATAGTACTGAGCTTAGGTCGCCGTTAGTGTTGCGAACTCCTTCAGCACTTTCTGCTAGCTTAGCTTTCTCTGCATCTGATAGAGAGATTTCTACGATTTTCTCGATACCATTTTTACCAAGTACGCAAGGTACTCCGATACAAATATCGCTTAGTCCGTACTCGCCATCAAGCATAGCTGAGCAAGGGAACATTTTCTGTGCGTCTTGAGCTATTGCTCTAACTAACTCAGATACTGCTGCACCCGGTGCATACCAAGCGCTTGTGCCTAATAGTTTAGTTAGTGTAGCGCCACCAACTTTAGTGTCTTCTACTACCTGATCCATTCTATCAGCTGATAGGAACTCAGAAACAGGTACGCTATTTCTTACAGCTTTTTCTATCAATGGAACCATACCAGTATCGCTATGACCACCGATTACCATACCATCTACGTCAGATGCTGGGCACCCCAATGCTTCGCTCAATCTGTATTGGAATCTAGCACTGTCTAGTGCTCCACCCATACCGATGATTCTGTTCTTAGGTAATCCAGTCGCTTTGTGTACTAGGTAAGTCATAGTATCCATAGGATTACTTACGACTATGATAATAACGTTCGGAGATTCTTTGATTAGGTTTTCGCTCACAGATTTCACTATACCAGCGTTGATACCGATTAACTCTTCTCTAGTCATACCCGGCTTACGCGGGATACCGCTAGTGATTACAGCTACGTCGCTACCTGCTGTTGCAGAGTAATCATTAGTGCTACCTGTTATCTTAGTATCAAATCCGTTCAGTGATGCCGTTTGCATCAAATCCATTGCCTTACCTTCTGCAAAGCCTTCTTTGATATCAACTAATACTACTTCCGCAGCAAAATTTTTGATTGCGATGTACTCAGCACAACTAGCGCCTACTGCACCTGCTCCTACTACTGTTACTTTCATTTTATAACTCCAATCCGTTTTGGGGATTATTTGTTTTTTATATATTTAATTTCAAAAAAAAGCGGTTAAAAACCGCTTTTGTATTTTCTAATCTTGTTTGATTAACCGTTTACTAATTGCTTGAATTTAGCAGTCGGTAATGATTTTGGTCTTGTTATAGGCAATCCGTAAGCTCTAGCAATCACTGATTGCGAGCAAATACCAATAGCACGAGAAACAGAGAATAATACAGTATAGTATTCAAATTCTTTCAAACCAAAGTGATATAGTAATGAACCAGAACCAGCGTCAACGTTTGGCCATGGATTACTGATTTTTTCTACTTGTTTTAGAACTTCAGGAACTACTCTGAATACTCTGTCAACAGTTTGGAATACTGGATCGTCAGAGCAATTTTCCAGGCCGAACGCGTGGAATGCAGTGAAACGAGGGTCAGTTACTCTTAGTACAGCGTGACCGTAACCCGGTATTACTTTACCAGCGTCTAGTGTTTCCCAAGTGTATTTCTCGATTTGTTCATCAGTCGGTGTACCACCGAACATTTCCATAGTTTCTAATACCCATTTCAAACATTCTTGGTTAGCTAATCCGTGTAGTGGTCCAGCCAATCCGTTCAGACCTGCAGTTAGAGAGTAGTACATATCAGAAAGTGCAGAGTTAACTGTAGCCGCAGAGAATGCAGAAACGTTACCACCTTCGTGATCAGAGTGTAATGTTAGGTACAATCTCATCAAGTTAGCAAAAGCACCTTTATCATCGTTCAATCCAAGCATGTGAGCGTAGTTTTCACCAAGATCAGCACCAGCTTTTGGCTCTATTCTAGCACCTTTGTCGAATCTCTTTCTGTAAACAAAAGCCGCGATAGCAGGCAACTTAGCGATGATGTCTAATGAATCTTCGAGTGTATATTCCCAATATTCAGCTTTAGTTATGTCATTGTAATTTTTAGCGAATTTAGATTCTCTTTGCATTACCAATATAGCTGTGTTGAACATAGCCATAGGGTGTGAGTCAGAAGGCATTTCATTCAAGATATTCCATACATAAGTTGGTACATCTTGACGACTTTGCAAATCTGCTTGTAAGTCAGCTAATTCTTCTTTGTTTGGTAATTCACCAGTTAGTAGTAACCAAAGAATTTCTTCTGGTAATTTGTCCGTTATTTCACCTAGCTCTTTTCCTCTTATGATTAGACCTTTGTCTGGTGGCACTTCAGATGTATCGCATATCAATGCTTTTACACCACGGATACCTCCGTAAGCTTGAGCTAGAGTAACTTCTGATACTTTCTTATCACCGTTAGCAGCTACAAATGCTTTAATATCTTTAATTTGGTCTGGAAGAATACCAGCTAATTTTTGTTTCAATAATGACATATATTACCTTGATTTTAGATTAATTTTAATTTCGATTTGGGGGCGAACACTTTACTTTAATACTTGTAACTAAAAAGTCTTACAACTTAATAAATTTCAAAATTGATTGCGAATAATTTATTCAATTCTTTTTATTTTATTTTATTTTTTTGTGACTGAAGTTTTAATTTTGTCACTTTATTTTTTTCTAAAAGACTCAATGGGTTAATAAATATGAGTGATATATTAAAAAAGCCAGCAATTGCTGGCTTTTAGTCGAGTCTGATTTTCTTATATTATTCGCAACAAGATTCTATTGAGTATAGTTCTAAAACTTCCTCTTGAGTTAGCTCTTTGTTGAATATAGCAATATCATCGATAGTACCGTTAAAGAACCGTCCTATTATAAGGTCTCCCATATTAACAGGGTTTATTACATCTTGAGTTATACTAATCTTCTGTTCCATTTGTTTTCCATTTTGATATAGAGTCATAGTCTTAGTGTCAAAATTGCAAGTTGCAACTACGTGATACCATTGTTCTAGTGCATTGCTATTAGAGTTGTCCCACACAGAATTCATATTATTGAAAAAAGTAGCCTTATTAATATCATATATACCTAGTGATAATGTTCTATTCGCGGAAGGTGTAGGATTGTTTTCGTCTCCCCTGCTAATAAGCACTTCGTAACTCCCATCGTTGGTAATCGAATGCTTATACCATAATGAAATAGAAAATTTTCTCAAATCATTAAGAAAAGTAGGGTCTTCCATAAATAGATAATTTGGTGTACTTCCATTGAATTTATAGGCGCAATTTGCTCCTCCTTCTCGTCCCTCAGCCATTTCGGCATTGTTAGTATTAGTCAGATTGTTATTGCCTTTCTGATCATCTAAGCTACCATCAATAAATGGATAATAAGCTAACAGAGAACCTTCCAAAGTCTCAGGAATACAAACTTTTGCAGTTGGGGTTGCCACTTCCTTACTTTCTTTACATGAAAATAATAGTAACACTGATAAAAATAGTATTGAATACTTCATAAAAAAACTCCTAATTTATTTAAAAAAATCTATAATGGAATAACCGGTTAGTATTCGTTCTGTTACATCAAAAAAAGCAAAAAAAACATCTTTTTTAAAGAAATTTAATATTATGCGGTAAATTAGGTTTATAGTGTGGAGTTATATTTACAATATTTGTGATGAATTTATATTCTCAGTAGAGCTTGAGGCTATCCTATCAAAATTATGAATTAATTAAAAGCAGCCAACATTTCTAAAACTGGACACTTCGTTTCAATCTCAGTTAAAGGAGAACTATGTGGCTTTGTGTTATAATTAACAATCCCGATTCTGACAAAAGGAACTTACCTACCACCAGCTAGTGATATACGTAGGTCTAAACCGACTTGTGTTGTGCTGAATCCTGGATTTGCAGCACCTGCTGTTATAGTCGCATCATATCGGAAGAAGAATGATGCGGTTACCCTATTGCTTATAGAATATCGAATTCTAGGTTCTATAGTTATCTGAGTATCACCTTGTAGCTCACGCCCATCGTTCCCATTCAAGCTGGCTTCATCTGATACGTCGAACGTAGCTCTCGAATTATCTTTGATGGAGAATAAGAAACTATACTCGATATTATTTTTCAAGCTTAGCCCCAAGAATTCCCATTCCAAACTCTTCATGGTATAGTTTGCTTGAGCGCTTATCTCATTGGTACTAGTTTTCTGTATTATACTTCTACTTGATGAATTTAGATTGAAATTAGTTGTTGCATTCCATCTCAGATTAGCTGTCAACTGTCCATCTAGCTTCTCTTCGTCGAAAGTCCAAGACACTCCTAACATCGGTTGGAAGCCATACTGTACCATTTGGTTTTCGTAAGCTTCGCCTTTATCAGTTATTTTTATACTCTCGTCATATATAGAGCTATATCTATGTTCTAATCTAACTTTCTTAACGTAAGAGCTCCATATACCCCATTTTTCCAATCCTTCCCAAGTTATACCATAGTTTGGCGCTGGTAAGAACTTACGTGCGGCTCCACTACTTATACTGAAAGCCTCAAGCTTTTCGAAGAATGCTTCGGATAGCGCTCTTTGTTTTTCTCTGTTTTGTTCTAGCTCAGAAATCCCACTATTGTCTATTACAGTTGCCCTATTATTATACTCAGTTACCACATTATCTATAGTGTTGCCAAATGGATTGAATCCGAAAATAGTCGGGAAGGACATATACGAGCGACTAAATGACCGCATAGCTATGACGTTAGTATAAGTAGGAACTCCGTTTACATCAGTAAGTACGGTTTCGTTTCTATTATACGATACTGTCGAATTCCATTTCAGATCTAGCTGTGCTCCTTCCCATAGTGGTCTAGAAGTCGAAATATCGAATGAAGTAGATTGCGTAAAGTTATCTTGCATAATACCATTAGGAGGTCGTAATCCTCCAAATGCAGTGAAGCCGAAGAATGGGAAAGCAGATGAAGAAACAGTTTTGAATCCGCCATGTGGACTGCTCACTAAACCCAATTGATAAGGTAAGCTAGGTCCGTTAGCTAGAGTATTCCCTCCGAATCCCCAGAAATTATTAATACCAGTTCCACCATATACACCTGGGTTAACTGATGCATTATTCTGATTTAGTCCCATTCGCAATGTCTCAAAATCAAGGAATATAAATTTGAAGATATTTCCTACTTTATCTAGTACTGTCAGATTAGTATCGGGTCTTACTATTCTAGTTATAGATGGTTTTTGTACGTTGAACCAAGTATCACCCAATTGTTTTAGATTTAGAGTACCAGTGAATCGGGTAGTACTATTATAATTAGCTTGTTTAGATATATCTTGTAGTGCTGGGTCAGGATGAAGTGGATTCGTCCATTGGTAATTAACTACATATTGACCAGTAATTTTGAAGAACTTATTGATACTTACTATATTAGGCAATTGTGGAGTAAAGTTTAGAGTTACATTTTGAGTATGATTAATATCATCTCCAAAATTAATCACCGCACCATCTTGGAAAAATATCCTTTTAGCTAGTTCACTACCAGTTCTTTGGCTACCATCATCTGCTGATTCAAACTTCACAAGTGTTGAACGAGTATTAAAATTATAATCCAATAATGGATTCAAAAATCCACCTTCTACAAACTTCCATGAGAAATTAATAGTTCTATTAGCAGTAAAATCACGAACAACGGGACTCGCAAAATCCAGATATCTGGATTGCTCAGTTCTCCTTTGTCTGTTCATATCCAATCCGAATCCAATTGAATTTGGAAGGAAATTGAACTTAGCTTTGCTATATGTATCTAATAAAGGTACACTATCTATCCAGGTAAGTGGAGATACTGTAAGTAATTCTGGGATTCTATTTGCGTATCTAACATCCGCCCTCCATTGCCAATTGAACCTTTGTTCATAGACAGGAGACCTTTGGTATTCTTGTGCATAGTTATACCCAAATACTAATTTATTAATAGTCTCATTGACGGACCAGTGACTAACAGGTAAACCTAGTTTGACACCATTCATTCCCCAGTTATCTCGAACAACTAATGTCTGTGATCGTTTGATTATATTGTCAGCTATATCTTGCGCTTCTTGCTCAGTTGACCCATTGTCAATAGCTCTCTCCTTAGCTATACTAGCAGCAACATCAAGATTTACGTCGTTGTTCGCTTGGAATTCAGGCGTTTCTACTCTCTCGGAGTGACTATAGTTGATAGGCAAATTCATCCCACTAAAACTCTTTGGCATGAATTTGTTCAGTTGCCCTTGCATAGATACAGTGAATTCACTCGTTTGCATACGATTACCGAAACGCTCTTCTAATCTGTGGAAGTTTGGTTCTTGAGTTTTGAATGATGCATCTATAGTCCCCAAATCGGCTAATTTGATCGACGCACTGGCTATAGCAGCTATATCACTGCTTTCTTCCGGAGAAGTCAACCTAAGTTCATCAAACCAGACAGTAGTAGTCAATTCATTTGGGTATCTCTCTTCGGGGTTGGCAATACCAAGACCGATAAAAGAAACCCTGGTTATTACTGGATTACCTTTGATTGCAAAAACAGCAATTGGGTCACCAGGTACTGGGAATTCCTGTCTTTCTCGTTTGAATAATGAATCTCTTATTTGCTTTATTGCAGTTAGGTCTTCTAAGTTTATCTGTACATCAGTCCAGCCCCTTTGTAGTGGCTTTCTGTATTCGTAATAGTTAGCCGAATCAGTACCGAATCGTAAGAATGCATATCCTTTTGGAGTTATACCCGGTACTATTTGCCCTGGCATAGAACCATCACCGTGGAAGAAGAATTTCAATTTTTTGTAGTAGAATAAATCTTGTGATCTAAACACACGAGTAGCCATTCTCTCTTCACCATAGTTTAGATTATCTACTCTTAGTGCTAACGATTGTTCGTTAAGCTCCAAATCTTCGTTGTTTGGGCTATTTAATTGTTTAGGTGGTCTAACGCCTGGAGGCATAGTATAGAAATCAGGTGCACCTTTGTTTTCGAATCTATTTACAAAGGCCAATGACATAACAGAGTCATTAGCAGGAACATCGAGAAAATTACTAATACGTTGCCATTGCGAACCAACTAATTTCCAATCTGCTATTTGAATATAAGCCGGGCCTCCTTTGAAAGAAACTCTGATATACTGCACATTAGAAAATAGTGGATTACCAACTCTGCTAGATGGTCTTCTGATAGGTAAACGGAACTGGTACCATCCAGCTGCTTGATTACCACCGACTATCTGTGGATTAGTATTTGGATCTAAATTTGTAACATCTATTTTATATCTAAAATAGCTATTATCTAGAGTTATTGTCTGACCATTATTATCGTTTAGAATTTCCTTATCTGGGAATTGACCTAATTCTGATTGAGTTGAATTACCCTCAAAATTATTATAATTCAAGAAATCGTCAGCAGTTTGATCTTCATTATTCTGCCCGAAATTGAAGTTATAATTATCTCTTGCTGGGTCAGCCTCTTGGTTTAGTGGGAATGGATATTCTTCCTTTTCTTGAGCATCATTTATAGCATCTATACCCACATCTTCGCCGTCGTCTATACGGTTATTCGGAAGTGGATTACCTTCCGTTATTCCATCTTCTGTATTCAGCGAGTTATTCGCTATTATATCTTCACTTATTTGACCAAGATCAATATACATCTCTGTTGAGTTATCACCACGGTTATCTATACGAAGCATTATCTCTAGATACTCGATATTCTCAGTGTCAAAATTCGTATTGAAAGAGGAAAGTAACCTTTGCATACCACCCCAAACTCTACTCTTATTACTATTTTTTTCTAAAAATTTATCAGCTGGGTTGTATTCAGGATTAAGCGAATCTAAATATTCAGGGTTTCTATTATAAATACCACGGAAATCAGGATTATAGAATAATTCCAATGGACTTAAGTTATTATTACCTACTGTTGTTTGTTGGTCAGGGTAAACTTCTCTCACAGGAATACGAGGGATAAAGTACTTGAACCAAGATAATCTACCACGATAAAGATTTCTATCAGGGCCTGTCTGAGCTATAGAGCTATCCAAAGGAGCTGATGAGAACTGCCATTGTGAGGGATTCAGCCCCAAACTAATAGAACGTTCACCACCCTCGAAATTGTCCAAGTCAACAGCCGCTTCACCATTATCAGATGCTGCAGTAGATACTTTCTTGTTAGGAGTTGGGAATATAATCGCCATCTCGCCACCAAGAGATATATTTGATGCAGCTTTTGTCTCATAGAATGGTAAAAAGTCCAATGCCTTAGTCAACCAAGGAGTATCCCACTCTAACTTACCATCTAATCCAAATATTGAATTTGCTATTGGTTCATTACCGAGCTGAACACGATCATTGATAGCAGCTAGATTATAGTGCATGAACGTGAAACCGAGTGTCGCTGTTGCCCTTCTACCATCGAATAAGAGATAATCCCCTCGGATACCGGCTAGCGTCTTTGTTGCTATCTGGAACACGTCTTGTTGCTCATATTCCACTTTCAGGTTAGCTCCCGGAGCCGAAGCAGAAGGATTACGCATAGTCAATGTACCAGAGAAATAATCCACTACATAGTCTTGGAACTCTCTTAACTGACGACCATCTAAAAATACCCTTACACTCCCCGGAGCTAAGTTGAATGCTCCAAGAGATATTTTACCAGAGGCACTACCAGAGACCTCACCGGCTATTATAAATCTGTTTCTTGCTGTGTTACGTTCGGCTACTACTCGTACTGTATCATATATATCCGAGAATATGTATTGATCAGCCAAAGCAGGTGAGCCTTGTTTATCGAAATAATCTATTAATCCATCTCTGAATGGCTCTACAGAAGGGAATGTAATCTCACCAGTTCTCTGATTAAAAAATGGAGAACCAGCAGCTTTGTCAAATTCACCATCTGGTTGAGCCAGACCCGAAGTATTAGTTCTATCTACTCCCAATATAGTAACTAGCTTGTCAGGAGCATTAGGTAATACATCAGATGAATCATTGTCTTGGTTTATATACCATAGATTGATAGTAGTCTCATTCAAATTTACGTTTGTCGAACCAATAGAATAGATATTCTTCATCTGGCGTGACCATAAGACATTGAACCCAGGTTGCATATTCGGAACTGAAACTAATTTAAGTATCAATGTATCTTTAGTGTCTACTGAATTCCTGAAAGCACCATGATAAAGGTCATCATCTGGTGATGGAGTTATACCCTCAGTTATATATGCTACAGCGTACTTTCTGTCTTCTCTTAGGTTTCTTATAGTTAACGTACCTAAGTTTCTGTCTATCTCAAATTGATTTGTATCTAATTTTTGGAAACGACCACGCTCCACTATACCCGTTTGTATAGCCACATTTGGATTGTTGAGCGTCAGATCCTTTATGAAATTCAAAGGGTTTGGCTCTGGTTTCAAAGTAGCATAGGCTATTACTTCAGAAACTTGTGGGCTTGTAACAGTATTAGTTGATTCCCAAACTTCTATATCTTTTACCCTACCATAATTCGCAGATTGCGGTATTACGGGTTTAGGTGAAGACCAATAATCTTTATAAACAGTCTTGTAATCATTATCTAAGAAAAAGTGATTACGCGTAAAATCCGGTGGACGTACTTGAAATGGGGTCTTATTAGAGCCACCCTTCACATCTACGAATTTCTTTTCGCCTCTTCTCTGTGCAAAAATAGTCTTCAAATACAATGGACCAAATTGATAATCGGAGCGAATACCAAATAGAGTCTGACCACCATTTATTAGCTGTGAGTTGAGCGGCAAATTAACATTACCAAATTCCACCAACTTTACTATATCATCTTCGTAGCCTTCATATCCGACTTTGAACTGATTATCATTACCGAAATTATTACGGCTTGTATTCCAATCTGTACTTAGCTTTAATTTATCACCGATACCACCACTTACGTTAACTCTGATATCTTGCGAAAAAATAGGAGTAGATTGAGTCTGACCAAATGCTGATACAGTACCTAGGTTTTGCGAATCCCATCTCCAACCTAATCTAAGGTTTACTTCACCATTCACATTGATATTGATTTGTGGTTTACCGAATATACCCATAAGCGGGTTTGGAGGAATAGGAATAGAAATACCCGTAGCATCGGCCATCAATCTAGCCAAATCACGGCTTGACATTGCCTTTTTGATATCATATCTAGTTAGTAGGGAATCCCAAACTTGCTCAGTAATTACTCTCTTACGATAATTCAAATAATCGTCTATGGACATATCAATCCCTGAGCTAAGCTCTATATCGTCCACTCTTTCGCTTGCCTTGACTGTATTACTAGCAGAATCTATCTCACTATTGTAACTATAACCACTTAGAGTATCGTCCACTCCGAAGTTATTCTGACCGTATTTTTGTCTGTAATAACCATTGTAATCGAAGAATGGGCTCTTGTAAGAAGCCAAAGTATCATTTTTGAAAATACCTTCGTTTATCTCAAGACTTTCATAATCGGGTTGAAAATAGAACATGTACAAGCTGAGAGGCATCAACGCAGAGAAGATGGACAGGGGGTTTGAACTATGCAGAGCATGCTGACCAACAGTTAAGTTGGGTGTGCTACTCTTTGTTTTCGGTCCCAAAAGAACGAAAAGCATAATTACTAATAGTATATGTTTGAAAATCTTATTTGTCATACTGCCGCTATATAGGGGTATTATTTTACTACAAATAATGTACCACTATCGGGGTTTAATTTAAATATATTAATAAAAAAAGAGTAGCAGAAATAAAATAAGCTTTACCGTAGAAAAATATAAAAACAATTTCAATATTACGCATTCAAAACTTTCAAGTTACCTATAAACTTCGATTTGATAAAATTTTAATTAAGCCACGAAATAATAGACACTTCTGAACGTCATAAGAGATAGGATTAAAACCTTAAACTAATAAAATTAAGAGATAAAATGAAAAACTCAATCGGTTTAGATAAAAAACAAGTAAAAGTGCTAACGGAAAAATTGAATGATTTACTCGCAAATTATCAATTATACTACCAAAACTTAAGAGGGTTTCATTGGAACCTAAAAGGTAACGACTTTTTTACTCTTCACATCAAGTTCGAAGAGCTATATAATGCAGCTCAACTTTCAATAGACGAAATTGCAGAGCGAATAGTTACACTAGAAGCAGTTCCTTTACATACTTACAGTGATTATATAAAGCAATCGACTATAAAAGAGCACAAGAATGTAACTACAAGTAATGAGACAGTAAGCAAAACTGTAGATAATCTCACTACACTAATCGAAAAAGAAAGGGACACTCTGAAAAGCGCTGACGAGGCTGGTGACGAGAGTACAATTGATCTGATGACTCAATTAATTGCGTTCCAAGAAAAAACAGTATGGATGCTAAATTCATTCAATCATAAGTAAGAAAGCCCCAACTTAATTTTTTACTTATGAGTTAGAGCAATTAGAAATAATTGCTCTTTTATTATATCCCCAAAAATCAAGTTAACATTTAATATTTGTTACCCATTTCCATTATCGATTACTTATTACATAATAAGAACAACCGTACTTATCCACACAATGTGTAAAACCTATAGTGTTAATTGTGTAATCAAATTGTTTTGATTAATATAGTTATATAGTATTTTTGTAAATAATATAAATTATAATTACCAAAAAGGTACAAACTGATGTCAATAAGAAGCGAAAGTCTGCTGAATATCAACCCCAATAAGCAAGACAAGCGATTTAGTGGAAATGTAAAAGACAAACCAATTTCCGAGTACTACTCTCGCCTAGTTTTCAACGACGAATCAATCAAAAAATATCTGATGAAAGAAGCCTACGAAGGGCTTAGAGATGCCATAGAAAGTGGACAAAAGATTGCCGTTAAAACTGCAGATTTCGTTGCAGTAGGTATGCGTAATTGGGCGATAGACCAAGGAGCTACTCACTACACTCATTGGTTCCAACCGCTTACTGGTAGAACTGCTGAAAAACACGATTCATTTTTCAAACTAGATAGACACGGTAATCCAATAGAGGCCTTCAGCGGTAAAGAGCTGATAAAACAAGAAACTGACGGCTCGAGTTTCCCTTCTGGTGGACTTCGCGAAACGCACAGAGCTAGAGGATACACAGTATGGGATCCGAGTTCACCTGCTTTCATCATGGAAGCAAAACACGGTAAAACTCTCTGTATTCCAGCTATCTTCATCTCATACGAAGGTGACTCGCTCGACCTAAAGACTCCACTACTAAAATCAATTCACGCTGTAGAGCAAGCAGCCCTAGAAGTAGAAAAATATTTTGACCCTGAAGTAAAGAGAATCGTTCCAAATCTTGGTTGGGAGCAAGAATACTTCGTGGTAGATGAGGCACTTTACAATGCTCGTCCTGATTTATTACTTTGTGGTAGAACGCTCTTTGGTAACGCTTCGGCTCGTGGGCAGCAGCTAGATGATCACTATTTTGCTCAGATTCCTGAACGTGTAGTGGACTTTATGCACGATTTCGAGAATGACTGTCTTACATTGGGGATACCAATTACGACTAGACATAACGAAGTAGCACCGAATCAATTCGAATGTGCACCGAACTTCGAGACTGCCAATATAGCGGCAGACCATAATCAATTGCTAATGTCAATCATTGATTTGGTAGCTAAAAGACACAACTTGCGTGCTATAATCCACGAAAAACCATTCGCTGGTATAAATGGTTCGGGTAAACATAATAACTGGTCACTTGCTACAACAGCAGGTAAGAACCTACTTGATCCTGGGTCTAAACCACTAGAGAATCTTAGCTTTTTGACTTTCTTCATCAACGTAATTGCAGCTATAAATAACCACGCTGGATTACTAAGAGCTAGTATATCGAACGCTGGTAATGATTACAGATTGGGTGCTAACGAAGCTCCTCCGGCTATTATATCTGTTTTCACTGGTGACCATCTTTCTAACGTTCTAAAGTGTTTTATGAATGACGAGAAATTAGATGACACTAACATGGGGATGTTAGACCTTAACTTAAAGAAAATAGCAAATATACGTAGAGATGATACTGACAGAAACAGAACTTCACCATTCCCCTTCACTGATAATAGATTCGAGTTCCGAGCAGTAGGTAGTAGCGTTAACGTTTCTAACCCTATGACTGTTCTTAATACGATAGTAGCAGACCAATTGGTCAACTTCAGAACCAGAGTAGAAGATGAAAGAAAGAGCACTTCTGACCTAGAGCAAGCTATCAAAAATGTATTACGCCAAGTGCTAAAAGAATCAAACGACGTGATTTTCAACGGTAATAATTATTCGCCAGATTGGGTAGTAGATGCAGAGAAACGTGGATTACCGAATATCAAATCAACTCCTGAAGCCTATGATGAGTATCTATCACAAGCAACAATAGAGCTATTCGAAAGAAACCGTGTTTTCAATAAGAACGAACTACAAGCTAGATACAATGTAGCTATGGAAGAGTACTGTGCTAAAATAGATATAGAAGCTAGATTAGTAGAAGAAATATCGAAAGCGCATATAATTCCAGCATGCGTAATCCATCAGAATAAATTGATTAATAACGTTCGTGGATTAGTGAATATTGGTTTATCTGAAGAGTCGGAAGTTCAGAAAGAGCCTATCAGAGAAATCTCACGTAGATTGAAGAACTTACACCAATACTTGAATGAATTGCGTAGAGTACGATTAGCTGCTGATGCAGAGCATAATCTGAGAGCAAGAGGTGTAGCCTACGCTAATGTAGTTAAGCCACTATTCGATCTAATAAGAACAGAAGCAGATGCCCTAGAGTTAATAGTTGATGACCGCGATTGGCCATTACCTAAGTACAGAGAGCTACTTTTCTTGCACTAGACTATCATCATACTTAAATAACTTCAACCCCCACGCCCCTCTCGGCGTGGGGGTTTTTTATACCTCGTAGAGGTATAATATCTGTAGCTATATTATTAAATTATAGTAATTAGCCCCTTTTGGGGTTTTATACTATATCGTACTATGTAGCTTACTCTATTCTTTTCCAAATCATTCCCTAAATATTATAAATTCCTTTCTATGTCTAATCAATCTAGCCCCTGTACTTTCGCAAAGTAATTATTTTCATAACATAATAAAAAGGTAATGCGAATGTGGATAGAAGTATTCAAAACAGGAAAGCACACTGATGCGAATGGCAATAGTGTCGAGTACACGGCCGATGATATATCTCGAATAGCTACTAAATACAACGAATCTGTAGTTACGGACAATAGTAATATTGCACCAATAGTCAAAGGTCACCCCAAGACAGACGACCCAGCTTACGGTTGGGTAGAGCGACTAAAAGTCAACGGCGAAAAACTATTAGCGAAGGTCAAAGACATAGTACCCGAATTCGCCGAAGAAGTTAAAGCAGGGCGATTCAAGAAAGTCTCGATAGCACTTTATCCAGGGAATTTGCTACGTCATATTGGCTTCCTCGGGGCTATGGCACCAGCAATCAAAGGGCTAGAGCCAGTAGCTTTCGCAGATAAGGGCGAATACATAGAGTTTGCCAATGACTCAACGCCAAAACTAACCGAACTTGAGCTAGCACAACAAGAAAACAGACAGCTAAAAGAGAAGCTGAACTCGTTAGAAAATGAGAAGAAAGATGCCGAGTACAATGAGTTTATAGATGGACTAATAGATGATAGCAAGATAAGTTCACACCAAGCAAAAACACTCAAAATTATCCTCCAGAAAGCAGCACAATCGAGAGAATACAACGAAGGTGAATCACTTACAGATTTGATAAAAGAATTCGCTGGAAGTATAGCTACTACTAATCACTTACTAACTGAATTTGCACAGAACGATATACCTGAGTATGACGGTCAATTCGAAGGAAAGAACACCGCACCGGAACGTCTGGCACTTCATAACAAAGCGAATAGTATTAGCAGAAATAACCCCAACATACCTTATGAACAAGCACTTTTGCTTGCATTAGACCAATAATAATTAGGAGAAAAAACAATGTCCAAAAGAATAGACGAACTCCGTATGGTTGACCCCATATTGAGTACAATAGCTCAAGGATATAGCAACTCATCGCTCATATCCGAAGCGCTATTCCCAATAGTTAGCGTTAGCAAAAGCAAGATGAAAATACCAGTTTTCGGTAAAGAAGCATTCTACCTAAGAGCTGTAGATAGAGCTATACGAGCTGATAGTAATAGAATACCGCCAACAGAAATATCGCTTATAGATTTCGAAACACAAGAGCGAGATTTGGAGATGGCACTCGACCATCTGGAGCAAGAGGAAGCGAATAATCTTGAAATGTATATGAGTCAAATCACCAAAACTTTGGCTGATAGTATAGCCCTGACTCGCGAGAAATCTGCTGCAGATTTGGCTCAAGATTCGGCCCTTTACGCTTCGGGAATGAAGACAGTAATCACAAGTGGAGATGCCTTCGATGACTATACAAACACCACCGACCCGATAGAAGTAATCAAAGATGGGTTAGAAGCAGTAAGAGGTAAGATTGGGAAATTCCCTAATACTATGGTGCTAGGTGAGTCGGTATTCAGAGTGCTAATGAGCCACCCCAAAATACTGGACAAAATCAAGTATTCTTCACTCGGCAAAGCAACGAAAGAAATACTAAAAGAGCTCACAGATGTGCCGAATATAGAAGTTGGACTATCTGTTTACACTGATAATGGAGCGAGCTTCACGGATATATGGCAAGACAATATAGTCTTGGCTTACGTGGACAAGAGCGTAAAAGGAAGCCGATCAGAGTTCAACCCTAGTTATGGCTATACTTTCCGAAGACAAGGAATGCCCGAAGTGGACACTTACAATGAGAATGGCGGTAAGATAAAAGTGCTGAGATATACGGACAACTACTCGGTGAATGTAACTGCACAAGATGCCGCTTTTCTAATTTCAAATACTAATCACAACTAATAAGGAGAAAGAAATGCCAATCAATAATCTAACATACGACCCCCTACTAACTGTTACAATCAAGGCAGGGGAAGACCTACCAGCCAATAGATTTGTGGATTACACTGGTAATCTATGCTCTGCCGCCGAAGCCGCATTGGGTGCTACAGAGATAGCTTGGAACAATGGCGACACCGCATCGATAATTGCACAAGGAATAGCAATAGTGGAAACAGCTGACGACCTATACGCTGGTGACCCTGTATGCACTGGAACTGGTGGAAAGGCAATCGGACAATCGGGGACGAACCCCGTAGTCGGTAGAGCTCGAGGCATTTTTTTGTGGGTTATATCTTTGAAAACTTTTATATTGAAATTTATATCTAATAACTATTGAATAATATGAAATTATTTCTAAAGATTACTTTTTTCTTTTTGCTTCCGCTTTTAGCAAATGCTCAATATGAGAAGCTAACCCATTATAATATATTCAATAATGTGTTAGATGTTATGAGTTTAGAAGATGACCATTTTTTATTATATGGAAATTTTGGTGGGGTTTTACGAACAACTGATGCTGGTACTACTTGGGATCAGAAGTTTTCAGGAACACATAATCAAATACTAAGTGTACAAAAATTAGAAAGAAATCTTTACGGAATAACTAGAAATGGTGAATTTATAGTATCCACAGATAATGGTAGCAAGTGGGAGATTAATAAGATTTCAGATCAGTCTTTTTCAGATTTTTATATAGATGGAAATAGCTTCTATATTTCTCAATTTACTGATTCCATAATGTACTCAAATGATTTGGGTAAGACTTGGCAATCAAAATTTGTTGCTTATGATACTTTGAAAACTATTTACTCAAAGGACAATAAAATAATAGTTAATAGAAATTTCAAAGAGCTATTGACTAATGATGGTAATGGATGGATTCAATTCAATAATCCAAAATTCAATTTTGGTAAACCAACTGTAAATATAAGAGCAAGGAAAAACAAACTTTATTTTATTTCAAACCAAGATATTGCAATATTAAATGAGAATATGGAATGGGATGAGTATTCCATTGGAATATCTGGAATTAGTGAAGTTATAGAAACAGAAAGTTATTTGCTTTGCTTTGTTTACAACCAATTTACTAACGAATCAAATGTACTGTACTTCAATAAGTCAAATCAATTAATTGAAAAAACAGAATCACTCACTGACCCACGATTATACAAATTGTCTAATCGAGTTACTTTTGCTAATATAGATAATGCAGGTAATATAATAGCTACAAGTGTAGGCAAGACTATATTCCAAAAGAAAAAAGGAGATATAAATTGGAATACTGTAAATTCATTTATGATTCCTAGTGTTGATGCTCTAAACTGGCTTTATTTCTACGATAAAGATATTTGGCGATTTATGACTTTCGATGGAAATTTTCTAAAAACTAACAATGGAGGAAATTCATTTTCGCAAGGTGAACATTTCACTGTCGATACTATAGATGAAAGTACTATAAGAAAAGGTAGAATTAAGAATGTGAGGTATATTACTCCTGATTCTATTCTCGTTACTCTTACTAATAGTGCAATGAATAGGGCTATTAGTACGAACGGTGGTTCCTCTTTTACAAAATATAATCTTAGCTTCGAAGAATTAAGTAGTACAACTTTTATAAGAGATTATGGTGATTTTGAAATATATTATCATAACTATGATCTTTGGGATTATTTCACCGTATTTTTTAAGAAAAACGATAATGGTGATATTGATACTTTATTTATGATTCAAGATGTAAATATAGTTGATATTAAGGATTTTCAAGGAAAGTTATTACTTACCACAAAAGTTGATTCAGTTGGAAATTTTGATTTCTATTTGACGGATGAAAATCTAGCTAATCCAAAGATAGTATATTCATTAAAATATCAAAATGAAGACCCCGAAAATTCCTTTGTGAGTGAAATAATTAAGGTATTTGTAGTGGATGATAAAGATATATATTTATTCGCTACGCGATTATTAAAACCAAGCTTAGACAATTATACAAGAGTATATAAGATTACCGATTTTGAGAAAAATCCAGTAATTGTACTGGAAGAAACACCAATATATTTTTACTTATATGATTATAATTTGGGTGATGATAAGCTTGTAACAATAGGTATTGGTGACTATGAAACACGTGAAATTAAATACTATTATAGTAAAATCTCTATAGAAAATGGTTTTGAGTATGAATTAATAAGTGAATTAATAGATTTACCATTGCTTTTAGTTCAGCATGCAATTAATGATAATTCAATGTACTTCTATAGTCAAACTGGGCACTTTTGGAAGCCCATAGAAGAAGATAGAATACCAACTAAAGTTGAAGAAGAGCTAAAACCGCCCCCAATTTGGACTATGTCGCCTTATCCTAACCCAACTACAAATAGCACAAGAATACAGTTTTATACCGGTAATATGGCTGATATAAATGCACTAGAGTTTAGTGTAATAAATATATCAACTGGTAAAAGAGTGGAGAATTTGAACTATAGTATAGAGTCGAACAATCAATGGAATGGAACTGTAAACCTAGATACAAAGAATATGATAAGCGGTAGCTATTTACTCGAATTCAATTTTGGTAAAACTACAAGTACCCAAAAATTGATTATAAATAGATAATGAAATTGTCTCCGAGTACTACTCACACATTAATTATTACAATGCCTATTTTCGAAGAGGCATTTTTTTACACTGAACTGTATTCCAATTATATTAACAAAAATAAAAAAGACGTATTTTGCAATACGTCTTGTAATAATAAATTTGTTGTATATTCAGAATGATTATACTGATTTCTCTGGTTTCATCTGAGGGAAGAACAACACATCACGAATAGATTTTTGTTCTGTTAGTAGCATAACCAATCTGTCTATGCCTATCCCCAAACCTGCGGCTGGGGGCATACCTACTTCTAGCGATTGCAAGAAATCTTCGTCGAGTATCATAGCTTCGTCGTCTCCGCCGGCTTTCGCTTTGGCTTGCTCTTCGAATCTAGCTCTTTGGTCACGAGGGTCGTTTAGCTCACTGAATGCATTAGCCATTTCCGAACCGTTTATGAAGAGCTCGAAACGCTCTACTAAACCTTCTTCTGTTCTATGCTTTTTCGCAAGTGGACTCATCTCTAATGGATAGTCGATTACGAAAGTCGGTTGTATTAATTTTGGTTCTACGAACTCACCAAAAATCTCATCTAATACTTTAGATGAAGATGCACCCGGCTCAATTGCTACATTTAGTTCTTTCGCAGCGGCTTTTAGTTCGTCTAGGTTTAGCCCTTTTAGGTTCTTGCCTGCATGTTGCTCTATCAACCCAAAGAAAGGTAAACGAGGGAATTTGTTAGATAAATCAATTGTTAGATCATCGAATTGGATTTCCATTTTACCATTAACTTCATTAGCTATGTGCTTGATAAGCTCTTCGGTCATATCCATCATCCAATTGTAGTCTTTGTAAGCTATGTAGATTTCCATCATAGTAAACTCGGGATTGTGACTTCTGTCCATTCCTTCGTTACGGAAGTTCTTGCTAATCTCATACACACCTTCGAACCCACCTACTAGCAAACGCTTTAGGTACAGCTCTAGAGCTATACGCATATACAAATCTACATCTAGCGTATTGTGATGTGTGATGAAAGGACGAGCCGCAGCACCACCATATAGTGGTTGCAATATAGGAGTTTCAACTTCTAACCAGCCTTTATCATCGAAAAAGCGACGCATAGCAGATATAATCTTAGAGCGTTTTATAAATACTGGGCGTACATCGCTATTTACTACTAAGTCGATGTAGCGTTTTCTGTATCTCATTTCTTTATCAGCAAAAGCATCGTGGACAGTCTTGTTTCCGTCTTCGTCTATTTCCTCTTTAGCTATAGGCAAAGGCGAAAGCGATTTAGCAAGTAAAGTAGCTTCCTTACCGTAAACTGTAGTTTCTTTCGTTTTTGTTTTGAATACGTGTCCTTTGATACCGATGAAATCACCGATGTCTAGTAGGTTTAGAGCTTCGTAAAACTCAGGAATATCATCTTTTTTCACATAGACCTGTATTCTACCTTCCTGATCCATTATATTTAGGAATGATGCCTTACCCATACGGCGGATACTCATGATACGACCAGCGATTGCAACTTTCTCGAATTGCTCTGGTTTCTCTTCATCAAAATTCTCAGTAATCTGTACAGAAGAGTGAGTTTTATCGAAAGAATAGGGGTACGGATCTATGCCCATTTGCTCCAAATGAGCTAATTCTTCTTCCCTTCTTAGCTGTTGGTCATTTTTTTTTGCCATTACTCTAATTTTTTTAGTTTATATACGTGATTATTAATAGATTGCAAAATTAGTAATAATTTTAACTAATTATAGTTAAATTGCTTATTAGTTGAGTACAATTTTGTAATTTTACAATAACTTAGCGTTAATAATAACAAATCATTTAGGATATCTTTGGGTAAAACTAATTTTGGCAACCGTAATATGCCAAGTTCGAAGAATAAGACACGCATCAATGAAGAGCTGCGAGGCAAGGAATTTAGGGTAATTTCGCCAACTGGCGAGATGCTGGGTGTACTTAGCAAATTGGCTGCACTGCGCAAAGCGGAGGAGTTTGGTTTAGATTTGGTGGAAATTTCACCGAATGCTAACCCTCCCGTTTGTAAGATTATTGATTTTGGTAAATATCAATACGAGCTAGCGAAGAAAGATAAAATGCAGCGTAAGAACCAACAGCAACAACAACTGAAAGAACTAAGGTTCAAACCCGGTACAGAAAAGCACGATTTTGATTTCAAAACGAAACATGCTCGTGGATTTTTGGAAGCTGGTAATAAAGTAAAAGCCTCGGTTATGTTCCGTGGACGTGAAATAACACACAAAGAATATGGTAGAGACCTATTAGAAAGATTCGTCAAAGAACTAGAAGACGTATCCAAAATAGATGTAGATATAAAAATGGAAGGTCGGAACATGATGGTATTACTATCTCCGATAAAACCTCAGAAAAAATAATTTGTAAGTTACTAACAAATTTGCTAAATTTGGAGTTCCAATATTCAAAATGTTGGGACTTTTTTTTGTAATTAAAATACAATAGAGCAACACAATGCCAAAGATGAAATCAAATTCTTCAGCTAAGAAAAGATTCAAAAAGACAGCTTCTGGAGAATTCAAAAGAGAGAAGGCTTACAAAAGTCACATTTTGACTAAAAAGACTTCTAAGAGAAAGAGAAATTTGCGTAAAGCGACATTAGTTTCGGCAGTAGATAAAAAATCTGTTAGAAGAATGTTACCAAACGCTTAATTCGCTCTTGTCTAAGAGAAAATTTAATTAATTGCAAACGGGGCGAGTAGCTCTCCCTAAGCAACCTTATAAACACCTATTATTTTTTGAGGTATAATCATGGCTAGAGCCAGAAATAAAGTAGCTGCCAAACAGAGAAAGAAAAAGATTTTCAAACTTGCAAAAGGTTATTGGGGATCGAGAAAAAATGTTTGGACTATAGCTAAAAACCACGTTGAGAAAGGTTTATCACACGCTTATTCGGGTCGTAAGTTAAAGAAAAGAACTTACAGAAGACTTTGGATAACTAGAATAAACGCAGCAGCAAGATTGAACGACACTACTTATTCTAAATTGATGCACAGCTTGAAAAAAGGCAATATCGATATTAACAGAAAAGTACTTGCTGACTTCGCTATGAACAAACCTGAAGTGTTCAAAGCTATAGTAGATAAAGTTAAGTAAATAAACTTAGCCGAACGGAATATAGATGAGCCGACTTGTAAAAGTTGGCTTTTTTATTGGGGTAAAGAATTTAATAATCACGTCATACAGAAGCTACGCAGTTGCTAGAGAATCCAGGCTAAACATTACTCACTTCCTAGACTCTTCTGACACTCTCACTATACTATTTACTCAGCTGAATCTTTGTACTACCCCATACTCCACTGTCTTTATATTTCAAGAAATAAACACCACTAGGGAAAGCGCTCATATCAATCCTTCTACTACCAACTTTTGTGTCTATTTGGAATAAAGTTGTACCATTTATATCAACGACTGAGATTTCATCTAACTGCTTTTCTAGCACTAATTGTAGAACACCTTCAGTTGGGTTTGGTGATAGATTTATTACATCTTCAATGGGTTGACTCTCAATACCGGTCTTTGTAGAAATAATATCACGGATTGCTTTCATCTTATAATTTCTATCTGGATTAGTGTAATCGTCTGTCAAACCCCAACAGCCATAGCGGTTATACGATGATGCTAAGGTAAAGTGCATAGCCAAACCACCGCCTATATTCTCCCAACCTTCTTGGTAATTGTACTTTATTACATTACCCATTTCTTTCGTTCTATGTGAGTTTATCAGATTGCCCAGATTAGTGAGTCCACCACCAGATGGTACATGTGGTCCGCCCTCATAAGAAGTACATCCACCAACTAAACCCCAATTCTTTGCTTTATTAATGTGGTTCAGCCTATAAGTTCCTAATTGTGAATCGTTTAATTGCTTGCTAATATCAGTAATCATACCATCATTTATCGTCTTCAAATTGTCTGAATTGGGAGAATCAGTTTGAAAATACAAAGCAGTACTAGTAGCATAAATATAGTCCCTCGGCTCACCGAAATTGTCATTTATATAATTCAACTGTATGTCACTTCGTCCATTATATGCGTGTTGCCCCGCCAATATAACTCTGATTCTATTGTTGATAGCAGCACTACCAAATACAGACCCAAACCAGTTGGATAACTCAACAGTTCTTCGGGCATAATTCTGGTCAAAAGTTATACCGTAATTGTCCGCCTCCGCTTTGTTATAGGGGCCATGTGTCAGCTGAGTTGGACTCCATACTTCATTGCTATTCTCTACATAAATATTGATATTCGAGTTCAGATTTGATTGTAAAAACTTAGCCAATTCAGTAACATAAGTCGAGTCACATGACATGTGAATATTAATCCAAATATCTTTATCGAGAATGTTCGACAATTCGACTATGTATTCCCAGCACCAGCCATCTCTTTTATTATTGAGTCCTTGCATATTCTCTTGAGCAACATCGAGTGGAGTTTTTCTGTTGTCCCACGTCGTTTTAGCAGGATAAACTGGTTCACCTTCCCATATATTCTGTACATTATAAAATCGATAACAAGCAAAATCAGCGGCTTTACAAAGAGCTATGTACTTATCAGTGAATGTTTTTTTAGTATCCAGTTCGTAACCCGGTCTCATTACTTTCAGCATAGATACACCAGAGTTGTTCATAGCTTTTGGGCTTATCCTTGTGTCTTTGAAACTCAAGAAAACCAAACCATGATTGGGTTCACCATGCCCCCCAATTATTAGTTCAAAGTAAGTAGTATTAGTCAGATTATCGTAACTTAGATTCTCCAAGGTCACGTTAGTACCAGAAGCCGTCACCTCAGCCAAACCGAGGAAAGATGCCTTGTATGTACCACTATAATCTACTCTATATTCCTCGGGGTCATCTATATTACCAGTCCATTCTGCAGCTGGTCTGCCGTCCATCAACACTAAGTCGAAATCACTTGTCGGCCATCCAAATTTATTATACCCAGTGGCATTACTATACCTAACAGTGTGGTTTATAATATTCGTAAAAGCACCGTCGTTAACTAGATTGACCCCCATCTCGAATTTGGCATCCAGCTGATTCAGACAAACTAGGAATAATAGTAGGTATATATACTTCATAATAATTCTTTATTTTAATAATTGACAGTTCAACAATATAAACAACAAAGTAATTAGATAATAATTACAGATTATTTAACTATTTGGATAAGTTTATCAGAAATTCGTAATTTGAGCGATTGTAATCTTTGAGGTATGAGAAATATCTAAGGTTTTTTTGGGAAGTACTAGGCAAGAGGGAAATATGAAATTAGACACCAATTAGAACAGGCAATATGTCCCTACAAAATGATTAAAAATTAGCAAGCTGTATCAATGACAACAGTTCTCGACTGGTTGCTCTACGGTAGTTGGTAGCTGTGGGGAAATGTATGGTATGCCTAATGCCATGCCTCTCAATATCATAAGTATAGCTACTATTGCTATGCCATAGGGGATGAGCTTTGTGAACTTCTGTCTAACACCAGCGCTAGCGAAGATACCGAGATAGCTAACTGCGAACATAGCCGGGGCTGTACCAATACCAAACCCTGCCATGAATCCCATACTACTCATATAATCGGCTATTCCTAGCGATGCTGCTAATGCAACATATACTAATCCGCAAGGTAAAAGTCCGTTGAGTAATCCGAGAGTAAAAAGTGCTAGCTTTCCTTTTTTACGAAGAAAAGTAGAAAAATACCCTTTTAGTTTTCCAACTCCAGAATAGAAGAAGCTATCCACCTTGCCTGATATCTTGAAGATTTTGGGTCCGAATGTCAGTACTAGCATTAGTACACCAATTACTATACTCAATTTCTCTTGCAATCCAGAAAAGCTAATAGCAGAGCCGATTAGTCCCAAGATAGTACCGAGTATCATATAAGTGATGACACGCCCCCCATTATAGAATGCGTTGTCTATTGCTATCGATGTCTTATTAGTGCTTTTATGTGGTATAGCTAGGGCTATTGGGCCGCACATACCTACGCAGTGCATGCTACCCAATATACCTAGTACAAATCCTGAAATGATTTCCATTCGATTTATTGTTTTATCAATTTATGTATTTCTTCTTTTCCATTGCTTGTAAGCTTTACTAAAAAGATGCCTTTAGATAAATTCCCAGTTTCTACCGACACACTTTGTTGCCCTAATTCTATTGTTTTATTGATGTTATTTATTGTTTGACCATTGATGTCAATTATTTCTATAATAATTGAACCAAAAAATTCAGTATCAAATTTTATTTCAAACTTATCTGATTTAGTGGGGTTAGGATATATCTCGAAATTTCGTCCAAATTCCTTTTCAATAAACTTCACAGAAGAGGTCGGGCCTAGGTTTTTATATAGTTTTGCTTTTCGATTATTATCCTTATCTTCGCCAGTAATGAATACATCAAAATTACCGTCATTATTATAGTCTAAGAAGGAGGCTGTACCATATTCTGCTCTTAACCCTTCAAATTCAACTGTTTCATCTCTTGTAAATACTCCTTTATCATTTTTATATAATAAAGTGTTTGAATACCCACCAAGTAATAAGTCAATGAAACCATTATCATCTATATCTAAAAAGTCTACAGTGTAATAACTATCATCTTTGACTAGGATATCATTGATTTCTGTGAAATTACCACCTTCATTATTATATAATTTTGCCACTCTTCCAACTTTACTTCTATACCCCGTTATAAATAAATCTTTATCTCCATCATTATCTATGTCAATGAATGTTGGAGACGCTCGAATTAATCCAACAAAAGGTGTATTCATCACTTCGTTGAAGATCCCATCTTCATTTTTATAAAGATGTGCGACTTGTTCATTAAAATCATCTGTACCAAGAATTAATAAGTCTTCAAACCCATTATTATCTATATCTGAAAAAGCAGCATCCCCAACTAAATTTACGAAGGGGGTATTTTCTACTTTCGTAAATTCCCCCTTATTATTCTTATAAAGAATAGTTCTCATACGGTTACTATCCTGGATCACGAAACCGGTTATAAGTAAGTCGTTATAGCCGTCATTATCTATATCGGAAAAAACTATTTCTTTGGTAATAATTTCTTTAAAAGGGGGATTATCTACCTTTATAAATTTACCTTTTATATTTTTATAAAGTTTCGTCAAATCATCAGAATGTGAATCTCCATCTGCAATTATTAAATCTTCGTATCCATCATTATCTATATCGGATAATGCAGCTGAACCATATTCAATGTCAAAAAATACTGTATCTGTAAACTCTGTAAAACGACCATTTTCATTCATAAATAGTCTTGTCGTAAATCCTTTTAATGTATTACTGTGACCTAGCATTAAGATATCTACAAATCCATTAACATCAACGTCAGAAAATGCAATACTACTGCTATATAAACCCTCAAATGGTGTTCCATATTGACCTATAAATTCACCTTGCTCATTTTTATAGAGTTTTGTGATTAATTTACCTTCTTTGTTTTGACCAGAAATCAATATGTCATCATAACTATCTCCGTCAACATCAGACAAAGCTATGGAGCCTCCACCAATGCTATCTAACCCTAAGCTAGTAACTGTTTTAAAAGTTCCAGATTCGTTTAAATATAATTTTGTGATATAAGAATCCGACTTATCTTTTCCATTAAAAATCAGATCACTATAACCATCATTATTTAAATCTGAAAAAGCTAAAGAAACTTCTGTTAGATCTTCGAACGGTGTATTTAAAACTTCTTCAAATGTTCCAGAGTTGTTCTTATAAAGTCTTGTACCATTTTCATTTGATTCAATTGGTTCTGATACTATTAAATCTTCATATCCGTCGTTATCTATATCTGAAAATTCTATAGATCCGTAAGCAACATTGCCAAATGGAGCATCTAAAACTTGTTCAAAAGTACCAGCACTGTTCTTGTATAACTTTGTCTTTGTTTTACCAGATTCATCATACCCAGAAATCAGTAAATCTTCGAATCCATCATTATCTATATCGGAAAACCGTAATTTCCCTCCAATATCTATTGGGTGTTTTTTTATTTCTGAATAACTTTCATCGTTATTATATTTATAAATATTTGTTATATATCTATAACCTTCATAATTAGCAAAAAATTCAACAACTCCATCATTATCTATATCGGATATTGCTACTTCCCGCGAACTCCCAAATATACTATGAACATTATATCTTTTAAAAGTACCACTGGTATTGATAAATAATTTATTACCTTTAATTCCAGCTATAAATATATCATTATCTCCATCATTATCTATATCTGACGCAACAACTGAGCCGAATGGGTATTCATCAAAAGGTGTGTCTTTAACCTCTATTAAAGTTCCATTTGAATTTTTGTAAAGTTTTGTGAGCCAATTGCCGTATTTATCTTGACTAATAATAAATAAATCATTTTTATTGTCATTATTAAAATCAAAAAATAGGATGGAATTTGCTCGAAGACTATCAAAATGAGTAGATTGTTTTAATTCTTCAAAACTTTGAGCTGTAAGTATGCTATTTGAAGTAAGTAAAATAAGTGTAATAAGGATATATTTCATTGTTGATTCCAATTCGAAATTTAGTTAATTCTTAAATTTAAACTATTAAATTCTTAAATCCAAATATTGCAGTTGTTATGATTTCCATCACTTTATCCAGATTTTATCTTCGTAGTAATAGTCCTTTCCGTCCGAAGTCCATGACAGCTTTACTGTCCACTTACCTATTACTATTCTCTCCGATTGGAATGAGTAGTCTATCTTCTGCCCTTCGAATTGGAGTCGCGTGTCCATTCTTTTATCAGCTTGTCTATATAGAAATAACTCACCCTTTATTGATTTATCAGTCATGCCTTCGGGTAACCTTACCTCGATTCTGCCTTTCTCTGAATTGATTTCAACCTTACCCACTAGCTCTTCAGCTCTTGCTTTACTATCTATTACATCTTGGTACACTAGCTCTTCAGCGTAATAATCATCGGTTACAAGATCTCTATTATTACCAGTAGTCCAGAACACAAAAGATAGCATTGCTATTACAAATGAGATATAGAATATAGCTATTCCAGTTCCCCAATTAAATTTGAATTTACTTGCCATGATCTTGCATACCCGGTGATGAGAAATTAGTTTTAAGGGTCTCGTATATATTCCCTTTATCATCTAATAACTCTATAACTATCTTATTATTGCCTGGCTCTAGTTCCGATTGAGGTATTCTAAGTAAAAACGTTACATTTATAACCTCGTTTCCATCTACTGTCAAATCTTTTCCGCCTATTATCTCTATTTCTGAGTTATAGTCGGGAGTTCTGATAGTAAAACTAATCGGTTCGTAAGTTTTGTTAATAGACTTCATTGTAAATAGATTAGATACATGACCATCGGGTGTAACTGTGTAAGTCTGACCTTTGGCTCTTAGTATTCGAGTATCTACATTACTTCTGTTTGTAAGTAAGAATACTATAATTCCAACTAATACAGAGAGGATTACTGTATAGAATTTCATCCTACCAGTATATCTGAACTTCTTGCCTTCTTTTATATTATTTTCTGAAGCATAGCGGATAAGACCTTTCGGCTTATTTACTTGTTCCATAACGATATCGCATGCATCCATACATGCCGTACAGTTAACGCATTCCATCTGTGTACCGTTACGTATATCTATACCTGTTGGGCATACGAAAACGCACTTTTTACAGTCGATACAATCGCCAGCTTCTTCATCTCTTTTCTTAGTGAATTTCTCTCTTGGCTCACCTCTAACATAATCATAAGCCACAACTATAGATTCTTTATCCAATAGTACAGATTGTAATCTACCATACGGACAAACGAAAGTACACGCTTGCTCACGAAACCATGCGAAAACCGCAAAGAAAACACCTGAGAAAATAAGTAGAGATACAAGTCCGCCGAGATGTTCACCGACTGGGTCAGTTATAATCTGAAATAATTTGTCTGTCCCTATGATATAAGCAAGAAACAAATTCCCAATGAGAAATGATAGAGCATAGAATATAACTAGCTTACCACCTTTTTTAAGTATTTTTTCTTTATTCCAAGGCATACGATTCAGCAATCTTTGCTTATTTGCGTTGCCTTCTATCCAATACTCTATACGGCGGAAAACCATCTCCATGAAGATAGTCTGCGGACAAAACCAGCCGCACCAGACTCGACCCCAAGCGGAGGTAAATAGGACAATGAATATAACCAAAGTCAAAAATCCTAATGCTAAGATTATGAAATCTTGTGGCCAAAATATAGACCCAAAGATGATAAACTTACGTTCAACTATGTTGAACATCATAAGTGGATTTCCGTGTATTCTTATGAAAGGTGTTATAAAGAAGATTGCTAGTAAAAAATAACTAACTAATTTCCTTTTATCATACCTTTTTCCTTGTGGTTTCTGTGGGTAAACCCACACTCTACCATCTTTGCTAATAGTGGACTGCGTGTCTCTGAATGAATCAGAAGCATCTATAACAGCGCCACCAGGTTTTTTCTCTTCCGTGCCAGAAAAAGAAAGGTCTTCTATACTAACGTATTTGCCTTTTTTCTTCGGGTTTTCACCACTAGGGTTACTATTCTTATCCAAGGTGTTTATTCTCCCTGATACTCATCTCCTTCTGGTGCTTTACCATTCGGGGGATTAGTATTTCTAAATTTTTGATCTATATATGATGCAACTTGAACTATCTTCTTAGTCTTCAATATAGGTTCCCAAGAAATCATACCTTTCTCAGGTACACCGTGAGTAATTGTATTAACAATAGATTTGAAATCACCACCGTGTATCCATTTGGAATCTCCCAAGTTGGGACCAACTCCACCTTCACCCGCTTGACCATGGCAACTAGAGCAATTCATCTTAAAGATTTTCTCACCTTCTGCTATTTCATCAGCTGAGGTAAGTAGAGCTATTTCAACTACCGCTCCCTCTGCTCCGTCACCGACACTATATAGTTTTTCTGCTGCTGCCAATTCATTATGATATTCGTCTAATTGAGTATCGCCCATACCCGTTATTTCAAAATAGAATAGATACACAACAGCCCAGATTATCGTAAATACGAATAATCCAACCCACCAAGTAGGCATTGGGTTATCGAATTCCTGAATGCCGTCGTAGTTATGATCTAATAGTTTATCTTCTTCTTGTGACATTTTATTTTCCTCTCTCGTTTATAACTGTGTTATCATTTAATGGGATATTTGCAGCGTCATCTACATCTTGTTTTCTAAGAGTAATTGTACGCACGACTATAAGGGTAAAGAAAGTAAAGAAGACTAAAAGTACCACTATTGGTAATACTTCTAGATTCTCTACACCTGATAATATATTCTTAAACATTTGTTACCTTCAAGTTTATTTGTTTTCGTCAGCTGTCGAAGCTGGACTTCCTTTTATATCTGTACCCAATCTCTGTAAGTATGCGATTAGAGCAACTATTTGTTTATTCGCTCCTACTTCGATTCCCGAATTTTTCAAGTCATTCACTATCTCGAATGCTTGTCTGTCATAATCTCTCATTACAAAGTTCTCATATCCACTAGAGTATGGAACTCCCATAGCTGTCATTAGCTTTATCTTCTTCACTGTCAAAGTAGTATCTACTTCATTTTCCGCCATGTGAGGATAAAGTGGCATAACAGAACCAGGTGACATTTTATCTGGATTCATCATGTGATAGTAATGCCATGCATTATTATACTTTCCACCAACACGGTGCAAATCTGGTCCCAAACGTTTAGAACCCCATTGGAATGGTCTGTCGTAAACAAATTCACCTGATTTAGAATATTCACCATAGCGAGCAGTTTCGAATCTAAATGGTCTGATCATCTGTGAGTGACAAGTATAGCAACCTTCACTAACATATATATCTCTACCCTCTAATTCGAGTGGTGTATATGGTTTCACGGCAGTTATTGTTGGTACGTTTGATTCTATCATATACATTGGTATTACTTCAAAAAGTCCACCCGCTACAACGACTACAGTACTAGCAATTATAAAAGGAAGTGGGCGACCTTCTATCCATTGTGATCTTTCCCACCATTTTGGCTTGCCACTTCTTGCTACTTCGTGCGCTTCTTGATCTTTTAGTGCTATACCTCTGCCTGTCTCAGTTTTCATAAAACTACCTTTTTTAGCAGTTTTATACAGATTGAACGCCATCAAACAAGCACCTGTTAAATATACAGTTCCTCCAACCGAACGAACTATATACATCGGAATAATCTCAGTCACAGTTTCTAGGAAGTTAGTGTAAAGCAATGCACCACTCGCATCGAATTGTTGCCACATTAGGCCTTGTACTACACCAGCCCAATACATAGGGATAGCGTATAACAAAATACCGATAGTTCCTATCCAAAAATGCGCATTTGCCATTTTCTTAGAATAAATCTCTGTATCCCACATCTTAGGTACTAACCAATAAAGAATACCAAATGTTAGAAATCCATTCCAACCTAATGCTCCTATATGTACGTGAGCAATAGTCCAATCAGTATAGTGAGATAGTGCATTAACTGCTTTTATAGAAAGCATAGGACCTTCAAAAGTTGCCATACCATAAGCAGTAATTGCCACTACCATAAATTTCAATACTGGCTCTTCTCTTACTTTATCGAAAGCACCTCGAAGTGTTAATAGTCCATTGAGCATACCACCCCAAGACGGAGCTATAAGCATAAGTGAGAATACTGTACCTAGTGATTGTGCCCATCCAGGTAAAGATGAAAATAATAGATGGTGTGGTCCAGCCCATATATATAGGAAGATCAGTGACCAAAAGTGAATAATTGAAAGTTTATAAGAGTAAACTGGTCTATTTGCTGCCTTTGGCAAGAAATAATACATCAGTCCTAAAAATGGTGTTGTTAAGAAAAATGCAACAGCATTATGACCGTACCACCACTGTACTAGTGCGTCTTGTACTCCAGCGAAAACAGGATAACTCTTAGTCAAAGAAACTGGGATTTCCATTGAATTCACTACGTGAAGTAGCGTAACAGTAACCCAAGAACCTAAATAGAACCAAATAGCAACGTACATGTGTTTCTCACGGCGTTTCATCAGCGTCATTATCATATTGACACCAAAAACAACCCATATAATTGCAATTAATATATCTATAGGCCACTCTAACTCAGCATACTCTTTACTAGTAGTGATACCCAAAGGCAAAGTAATGGCGGCAGCTACTATAATAAATTGCCAACCCCAAAAGTGGATATTACTGAGCATTGTACTCCACATAGACGCCTTACAGAGCCGCGGGAGTGAATAGTAAACACCCATAAAGATTGCATTACCTACAAATGCAAAAATTACAGCATTCGTGTGTAACGGTCTAAGACGACCAAATGTAAGGTATTCTAAGTTGATACCCATACTTTGGTAAAATGTTGGCCAATATAGCTGTATAGCTATCAATACACCTACAAGCATACCGACTAAACCCCAGATAACTGTGGCAAGTACGAATTTCTTAACTATGACATTGTCATATAAGAAGGATTCTATTTTGCTTTCATTAGTACTCATATATACTATCCTTTATGAATTATAATTATTTATTTTTTATCTTCAACATCATCAAAAAGTATTCTTACAGCAGGTGTATAAGTATCCTTAAATTGGTCTTTTTTTACCGACCTGATAAATAGGACTAAGAAAATTATCGCTATAAAAAGACTTATTATTATCAGTACAACTAGGGCTAACATAGTTTATCCCATTTATATTATTATTCACTACTAAATTAAAAATAAAAAATCATAATTCCAATAATCAAGACTCTTTTGTCTTTAATTTATTATGCATTATTTTTCCCTTCAAAATAGACGTAAATAGTCCTCTTTCGGTAATTCTTAACTATGATAAGAGGTTAGAAAATAGGTGTAATTTAGTCTGTTTTTATTAATAATTTTCTTTGAATATCTGAATCTGTGCCTACTGGATACTATTAAACTCAGAAATAATTATTTTCACACTTAGGCTAATGAAGTGAGTCACTTGAGAAATTCAATTGTCTAACTAAAAAGTAATTTCTTAGAATTTTCCAATTCCTCTCGGTGCATAGGGTGAGCTATTCTTATCAGTTCAGTTATCCGCTCTTCAATTGTCTTACCGTAAAGATTAGCCACTCCGTATTCTGTTACTACATAGTGTATATGTGCTCTGGTAGTTACTACTCCCGCTCCTTGCTTTAGGAAAGGAACAATTTTAGATTCGCCTCTACTAGTTGTCGAGCTTAATGCAATAATAGGTTTTCCTCCTTCGGAAAGCGAGGCACCGCGTATGAAATCCATTTGCCCACCAACCCCGGAATAAATCTTAGAGCCAATAGAATCAGCACATACCTGACCCGTTAGATCAATTTCAATGGCACTATTAATGGCTACTACTTTAGGGTTTCTTTGGATTACATTTGGGCTATTCACATAATCAGAATCTAGCATGTGCACAGAGGGGTTATCGTCTATAAAATCGTATAGCTTTCTGCTACCTACGACAAATGAAGAAACTATATAACCCTTGTGTTTATTCTTGTACTTACCATTTATTACACCACTTTCGACTAATGGTAATATTCCATCGGAGAACATTTCAGAATGAATACCCAAGTCCTTATGATTACCGAGAAATGACAATACTGCATTCGGTATAGCACCTATCCCCATCTGAAGAGTAGAGCCATCTTCTATTAGCTCAGCTATATTTTTGCCGATTGCCATATTCTCTTCAGAAAGTTCTGCATATTCTACTTCATATAAATCTATATTTCCTTCGACTTTTATATCAATATCGTTTATATGAATTATACCGTCACCGTGCGTTCGGGGCATTTTATCATTTATCTGTGCAATTACGAATTTAGCAGTCTCCATAGCAGCTAGCGAAGTATCTATTGACGTACCTAGTGAGCAGTAACCGTGCTTGTCGGGCGGTGAAACTGTTATCAATGCTACATCAATCTTTATTACTCCTTTGCGGAATAGCTTTGGTGCTTCACTTAGGAAAATAGGAATATAACTGTTGCTACCATTCCTTATCGATTTTCTAGTATTTGCGCCCACAAACATTGCTTTGACTATAAATGAGTCTTCCATGCCTTCATTACAATACGGAGCTGGGCCTTCAGTGTGTATTTGATATATGCTTACATTTCTAAGCTCGCTATGTCTGTCACTCATGGCTTGTACTAATAGCGATGGAGCCGCTGCAGCCGAGTGAATAAATACGTTGTCATTACTTTTTATATGTTTTACTGATTCTTGTGCTGTTTTTGTCATTATCCCTTATTTCAATTTTCATTCAATTTAACTTACTTGATTGTGTATTTACCGACCCTTTTCATCCAACCATGTCTTTCAGGTTCTTCTTCGGTCGGATAATCATGGCTCTTAGAATAATAGAAACCAATGCTATCAGCTATTCCAAAATAATTTGTATCAACTTGATTTATTTCACGGGTTTGATCGCCAATTGTTTCAGTTCCAGTAGCAACGAGTATTGACATATATTCATAAACATCTAATACTCTTCCATTTATCTCTGTTGTGTTTTTCCCAATCTTTTTACCAGTCATAGTAAATGTACCTTCAGCAATGTAATCGCCTTCATTTACCGAGATATTTTTCTTGTACATTTGCCATTCATTCTGATTGAATGAATATAGATTTATCCATTCATCTGGAAAGTAAGTTTTACCATCACTACTTAGATCACTATATTCAACATGACCATATATAGCCTCTTTATCAACGCTCAAATAACTTATATTAAATAGCATATCTTCATCAAGATGATATGCTTCTTTCCCTCTATAAGTTAATTTATTTATAACGGTTGATTTATCAGTGTGCAAAGAGTCCCCAGTCGCTTGGTATGATTCATCTAACCAATAGAAGTCAAATTCCCACTCGTTCCCAATTGCTAATGGAAAGTTAAATGATTCTTGTAATTGTGGGTTAGTGTTTGTGTCATCACTACAAGAAATGGCAAACAGATATATTGCTATTAGTAATATTTGGCTTATTTTTCTCATGTTATTAGGTAGTGTTTGTTAAGAATAATTTCAATATAAATAAGTTAGGTAGAAATAAAAAATAATAATTAAAGACTAATTACTCTTTTTTCTTTTATATTACAATATTCTTTTCATATATTTGTACTAGGTAATAACACAAAATACAAATAATTGAAAAGAACATTTGCCATATTATCAATACTATTATACATCAACGCGTTGATTATACCCGTGTTCCCTGTATTCAACTACATGGTCAATACGGAACTATACGAAGCATTGTGTATCAATAAAGACAAACCAGAAATGGAATGTCACGGTAAATGTCACCTTTCTGATGAGATGAAAGAGCAGGAATCTGAAAAGAAAACTACTCCATTACTCGACATCAATCTAAAAGACTTTCCTATAGGATTTGTCAATTTCGTAGTTCTAGATGATTTGATTCCTTCGGAATTCGAACCCCAAGTAATTCCTACAAGAGAATACACTTTTCATTTGGAATTAGACATTTTTCATCCCCCAAAGCAATTAGTATAAATACATATACTTACACAAAATTAAATTGCTTTTTTTAACAAATAAATATTATAAATAAAAATATATAAAAGGGATAACTATGTTTAATTCAATAAAATACATAGCACTATTGCTATTGGCTTTCTCGCTATACTCATGTAAAGATGATGATACAAATCCAGTAAAAGATACTGACGAAGTAACTTTAAACTCAATCGTAAATAAGACTTCTGGTGACTATACTTTTGAAGTAGTATCAGAAGATAAGGAGCTAAAAGAAGGTCACAGTGTATTCTACATTCGTGCTACGGACAATTCTAATAACTCAATCGCTAAAGATTTATCAGTAAATCTGATTATGGAGATGGGTATGATGATTCACTCTACTCCATTTATGACAGAAGTTGTAACTATGAATGACAAAGAGTATATCAAAGTAGATGCAACATTTATAATGGCTAGCGCTGGTGGTAGTTGGTTTATAACTTTGAAATCTGAAACTATGGCTATAGATGAGAGAATGGATTGTACAGTTATAGCAACTGGTAATGTAAAAAGATTTACTTTTGAAGAAAAATCATACTTCGTAACTCTTCGTTCTTTGGATTCTCCAAAAGTTGGTATGAATGACTTCGTCATATCTGTACATACACGCGAATCTATGATGATACATCCAGCTGTTACTGATTTGACTACAGAAGTAGAGATGCTTATGCCATCTATGGGACATGGCTCGGACGGAAATGTGAGTCCAATTCACAGTGCTAATGGTGTATACAAAGGCAAAGTAAACTTCAATATGACTGGCGATTGGAAAATAACGCTAAGACTAAAAAGAGGTGAAATGATGATAGGTGAACCAATAGTTTACACATTAGACTTCTAATCTAAATCTAAAGAGTAATGGGTGTACTGCATTGGTACACCCACAAACTCTGGAGAAACAAATGAAAAAGATATTAATACTAATCTTACTTCCACTTAGCTTATTAGCTGATGTGGTTCAAGATTCGATATCAAAAAAAGAATACAAGTCTGATGAGATTATAGTCATAGACGATGATTTCAATGCTGTTCAGAAGAATATGAACACAGTTTTAAACTCAGTTGATGATTTGCTCAAATACAATAACTCAATTGATTTGATTTCTCGAGCTAATTTTGCTTCAGAAGCTATAGTGCGTGGGTATGATCAGAATAGATTGAGCGTTACGATAGACGGTATGCGTATGTTCTCGGCTTGTATAGATAAAATGGATCCTATAACATCTTATATAGAAATAGAAAACCTAAAAGCTAGTGAAGTATCAGCAGACAAATCTGATATGAGCCACGGTATTTCTGTTGGTGGTAGTATGAATTTTATCACAAATAAGCCTTTACTCAGTAATGATTTTAAAATTGTACTGGATAATCAATTTAGCTCAGCTTCTGATTACTACAACAGCAAAGGAAAAGTGAACTATTCCTTTGAAAACTTCGCTGCATTAGTTAGCTATTCTGTTAAGAATGCTGGGAATTACAGTGCAGGGAATAGCACATCCGTAAATAATAGTAGTTTCAGAAAAGAAAATGTAAAGTTAAATACTTTATTCAAATCAAGTGAAAACACTTCACATGGTTTGGAATATATATACGACCATAGCGCCGATGTGGGTTATCCCGCTCTTATTATGGATACTCGTAGGACAGATATGAACATGATTTCTTATCAAATAGGAATGAAGAACATAAGTGATGTGATACTTAGTTGGGATACTCGGATTTATTATAATAGCATCTCGCACCTGATGGACGATTATGATAGAAGCGATGAAGAGATAATGAACCGAGCTGTTATGCCAGGTATGTATATGCCTATGGATGGCAATACTGAGACTATGGGTTTCCTAACTAAAAATAAACTATTGCTGGGTGATGATATTCTGAAATTATCGATGGAAGTATTCCGAATGAATGCTTTCTCAGATATGAAAATGGAGATGTTAGAAACGGGTAGGGAAATGTATTTGATAAATCTTGGAGATATTGAAACCTATAGCGGTGGTATTTATGCTGGTTACTTTACTCAACTAAGCGAATCATTCCTTCTGAAATTGAACGGTAGAGTTGATTATATTACCCGTACTGTGAACAATGAATTTGCTAGAGCTATCGCTGAGAGCTATTGGGGAGACAATTATACTGCCAACAATTTGCAGCTCAATACTTCAGCAAATTTACAAATGGATATTTCCGAAGTAGAAAGTGCAAACATAACCCTATCACGAGTTGAAAGAGCACCAACTCACTTGGAATCGTTCGGGTTCTATATTTATAATATAGCTGATAATTCAATTTACATAGGTAACCCTAATTTGAATAAAGAAAAATCCTATTCTGTTAATTTGGGCTATGATTATAATGTAGATAATTTCAATGTGAAATTAAATCTATACAATGATTATATAGTTGACTATATAGCTGGACTAAAGGACGACGGAGTAGAAGTAGTAGAGACTTTCGCGCAGAGCTTTAAGTTATTTCAGAATATAGGCGACGCAAATATAACAGGTATAGAAGCCAGTTTGGATTATAATATGAATGAGAAATTCGGATTACTAACTAAGGTGAAATACCAATATTCTCAATCCTTGAAGTACAATGAGTCACTGCCTTTCACACCACCACTATCTGGATTGATTAACTTCAGTTACAGATCAGATGACATAGTAAGTGTGATAAGCGCTGAATTTGCAGCAGAGCAGAATAATATATCTAAGAACATTACTATAGAAGATAGTACTCCCGGATATGTGATTTTGAATTGGAGAAATAACTATAAGATAAGCGATACATTTACAGTTAGATTTGGTATCGAGAATGTATTTGACAAATATTACTACACTCATTTTAGTATAAATAATCTGCCTAATTTGGGTAGAAATATCTACCTCGGATTAGTTGTTGGACTATAACCAACACCAGAGTACGAAAATAGTCAATAAATTGTATTTGCACTATTACTTGATTAAATTGTAAATTGAATTTGAATCGAAAATAAAACAGTTGGCAACTAATATGAATTTAATATTTTTAGGCCCTCCGGGTGCTGGTAAAGGAACACAAGCTAAGCGTATATGCGACAAGTACAACTTAACACAAATAGCGACTGGCGATATACTCCGTGAACATTTGAAAAACGAAACTGGACTTGGTAAGAAGGCAAGAGAATACATAGACGCAGGTAACTTGGTACCAAACGATTTGATTATAGATATGATGCGTTATGAAATTGAGAAAAACCGCTCGAAAGGTGGGTACTTACTTGATGGATTCCCCAGAACTGTCACTCAAGCAGAAGCTTTGGATGAATTACTAAATGACCTAAACGATAAAATAGATGTAGCTATAGTGCTGAACGTTCCTAATAGTGAGCTAATGGCACGTTTGACTGGTCGCCGCGTATGCCCTAGTTGTGGTACTTCATATCATCTGATATTCAACCCTCCTGCAAATGAAGGCGTTTGTGACCACGATGGCGAAGAGCTATTCCAAAGAAAAGATGACAACGAAGAAACTGTAAATAATAGATTAGAAGTTTATACGAAAGAAACTAAACCGATTATCACTTACTACGAGAAGCAAGGACTTGCTCACCACGTAGATGGTGTAGGCACAGTTGACGAAATATTCAATCTGATAAACGAAGGAATAGATTCGTTCGTGAATAACTAGAATGCAAAACACCCCACAAATATCTTGTATCTACTGCAATTCGGAAGCAGTGATAAAGCATGGTAAAACTCGCTCAGGAGACCCACGTTTCCGCTGTAAAGATTGCGAGAAAACATGGGTGAAGGGTATTGTCCTTTATAAAAAACCAGATATAAGTGCTGTTGCAGAATCTTATCTACTCGGACATTCTATCCGCGAGTTAGTTCCATTTTACAAGAGTTCCCCTCACCGGATTAATATGAAAATCCGTGAGCATTTGAGTGAAACTCAAAGCTGGGAATCGTTCTTAGATAAGAGCTCAGAAGTCCGAACTACTGATGTAGTTTACTTACAAGGTATCCGTTTTAATTGTTCATTCAATTCTCCAGAGAACAATGAGATGTTCGTAGCATTCGCTATCGAAGGTCTTTCGTCTCAGATAATTGGATTCGAGATAGCAGAAGATAATACAGAAGACGTTTGGAGTAAGCTAATAGCTCGCCTTAGCAAACGTAAGTACAAAGTAAAAACCTTCCTTACTCGCGATATAAAAGCAGTAGAAAATCCAGTAACCAAATACTTCGAAGATTCAAGAGTGAAGCTATATTTGCATAAGCTAAACCGAGACAAAGAAGTTGCGAATAGATGCTGCGTATTAGAAAATGTATCTCTCCGAGATAAACTTATAGACGACGCTCTGAAATTTTACTCTAAGTTAGACAATCAAAGCTATACATCGTATCTGAAAAATAGATTCGATATGGACATCAAGACGTGTATAAAGAAGGATTGCGATAGATTCTTTGAGTGTATGATGAAAAACTGCGGTACGGAGTCGGAATCACGGTTAGAACAGCTTTTAGTTGAGTTCAACAATCGATTCGAGAAGTTCCACGCACTAAAAACAGACCCTTATATTATAATCAATGCATGGGTAGGTCTTCACATGCTTAGACCGATGGAATGCGGATTTACTCGCTATTCCCTATACAACCAACTACCTTGCAAATGCTCATTCGCTTGCTTCGCTAGCAACCACAATGATGAGCAATGCGAGTTTATCCCAAATCAAAGAGAGCTAGGTGACTTCGCAAACGAAGTAGCTATTCGTGCCCTCCACTTACCAATAGAATCAACAGTACAAGGCAAATTCAAGTTAGAACTAGCTAGTTTTTAGGTTACTATTATCGTAACGCTATTCAACCACAAACTTCTTAGAATATTTAACACCTTTCATATCAGTCAATTGTAAGAAATAAATTCCAGATTGAAGTTTGCTTACATCTATACTTTTACTAATAGTGTTATCTAATCTTTTATCTATTAATACTTTGCCTGAT
>PGYR01000027.1 GCA_002839765.1 Ignavibacteriae bacterium HGW-Ignavibacteriae-4
CCAAATCACTTTGCTAATCTAAGTGTTTTTGGTGGTGGTGGTTTGACGGCCCTTAGTAGCAATCTACTTGATAATTCTGATTTCCTTACAGGCGCTTTTCCTGCTCAATATTCCAACGCTCTTTCTGGTGTTTTTGATTTGCGAATGCGTGATGGTAATAGTAGTGAATTTGAACATTCTTTTGAGGTCGGAGTTATTGGGATTGATTTAGCGTCTGAAGGGCCACTCGGCATATCAGAGAATTCATCTTATTTGGTCAATTATAGATACTCTACTCTTGGTTTGCTAGAGCCCTTATTGCCTGAAGATGCACAAGGTACAAACTATCAAGATTTTGCTCTCAAATTCAAAATCCCAACTAACTTTGCTGGAAATTTTTCAGTCTGGGGAATAGGGCTAATTGATAATTCGGGACAAAGTATAGAAGCAGATACTTCTCTTAGGATGTATTACCAGGACATAGAACAAGAAAAAGTAAGGCAATATATGGGGACTATTGGTATCAATAATAGGTTCATATTTAGTAATACTGGTTATGTTAATTCATCTATATTAATGTCAAAAGATGGAATAGATTTATTTTCTGAAAGATTAGACTCCTTCAATGTTGTAAATCCAGAAAGAAAGCTCGAAAACTCATATACTAACTACACTTTCAAATCTTATATTAGCGAGAAATTAGCTGAAAGTCATCTTAATAGAACAGGTTTAACATATCAATCACTGGGTTATAACTTAAATATGAAGGCAATCCTTAATAATTCTAAATACGGAAATATAGCCATTGAAAATGGTAGAACATCACTGGTTTCAGTTTTCTCAAATTCTAAGTTAACATTTGAGAACTTAAATCTGAACATAGGTCTAAATTATTCTAGATTTAGTTTAAATGGAAATAGCAGCATAGAACCAAGAGTTGGAGCTAACTACACACTTAATCAAAATGGAGATGAACTTAGCTTTGGTTATGGACTACATAGCCGATTGGAACCAATAAATATCTATTTCAGCCGAAATGATGAAGGGGCTTTAGTAAATCAGAACTTGGATTTAACTAAATCACATCACTTTGTATTAGGATACAAATTCAAAATAAGTGAAAATATTGTATTCAAAATAGAACCATATTACCAGAGTTTATATGATATACCTGTTATTGAGGATAGTACTTATGCTCTCATTAATTTACAAAATAACTGGTTTACAAATGATGCATTTGTAAACAATGGTAAGGGTAGAAATGTAGGAGTTGACTTTACACTAGAAAAGTATATTGATAATGGGTTATACTATTTGATAACAGCTTCCATTTTCGATTCTAAGTATAAAACTGAATCAAATAGAAATTGGTTCAATACTAGGTTCAACAACAATTTCTTGTTTAATGCATTAATTGGGAAAGAATTCTATTTTGGTGAGTCGAGTACTTTAGGAATTAATGCTAGAGCAAGTTTGCAAGGTGGAGACAGGTTCTCAAATATTGACTCAGAGAATTCTATAAGGAATCAGGAAGTAGTATATGATGAATCTAACCCTTTTTCTAATATTACAGATCCGTATTTGGTATCTCATATAACAATAAATTATAAGTGGAATACTGAGAGTACATCGCAACAACTGTCCTTGAAAGTGATTAACGCCTCTATGTATGAGGAGTTTTATGGATATAGGTACAATATTAAAAATATGACTGTTGATGAATTTCGTGAAGCATTAGTAATTGCAAATTTGAGCTATAAAATATCATTCTAAATTAATCGTTATGCGTAATATAATACATTAATTACTTAAATTTTAAAGGCACATCTATGTTCAAGAAGACTATTCTATTTGTTTTGTTATCGCTATTCGTAATCTCATGCAGTAAAGACAATAACTCTGTTAATCCTATCGATACTATGACAGCGGAGGATATGCAGTTCGTTCGTGAGGAAGAGAAACTAGCTAGAGATGTTTATTTACATTCTTATGATAAATATCAATTACAAATATTCAAAAATATATCAGAAAGCGAACAAAGTCACATGGATGCTATACTAGGACAGTTAGAAAAATATAGTGTTACTGATCCTGTTGGTGATAATGCTAGAGGAGTTTTTGTTAATACAACTTTACAAGGGCTTTATGATGAGCTTACCGCTAAATCAGATGAATCATTAGTTGAAGCTTTGAAAGTTGGTGCATTAATAGAAGATTTAGATATTTTCGATATTGAAAATATATTGAAAAGAGTATCTGAAAGCAGCATTATCAATGTTTATAATAATCTGACTTGTGGTTCTAGAAATCACTTACGAAGCTTTACTAGCGAATTAAAAGCAAATGGTGGAGATTATGAAAATATATATATCAGTGATGAATATTATAATCAGATTATAAATTCAGATAACGAAAAATGTGGTAATAACTAAGAAAGCCGCCCCAATTAAGGAAACGACTTTCAAAGGTAATTCTAAATACGAAATTATTAGCCAGTTGTTATAGCAAATGTAGCTACATGATTAAGTACATCTGAGTCTCTAGATTTTATTGGCTCAACACCTTTTAGGTGAATTGTACAATCTCCTATTGTTACGCTTGGTACTTCTTTAGTTAGAGTATAAGTTTCAATAGTTCCGTCTGCATTTGTTACAACAATGGTAACAACTACAGTTCTTTCAGGTTTTCTATCTGTTACGACATCGCTTGCATTCTCAGTTACAACGATACTTTCAACTGTAAAGTAGAAATCACAAGGAGTTTTGATGGCATCACCTTCCATACCTCTTACCATCATACCGTCTCTTTCTTTTTTATCGTCTGCTTTGTCATCTCTTCCTGTGTCATTACCTGTTCCTTTACCATCGCCTAGACCAGTTGGATCCCAATTGCATGATGCTAATGTAAATGTCATCATTGCCAAGAATGTGAGTATTAGTACTTTTTTCATAACTGTTCCTTTAGTATTATTTATAAATTTTGTTATTCTACTATAATAACACATCACTTCGGAAAAGGTAACAAAAAAAAGTAATTATTAATTAATTTGGTAGCGAAACCACAAAAGTGGAACCCATTCCTTCGCCTTGGCTATTTGCTTCTATTTTGCCCGAATGACGTGATACTATCTTGTTGCAGAGGTATAATCCTAATCCAGTAGTGTTTTCGCCCTGAGTACCTTTTCTTTTCTCTTTTGTAAATCTATCGAATATGGCAACTGATTTATTAGGTGGGAAACCAATACCATTATCTGAAACTGTGATTTCTGTATTCTTTTCATTTTTAGTGGCTTTGATACTGATACTACCTCCATCTGGAGTGAATTTCACCGCATTATTAATCAAATTCGAAAACACTTGTTTGATCAAATCCTCTCTTGCTACTATATTCAACCCATTCGAGTCTAAAGTTAAATTCAATTTTTTGTTTGAAAGTGAATCTTCATGAATTGATTTCAATTCTTCAAAGAGTTTATCGAGCTTGATTTCACTCATCATTGCATTTGTGATTACTATTTCTTCTCTTTCTAGCAATTCGAGGACAGCGTTTATTATATCTCTTTGTACTTCTGCTGCATTCTTTATTTTATCGCTTAGCTTTTGTTTTTTCTCATCCGTATCTGCAGATGGGATTAACTCCGAATACGTGATTACAGCAGCTAAAGGATTTTTCAAATCATGTGACATTAGCCCAATCATATCCTGCTTTTCTTCTAATAATTCGTCTAGTGTTTGGATTGAAAATTGGATTTCTTTTAATAGAATCCCAACTTCATCGGTATAATTCGTTGGTAATTGGGGTCTTGTTTTATTAGTTATGTAATCACTCAGTGATTCTTTGGCAAAAATAATCGGTTCTAATAGTTTATTCAGAATGAATAGAGTAACTCCTGTTGCTGCCAAAGTAAAAATAAGTACAGCTATAAAAACAGAAATTGGGTCTAATACTTCATTCCCACCAAAAGTTAAATATAGGATAAGCCCAATAAGTGGAATATGAATCCCAATAAAGGCTACAAAAAGGAACTTGAAGGAATATTTCTTAAGGAAAGTTATTTTAGATAGTTTGTCGTAGGTATTCATATTGTTTATTTATTAATTTTGAATTACGAATTACGAAAGATATAAAATAATTAATTCAACTAGGCAAAAAAAGATATTATGGAATTATTTACTGTTGACAATCTATTAGCGTTACTTACTCTTACATTCCTTGAAATAGTTCTGGGTATAGATAATATCATATTTATTTCAATTACTACTGAGAAACTACCAGTTGATAAACAGAAATTCGCACGTGTATTAGGCCTGTTCCTAGCGATGATAATGCGAATAATTCTGCTTGCACTTATTACGCAGCTTCAAGTACTTAACAATGCACTGTTTACTTTATTCGAAGTGGATATAACCGGTAAGGGGTTGATACTACTAGGAGGTGGGCTTTTCTTATTAGTAAAAAGTACATTAGAGATTCATCATAAAGTAGAGCAGATTGAGCACAGTGGTGAACATGAGAAAAAGACTATTACTATGGGGAATGCTATATTCCAGATAGTAATGCTCGATATAGTATTCTCGTTTGATTCCATACTAACGGCTGTTGGTTTATCGGATAATCTATTGATAATGGTAATTGCTGTAATTATATCATTGATTGTGATGATGATATTTGCTAATTCAATTAGTGAGTTTATTAATCAGCATCCTTCTCTTCAACTATTGGCTTTATCATTCTTGATACTGATTGGATTTATGTTAATACTAGAAGCATTCCACTTCGAGATACCTAAAGGGTATATCTACTTTGCTGTTATGTTCTCATTCATAATCGAGCTTCTGAATATGAGATTCAGAGCCAATAAGAAGGCTAAAATGAGAAAGAAGGTATAGTCTTATACTTTCTTGAAATAAGGCTTAGAAGGTTTTAACTTAGTGCCTCGTAGAGGCATTATAACTGTAGTAAAGGATAGTATCAATGATTTTTAGCCCCCTCTAGGGGTTGTCTAATATATCACCACTACGTGGCTATTAGTGTTTGTTTTTAATTTGGACTACAGATATTTAGCCACTCTGTGGCAAAATGAAATTAAGAAAACTATAAACTAATAACAATTCCCTACACCTTCTCCAAAATATAAGAAGCCTCTAAAGTAAAATACTTTGCTATGAATGGTATCTTAGCTAATGTGTTTATCTTCAAGCTTGGAAGTCCAAATTTCATCTTGAAAACTGGGCGTAGGAAATAACATTCTTTCAGCACAACTTTTAGTCCTGCATCTGCTACTGCTTTCTCGAATTTGGGTATGGTCAATCGCAAATCATATATTCGGTTTGCTTCTCCTATATCTGCTTTGACACCTTTTTCTATAAACTTATTGAAAGTAGATTTCGGAAGTAAATGAATATATGGGAACTTACCACCGGTACTTTTCACTGTGTGTTGGTGTCCGCCATAAGGTGAGTGGTATGGGGGAAAGGTAACGAATAGCTTTCCATCATCTTTCATCACCATTTTAATATTCTTCAGTGCTGATGTCGGGTTATCCAAATGCTCTATTACATCACGCAGTAGAACCAAATCAAATTCATTTTTCCACTCGTCTGATGGCTCTTGGGTAACTATATCGTGAGTTGTATATTGAAGATCAATACCGCCTATTCCGGCTATGTACTTGCCTTTTTCTAATCTTACTACGGCAATGTCTGTCCCGAGTCCTTTACTCGCTCCAGCGTCCATAAAAGCAGCTAATACACCACCTTCTGCACTTCCTATCTCAGCAACATGATAACCAGACTTAAATATGCCTTTCTCCGCTAAATACGGGACTATGAAACTTTTTCCAAGATCGTACATATAGTTCCAATAATACTTGTCTTGCGAGGTTAATTTCTCGTCCTTGTTGACTATTTCTCTCAAATTTGACATATTTGTTTATCTTTATTGATTATCTTAATGTTTTATAAGTATGCAATTTAAAAATTAATTTATGAAAATCGCCTATCTATCTACATTTTATCCTTACAAAGGTGGCATTGCTCAGTTCAATGGTTCGCTATATACTGCATTAGCGAAAGACCACGAAGTAAAGGCATTCAACTATAGCAAGCAATACCCGAAGATTCTATTCCCTGGGAAAAGCCAATACGTGAACGATGAAGACAAAGCTATAGAAATAGAATCGGAACGTACTTTGAATTCAGTTAATCCTCTTTCTTGGATGAGCACTTATGCCGAAATAGAAAAGTTCAAACCCAATATTGTAATGAGTAAACTTTGGATTCCGTTTTTAGCTCCATCTGTCGGTTACGTTACTGGTAAATTGCAGAAAAAAGGTGTGAAAGCTATATCTGTACTTGGTAATGTAATACCACACGAACATAGAATTGGCGATGAAGCACTTACAAAATATTACCTCAATAGAAATGATGGGTTCATAGCTATGGCAGAATCCGTAAAAGATGATTTGCTAAAGTTAAAGCCAGATGCAAAGTATATAATGGGTTATCATCCACCTTATGATCACTTTGGTGATAAGTTGGAGCAAAGTATTGCACGTGAGAAACTTGGTATTCACCCTGATAAAAAGGTGCTAATATTCTTCGGATTTATTCGTGATTACAAGGGATTGGATATACTTATAGAGGCTTTCAAGAAGCTAGATGATTCGTACCATCTGATAATAGCTGGTGAGTCATACTCAGGATTCGACAAATACGAAGAACAACTAAAGTCTGTTGAGAACAGCCGTGTAACGAAGCTAATAAAATACACTACGGAAGACGAAGCGGCTATTTGCTTTTCTGCGTCTGATGTATGTGTTCTTCCTTACAGAACGGCTACACAATCTGGAATAGTCGGTATATCTTATAATTTCCACGTACCTGTTATAGTCTCTGACGTTGGAGGTCTGAGGGAAATGGTAGAGCCTTGGAACGCAGGTATAGTCCTAGAAAAAGCTGATGAGAATTTATTCAAAAATGCGATTGAAGAATATTTCAAATCTGATATAGACTATAAATCGAATATACTAAAAGCATTGGCAGACCAATCATGGGAAAGCTTAGCCAAAAAAGTAATTGATTTTTCTCAATCTATTTGACAGTACATTTATAAATATACGATACTCCAAAAAATTGAGGATAGCACTTAACTTCAGTGAATCTTTCTGTACCTTTTAGAATATCAACAAACTTTTGTCCGTAAGGAAAGCCATCAATTGTAGTTGGTAAGTAAGTGTAAGCTGCTTCTTCGTCTATTAGCATACGTCCTAACTTAGGCATTATTATTTTACTATAGTAATCGTAGATTTTCTTCAGAAACCCTTTGGGTTTACCAGTTTCTAATATCATTAGCTTACCACCAGGTTTTACTACTCTTGCTAGTTCGGCTATTCCACGATACATATCATCTACATTTCTTATACCAAATGATATACCTACTATATCAAAACTCTTACTCTCGAAGTGGAGATCAAGTATGTCAGCTAGTTCCGCGTCTATTTCGACATCTTTTTTTATTGCTTTCATAGGTAGATGTTTAAGCATATCTGAGCAAAAATCAGTTGCTAGTACTCTTCCGTCTTTTACTACTTTTTTAAATTCAATTGCCAAATCACCAGTCCCCGAAGCAGTATCGAGTATATTGTCACCAGGTTTTGCCCCAGATAGCTTGACTAATCGCTTTCTCCAGATATGGTGAAGTCCCAACGACATAACATTATTCATGTAGTCATAATGCTTCGAAATACTCGAAAACATTTTTTTTATTTCTTCACTCATTGTTTATTCCAAATTTTTTTTTACTTTGAATTATCCTTCACTTACAAATATAGTATTTATGACCAAACATATACCACTTACACTACAATTTAATCAAGTAAGAGATGTGACAGAGGCAATTTGTTTGCCACTGGACGTAGAGGATTATTCTATACAGGTTAATCAGTTCGCCAGTCCACCCAAATGGCATCTAGCTCACACTACTTGGTTCTATGAAAGTTTCATACTAGAAAAATACTACAAAAACTATCGTCCCTATGACGAACAGTTCTCGTATTTATTCAATAGCTATTATTATTCGAAAGGTGAAAGACTTACTCAATCAGAAAGAGGAGTTTTGTCGAGACCTTCGATTAATAAAATCTACGAATACAGAGAGTATGTAAACAAACATGTAGCTGAACTACTTGATGATCAAAATGAATCAATTAATAAATTGATGATTTTAGGTCTTAATCATGAGCAACAACATCAGGAATTACTACTTCAAGATATAAAATATAACTTTGGTAGTAGCCCATTACACCCCACATACATAGAAAAAGATTTTAAATTCGACGATGATATAGAAGCACAGAATTTTTTATCTATCGACGAAGGAGTATATGAAATAGGACACGACTCTAACTTATTCTGTTTTGACAATGAGAAAGGACTACATAAACAATACATACACTCAGCTGAAATAGCTGATAGATTAGTGACTAATCGTGAGTACAAAGGCTTTATCAATGATGGTGGATATGATGAACCATTATTATGGCTTTCTGATGGATGGGAATGGAAAGAGAAAAATAAGATTTCACATCCGCTATATTGGAAAAAGATAGATGGTTTTTGGCATTACTTCACTTTATATGGAATGCGAAAACTTGATTCAGCTGCACCCGTAACGCATATTTCTTTTTATGAAGCAAATGCTTTTGCGAGATGGGCAGGATATAGGTTGCCGACAGAGTTCGAATGGGAAGTTGCATCAAAATCACATTTCAATGCTAATGAGAAATCAAATTTACTGGAAGATAATAATTTTCTTTCCTTACCAAGGAATAATGGAGATACTTCATTCATAGGTAATCTATGGGAACACACAGAAAGTGCTTATCTACCTTACCCCATGTATAAACAAGAAAAAGGGGCTTTCGGCGAATACAATGGTAAGTTTATGGTAAATCAGAAGGTACTTAGAGGAGGTAGCTTTGCTACTCCGATGACACACATACGTCATACATATAGAAATTTTTATCATCCAAATGCGAGATGGATGTTTGCTGGAATTAGATTAGCTAAGCAGTATGACTAATTGTCAGAATGCTGACGATTTGTCTTATGTCGATTTGTCATTTCACTCCGCATAGACTTTATACCAAAGTTAATGCCGTAGAAGATAATATAAGCAAAGCCGACTATACCAGCTGCCTCCAGAGTATTGATACATGGTATTTTGAATGTATCGAATATAACTAGATTACAGATGTTTTCTAATGTGTAAGATATAAAAAGAAAAAGCCCGCCAATAAATATTATAAAAAATATTGAGCGGGCAATTTTTTCAATTGTAAGTTTAATATCGTGATTGTTAGTTTTCATTTAATGAATTGTATAAACCGCTTAGTTTTTTCCGTAAATGTAGAACAGCGTATCTCTTTCTTGCTAAAAGAGTATTTATATTCACGCCTGTTTCTTCTGACATTTCTCTAAACGAAATACCTTCAAATTCATTTTTAACAAACACATCTCTTTGTTCATCTGGAAGTTCTTTTAGTCCATCTTGGACTGCTTCCCATATAGTTTTTCTTAGCAAATCACTCTCTGGTCCTTCCCCTACATCCTCGATGAAATGCTCGAAAGTGTCCATTCCCTCTTCTTGTTGTTTGGGTGTTTGGAGGTCAGAAAATGCCTCTGCTCTTTTTTTTCTGTAAGAGTCAATAATTCTGTTTCTTACAGCTGTAAAAACCCAAGATGCGATATTTTCAATTGGCTTTTGTACATTTTTAGATGCAGCAAGCACATTTGTGAATACGTCTTGTAATATATCTTCCGCCTCTTCCTGTGATCTTACTCTTTTACGGATAAAACCAAGGAATTTCTTTCTATCATTTTTGAATAATTCTTCAATTTGCAATGCTAAATCCATAATACACCTCTGTTTGATTCCAACTTAAAATAATATAAGACTAATGCACTCTTATATAGTTATATAAACACATTAAACGGAAAAAAGTTTCACTTTATACAATAATTTTTCAATTTAACTTTGTTAGTTGAGTAATTGCTGACATATTGTCAAACATCTTCGTACAAATAACAATAATATACATAATGAGAATTCCGTGCCAAAGAAAATATGATTAATCACAAAGCCACAATATCAGCACTTACAGACGAATTGCAATCAATTGTAGGTTATTCGTTTAGCCAAATTTATACGCAAAGCCAAGGTCTGCTTATAATCGAAATAACTGATGGCAAATCTGTTTTGTTCTTAGAATTTTCAACGAACTCTCCTTATGATAGATTGCTAATTCGCAATAAGCACCACCGAGCTAAAGCTAACACTAAAGATTTATTTGGAGTACTTGTCGGCGAAACTATTACTAATATAAATCAAGTTAATGAAGATAGAATATTAGTAATCGCAACCCAAACACACAATTTGTATTTCGTACTGTTCGGACATAATAAATCTGATTTATTAGTTACTACTAAGAAAAATAAGATAATACATAGTCTGAACAATTTGAATGAGATTGGTTCCAAAATCTCTATAGATACTAACGAGCAAAAAGATATATCGGATTTCGATGGGGACACTTTTTTTTCAGATGCAATGAAGAAATGCAAGTACTTTTTCGGTAAGTATTATACTGAGAGCTATTTAGCTAACAATAACCTTACAAAAAAAACTTTACTAAAAGATATAAATATAGATGAGCAAACTGAGAAAGTAGATAGATATTACTATAAGTTAGCCCGAGCGAAGGAATCCTATGTTTATAAATTGAGTGATGATAAATATCTACTTTCTCTCGTTGAGCTAGACGGCTATGAATTACATAAGAAGTGTGATTCTATTAGTGAAGGAATCAGAACAAAATTTGTTCGTGAAGTAAGTAAAAAGAGAATAACTGAGTTAAAAAAGAAATCGGTTAGTAAGTTAGAAAAACTAATAAAGAAAGATGAAACCGCAATCCAACGTATTAACAAGTTGGAAGATGGGGAAGCAAAATCGGAAGAGTTACGACACTATGCAGATATGCTAATCTCACAGCCCAATCCCAAAATAAAGTCGGGAAAAGAAATAGAGCTCATAGATTGGGGAGGGGAAAAACTCAGAATACCACTTGACGAGAAACTAAGCTTAATAGACAACGCACAAAAGTACTTCAAAAAATCATCGAACGTACTCAAGGAACGAACAATAGCTAAAGCCAAATTACCTGAGTTGGAACTCCGTCTTGGTGAGAAAATACAATTACTTGAAATAATCGAAAATACAGACGACGTAAAAAAATTGGAAGAAATATTAGTAGATAATCGAAAAATCTTAGGTGATATAGTGGAACGAAAAGGCCCAGAAATAAGAGAAGAGAAATTCAAAAAGTATGAGCTTAGCGAGAATTTCGTCCTTTACGTTGGTAAAAACGCGAAGAACAATGATGAGCTGACTATGAAGTTCGCCAAGCCCAATGATATATGGCTACATGCTAGAGGAGTAGGTGGCTCGCATTGTGTAATAAGAGTTGATGGCCGAGAGCCAAGCAAAGGAATAATTAAAGAAGCTGCCGCAATAGCAGCATTTTATTCCAAAGCAAAAACATCGCACCTAGCACCAGTCGCTTATACCCAAAAGAAATATGTTAGCAAACCCAAAGGAGCTAACCCCGGTGCAGTAGTAGTCCGCCGAGAAGAAGTAGTACTAGTTGAACCGTACAAACCTGAATGAGCGAAGATTCTATTTGTCAGAACAAGATTATTCCTTTTCTTCCCTCTTGAAGATTTAAGAGGGCTAGGGTGATTTGAAAAACAAAGTCATTGAGATGACCGAAGGGACGCGCTTGCCAAGCCGAAGGCATGAGCTATCTCTTTATCAGAATCAGGATTCACAGAATTGTAGAGACGTATTGCACACGTCTCCAAATCCCCCAAACCCTCTGAAACCACGTCACTCCTGAACGAAGCGAAGAGTCTAGGTAACTATCTCTTTTGTCTGAATCACGGATTAATTGGATTTATGGATGGCACAGATTGTAGATACGAAATGCTCGTGCTAAGCGGCGACAAAGTATTAACGTCAACAAACACCTTGATGAACCACGTCATTCGAAATAGCTCTCGAATCCCAAGAAATAGACTGTTGTATTTCTCACACACTTTTGCAACGATAAACCCAAAATAATCTAAATTTACCGCAATTGTCATATACTCCATTCAAAGTCAGTTAGTTATAAATATAATATATCAAAAATAATTGTATATTTGGGAAACAATATCAGAGACTTAAGTATGACATCATTTTACACAGAAGAAGAACTTAAAGAAATTGGCTTCAAATCAGTTGGTACAAATGTCCAAATCAGCCGAAAAACCTCCTTATATGGTGTGTCACGAATCTCAATTGCCAATAATGTCAGAATAGACGATTACTGTGTACTCTCAGGAGGAGCAGGCGGTATAGAGATAGGAAACTATGTCCACATTGCTATATTCGTATCGCTCCAAGGAGACGGAAAGATAACCCTAGAAGATTTCAGTGGCATCTCATCACGGACTGCAGTTTACTCAAGCAATGATGACTATTCCGGGAATTATATGACTAACCCAACAGTCCCGTCCGAATTTACAAAAGTTACATCAGCCCCAGTTACATTACAGAAACATGCTCTAGTCGGAAGTGGATGTGTTATATTACCAGGAGTTACTCTACAGTTAGGATGTGCCGTTGGTGCTCTCAGTTTGGTCAATCGAGACTGCAAGGAGTTTATGATTTACTCAGGTAACCCAGCTAAACCAATATTGATAAGAAACAAAAACCTATTAGAACTCGAAAAGAAGTTAAAAGAGAAAATTCAAATTAAATAATTCAGGAGTGAGGACATGAAATATTTTATAACAGTTTTACTTATTATACTACCATCCTATATGTTTGGTCAAACGAATGTGATAGAGCCATTGCAAGTCGATTCACAAACATTAAATCCAGGTACATACGCGCAAACTATAGTCCACAATGGATTACTATATTTTACAGCTGATGATAGTGTTCATGGGGAAGAAATCTGGACATTTGATGGAACATTGAATAGCTTAAAAATGCTAAAAGATGTGAACCCAGAAAGAGATAGTCAAGCAAGATTCATCAGCAATGAACTTGAAGATTATATGCTATTTACAGCATACTATAACAAAGAAGGTGATTTTGGTTTGTGGTCAACCAATGGTACTGAGGAAGGTACCAAATTGCTACAGAAAATGAACTATAAATTAGGTAGTAATATATCAGATTATGTACAAGCTGGAACGAATTTTATAAAACATGGTGACAAAATCTATTTTGTTGCTAGTTTAAGCCAACTTACTAAATATGATATATGGGAAACAGATGGTACCCCCGAAGGAACAAAAATTTGGAAGAACTTAGATTCTGTATATAATTTTAGTAGTTCAGTTCTTACAAAAGTTGGAGATAATCTTCTAATTTGGTTCAACGGAACTGGATCATTAACTTATCAAGGGATATTTGAAGTTGATACAAAGAATTCGAAGTTAATTAAATTAGTTAATGCTAAGTTTAATCAACTGGCGAGCAACAATGAAGAGTATTATTACATAAAGAATGATAAACTTTATTTTACTAAGGAGAAGTCAGAATCAACTAATCATCTGTGGGAAACCGATGGTACACCACAAGGTACTTACAGAATAACAAAGGACATAGACAGTCTAAAAATTGATATAAGTAGCAGAATGTTTTTTGGTAACAAAACACTATTCAATGCTTCTCAAGGTATAAATAAAGCTGAATTATGGATATCTGATGAAACTAATGAAGGTACATTTTCACTAACGAATCATTTAGATGGATTTGATTATTTAGGGTTTTCGTCTGAGTTATTAAAAGGCAAAGTAGTATTTACTGGTTCTCGTGGTAATATATTTGAAATATGGATAACAGATGGTACAAAAGAGGGAACTACCTTGGTAAGCCAGATAAACAAAGGTGATTCTGATTTTCTATTTATATTATCGAATGAGAAACCTGATAATGACAGAATATTCTTTAGTTTATATGGTGTGAATAATAAATACAAAGATATTTGGGTAACGGATGGCACCAAAGAAAATACAACTAAGTTGATTGATTTGAATATTTCGTTCTATAATAAACTCAAATACAGAAGTGATGGTAATAAACTTTACTTTACAAATGAACTTAACCAAACCGGTGAAGAACTTTGGGTGACAGATGGAACAATCGAAGGCACACAATTTGTAAAGGAATTGAGAGAGGGAACTGATAGTTCTGATATATCATTTCCATCAAGAGTGATAAATGGGAGAGGGTTTGTAAAGGCAAGAACTGATAAGACTAATTACTCTTTAATTTTAACAGGAGATCCCCAAAGTGTTTCAGTTAGAATATGTAATGCAATGTCAGAATCTAAAGGATATACACGCATCCAGCAATTAACAGAGAACAAGGCGATTTTTATAGAGAAAAGTAGTTCTGATACGAATAGGATTTGGATTACTGATTATACTTTTAAAGGTACTAATTTATTAATACCACTCGACGCTACTAATAATAATCAAGCTAATGGATTGATAGCATATTTTCAGTACAATGATAACATATACTTCTTCGCTGACTACTACGGCGAGGGACAACAACTCTACCGCATCCCCAACACAATAACTTCAGTCGAAGAAAGCGAACAAACTGAACTAATGACAGTTTACCCGAACCCTGCGAAGGACTTCATTCAGATAGAGGTTACTAAGCCAATGCAGCTGAGTATAGTAAACACCACTGGTAAGAAAGTGAAAGAGTACGGAACAGTAGAGAACGGCAAGCTGAACGTAGCAGAGCTACATTCGGGCGTGTATTTCGTGGTAGATGAGCAGGGTAAGAACATAGCAAAATTTGTGAAGGAGTGAGGACATGAAATATTTTATAACAGTTTTACTTATTATACTACCATCCTATATGTTTGGGCAGTCCAATTTGGTAGAACCTGAACTTGTCTCCGAAGAAGTTTTTGTAAAAGGGGATTTCAATAATAATAATAATGATCAAAAGTATATATTTAAAGATAAAATATATTTTTGGGGTGCTGATGATACTCATGGTAGTGAGCTATGGGTGAGTGACGGAACTCCTATTGGTACTTATATGCTCAAAGATTGCACCCCCAACGGTAATTCTGAAATATTTATATTCAAGGCAAATCTAGATAAATTAATTTTTTCAGTAAAAGATGATAATGGTAAAGGTAGTCTATGGGCAACAGACGGTACAAAAGCCGGTACGGTGCTTCTAGCTAATGTATTTGTTCAGGCTGGATTTCCAGTTCCAATTGAGCAGGAGTCACAAGAAAATTGCGGGAAAATTATATTTGCTGGTGATGATGGTGTCCATGGTACTGAGCCTTGGGTGACAGATGGCACTCCCAATGGTACTTATATGATACAGGATTTGGGTGTTGATGGTGGTTCTAGTCCATGGTTTTTTTCGAAAGCTGGGGATAGATTCGTATTCACAACTAATCAGAATGTAGGATTCAGATCCGTGATTTGGTCAACCGATGGGAGTAAAAATAGTTGTAATCGTATGTTCCAAGGTAATGAAGGGCAATCAGATATTATTGATATTGGCTTAGCGGGGCTATTACTTATTATTAATTCATTTTCTGACCCAATCTCTAATTCGGGATATACCTTGCTCTCTATCACTGATGGAACGCTCGATGGCACTATACCAATTCTTGGTCAAGATAAAACTCTAACGGGTTACCCGACTAAATTCACAAAGATTAAAGATAAGGTTTATTTCAGTTTATTTGGTGGTTGGAATAATGAACTATATGTGACCGATGGAACTGATAAAGGAACTGTACTTTTATTAGAAGCCGAAGATGCACTCCAAGATATTGTTAACTGGAATGATAAACTCTTATTTCATGTGAATTACAAGGGAAACTTTATAAGTGACGGTACTAAAGACGGGACTTTCGAAATCAATGACCTAACCGATGAATCAGTATATTTCGAAGAATACTTTATAATGGGTGATAAGTTATACTTCAGTGATTATGCAGTTGAAGAGTTGTTTTCTATATGGGTGAGTGATGGAACTAAAGCTGGTACACGTAAAATAAAAACAATGAATGAGCCTAATGAAGACATTCAATTTGGTTTTATGAATAGCTTTGATGGAAAAGTTGTATTCTATTACTATGAATCATTTACTCCGGGTGAATTATGGATTACAGATGGTTTTGAAGTTGGTACAAAACAAGTTGCAGAGTTTTCATTTATAAAGAATTTCAAAAATTATGGGTTTAGAAGGGTAGAGCAATTCGGTGATAATTTAGTAATAATACCTAGCTATCAATTTAAAGAAAATTATATGTTCTTGTTAGATAAAGAGAGTGAGTTAACAAGAGTAGAGCCGGTTGGAGCAACTAGAGCAAACAAATATGTATTCGAAACTGGAGCGACTATTGTTGGAGAGATGAAGGGGTATCTTTATTTCGTGGCAAATTACTTCGATACTGGCGAACAGCTTTGGCGAATACAAGTCGGTGATACAACAACGAAAGAAGAGCCAATAATACCATACGATTATAAACTATACCCTAACCCTGTTGTTGACTTTGTGAATATAAATATGGAGAACTGTGAGAGTGTTACTATATATAATAGCACTGGCAAAAGAGTAAATGAAGTAAAAATAAATGATGGAAGAATCAATGTTTCCTTACTTTACCCCGGAGTGTACTTCGTTGTAGATGAGCTGGGCAAAAACATAGCAAAATTCGTGAAGGAGTGATATTATTTCATTATATTAAGATATTATAATAATCAAAAAATGAGGATTTATGAAAGCAATTATAATTACAGCATTGTTAACTTTAATATTTAGTAGTGCATACGCAATCGACATACCTGATGATTTTGCCCCTATAGAAAATAGTGCTGAAATACTTTTTTCTTATGAATTCGATGACCCACCCGTTTTTATTTCGAAAATTGATGATAATAAAGTGATTATCGGTACTAAAACTCGAGAAGAAATAGGACTCTTTGTATATGACAATAAAACAAATGAGATAAATGAAATAGGTGAACTAAAAACAAGTATGGTAGAAAGAATGCTATCCCATAATGTTGAAAATAACAAGCTAGTTCTGGTAATGACTGGTGTTGTTGGGTTTGGGGTTTTTAGCAAAGGAGATTCGTATGCTAGAAAGATTGTGTATGATATTAATAATGAGAAAATAGAAAAGAACGAATTACTTTTCCTATTCCAATCTTCAAAATTAGATGATGATGAAATAATGGATGAGTTAGAACTAACCAAGCTTGATGCGACAGTTAATCGTGTAGATGCTGAAAAGTATTTTACAGATAATGATATCGCAATAAACTCACTTCCAATTGCTTTAGAGATTTCACCAAATATTAATAATTTCAATAATCCTATGTCAATGGGGCTCTCATTTTACCCAGATAGTAAAGATGAAAATGTTTTATTGTTAGCCGGACTTACAGAGAATGGGGTCGGCATAAAGACTATCAAATATAAAAAACTAAAAGAAGTTGAAAATCTGATTATACACTATGCTGATTATAATAGTGAAGCTGTAACATTTTTAGCTGAGTGGTATAATCCAGAAACTGAGAAGAATTTTATGTCATTGAACAAGATAACTAAGGATGGGAAAATAAGTGAAACAGTTAAAGAATTACCTTTGAATCCGGACTATCGTTTCCAAAAGTTTGCTCCAATTGAGAAAAAAGAAAATGGAAGTTTAAAATTGTTCGGATATGCTGAGAAATTTCCAAACGGTTCTAACTTTCTAGATTATATTTTTGAACCTGGCAAAAAATTTGATTTCGGCGACCACTTTAATAATTTAGCTGAAGTGTCTCACTTTGCAATGATTAATGCAAATTTGAATACATTGGAATTTGAATTAACTGTGAAGCCAATAGAAGAAAGCCTTAAGAATAAGCCAGAATTCAAAGATTTGGAATTAGTAATTAATAATATAAATAATGTAATGCAAAAAGATAATCGACTTGTAATATTTGCTGAAAACTCATTTTTCAGTATGAAGCAGGAATCAGGTAGTAAGTCTAGTTTTGAGACAAATCCAAGAACAGGCAAATCAGAATTTAAAAGTAGTTCATATCCAATGATCGTTACCAAATATTATTTTAGAAATATAAACTTATTCTCGATTGATAATGATATGAATCTTCTTTGGTCATCTGAGATTGAGGATCGGGATTTGGTAAAAGATATTAGTCCGTTTGATATTCCTAATGCGATGTCAAATAAATTACCAGAAGAACTTTATCTAAAACCTACAATAACGGATAATGACATTACTTTTACTTATACAACTACCGAACCGGAAGATGAGATACGAAAAGTGAAATTCAGCTTAGTAGATGGTAAGAAATTAGAAGAAGTCTCACTATTTAATAATGATGGATATGCATCATATACTCCAGGCCAACAAATAGGTATGGGACAGAATATATATGGGACTATACTAAATCTAGATGATTATTATTTTGTGAAATACAAACTGAACAAGTAAGCTGCTGTTAAAGCAAAGTTCGTGAAGGAGTGATTGTTTTTTATAATTATAAAAATATTAAATTAAATAAAAAATTATTATCTATAGGATCAAAAAATTATGAAATATTTAATACTTATTTTTTGCTTTATTAGTATACTAAATGCTGATATTAATGACCGAATAGTGAAGATGGCGATATCTTCAGAAAATAACATGCCTCAGTTTGTTGAGTTTAGTGGTAAATTATTTTTCGCTAATTCTACTTCGTCGAATGATGAAACAGTTTGGGTAACTGATGGTACCGTTGAAGGAACAAAAAACTTGGAGGAATTTTCAAATTTTCCAACCGGCGAAAAGCCATTTATAATAATAGATGATTTAAGTAAATTAATCATTTCTACAAATAAAGGAATGTGGGCTACTGATGGGACCGATGCTGGTACTCAAAAGTTTACAGACCATCTTCTGAGAGGTGTCTGGACTTATTATAATTGGAACAAAGGTAGAAATGCTGTAATTAGTAATAATATTTTAATACAAGCTTTTAGAGAGGTATTTAAAAAGGATATATTTATAACAGATGGAACTGCAAAAGGAACTAAAACTATTTTCGACAATGAAAAACTCATTAATTTGAACAAAACTAGTAAACTCAAGAACAAATTTATTCTTACTATAGAATCAGAATTGGATAATAAATACTATTATTATTCACTTGACGCAACCACTCTTGATACATTTAACTTTCTGGTTAATGACACTAAGATAGAGATATCTAACGAATACAAGAATAAGATTTACTTTTTACAATCCCACACCGATACTACTTGTGCACTATGGTCTTCCCAAGGAACTATTGGTACTAATGAAATAGTGGCAATTATTCCTACTAGAGGCGTAACCCAAGATTCATATTTCAAACTATACAACGATAAACTTTTCTTTACTGTTCTTGACACGGGGTATGTTACGACTCTGTGGCAGACAGATGGTACGAGTGCAGGAACAAAGAAAGTGTCAGAGATATTCAATACAAGTGTAAATTATAAGCCAAAGTTTATAGAATTCAAAGATAGATTATTGATTACTAATGATAATTTTGAAAGTATTATTTGGATTACTGACGGTACAACTAATGGAACATTTGAGTTAATAAATAGAGGACATAATGATGAATCTTTGATTAAAAGTTATTCCATCATTAGGAATAAACTTTTTACAATAAAAACAGATTCGGAGGGAAGGTCTTTCCCCGTTATATCGGATGGTACTAAGGAAGGAACAAGGGAGATTAAGATTCAAAATATGGAAAGTGAAATGGCCAGTATTCCATTTTTGGAGGATTATGTAGGGAATCATGCAATATTTCAATTTAGAGATAATGAAGACATGATTAATCTAGTGGTATCAGATGGTACAGATGAAGGTACGACAGTGTTTAATAGATATAACAGTAATACCTTTTATATAATTAATTCTGCAACAATTTTTGAAGATTATGTGATATTCACCGACAATAGTGATAAGAATAAATTTAAAACTTATAATCTCGTAACAGGTGAAAGAAAAGAATTGAAACCTGCTAATGCCACTGTAAATGAATTCCGTAACTCCACACTAGGGAGTCACATTTACAAAGGTGATTTTTACTTTTTTGCGAAATATTCTGAAGATGGGGTGAGTTTATGGAAGATTGAAGGTACTCAAACCTCAGTCGAAGATAACCCACAACCAGAACTAATGGCAGTTTACCCCAACCCCGCGAAGGACTATATACAGCTAGAGCTAACGAAACCAATTCCGCTGAGTATAGTAAACACCACTGGTAAGGTAGTGAAAGAATTCGGCATAGTTGATTACGGCAAGCTTAACGTGGCAGGGTTACACTCAGGCGTGTATTTCGTGGTTGATGAGCAGGGAAATAACATAGCAAAGTTCGTGAAGGAATGAGGAAATGAAGAAGATTATAATAGTAATATTAATAATGATATCGTTTAGTTCAATTGTTCAGGCACGGTCAATAGAGCCTCAGATTCACAGTGACATAAAGCTTGTTGTTCGTGATTCAACTTATGACTTTGTCGAACATAATGGGCTAGTTTATACTATTGCAGACGATGGAGTTCACGGAATTGAACTTTGGGTTTTTGATGAAAACCTAAATAGTTTAAGAATGGTTAAAGATATAAATCCCATAGGCGATGCGAACCCATTAGTTTTTAGTTCGGTGCTTGAAAATGTTCTCTTATTCTATGCTTATGATGAAAACGGAACTGGGCTATGGGCTACAGATGGTACAGAGGTAGGAACTGTACTCTTAAAGTATTTTTATTTTTATGAAATCAAAGCCAATATAATGGATCCAAAATGGAATTTATTTAAAACTTATAAAGGTGAATTATATTTCAATGGCATTGAGTCAAAGGATAAAACTTATGAGCTTTGGAAAACGGATGGGACAGCCGAAGGAACTATACTTGTAAAAGAATTGAACCCAAATGGCTCGTCTAGTCCGGGGCAGTTTCATATAAGAGAGGATAAACTATTATTCCAAACGTATAATGGGTTCAGAGATATTTGGGCTACAGATGGTACAGAAGAAAGCACAATTAATCTGACGAATAGCAAAGATAAATTGAGACCAGTTAGTATTATTGGTTGGAATTCCACCCATGACTTCTTCCTTGATAGTCTCGATGGTAAACTCGAATTATGGTCAACAGATGGTACTATCAGTGGGACACTACCATTGTCTATTAATTTAGATGAAATAATTGAACTTAATTCTAATATGATATTTATTGATAAAAATTTGTATTTCGAAAGCTTTACAGAAGATGGGAGTATAGTCCTGAATATAAGTGATGGTACACAAGCAGGAACTAGAAAGCTAAAGACAATTACTTCGGAACCAGATGCTGGTATTTTTTTCATTTCCTATTATAATACTGGCGAACAGAAACTATTCTTTTACACTTATGAAAACAAAAAAAATAGTCTTTGGGTTTCAGATGGTACTGAGCAAGGAACTATTAAGATTTCACCACCTGAATTAGTTAACATTAACAGAAATAAAGAAAGTTTAAACACAGACAAATTGTTTTTTTCGAGTTTTGGTGTTGATAAAGGTGATGAACTATGGGTATCAGATGGGACACAATTAGGCACCCATTTTGTTAAAAAGCTATCTGATGGAGGAAATAGTTCAAGAATAGAATTTACATCAGATGTCATTGACGATAAAGTGCTTTTCTATTATAAAGCTGATAATGGTGTTGGCTCTACTTGGATTACAGATGGAACAGAAACGAGTACTTATATTTTAAATCCAAATCTTATGTTTATATCTCGAATGTATTTCTCTGATAATCAATTCAATAATATTCTCTTCTTTACTGAAGTTAGTAGTGCAGATACTACTAGGATGTGGCAGACTAACATGACGCTAGCTGGCACAAGCGTAATAATGCCCCAAAATCAAAGCAATAATAAACATATCAATCCATATCTATTTTATCAAATCGAATTCAAAAACCACATCTACTTCTTAGCTGACTACTATGGCGAGGGACAACAACTCTACCGCATCCCCAACACAATCAGTTCAGTCGAAGAAAGTAAGCTGCCAGAACTAATGGCAGTTTACCCTAACCCCGCGAAGGACTTCATACAGCTAGAGATTAGCAAGCCAATGCAACTGAGCATAATCAATAGCACTGGTAAAGTAGTGAAAGATTATGGTTTAGTAACAGTCGGTAAGCTGAACGTAGCTGCACTAATCTCAGGTGTGTACTTTGTAGTAGATGAGCAGGGTAATAACATAGCAAAATTTGTGAAGGAGTAGAAAATGAAAAATCTAATAATATTATTGATATTAGTACCATTCTATTTGTTTGGTCAAACAAATATTTTAGAACCGGAGTTACATTATGAAAATAAATTTCAAGGCAATACTGGTGCTTATGATTTTGTTATAAAAAGCAACAAAGTATATACGGTTTGCGAAAATTATAAAAAGACAAATGAGCTATGGGTATTTGATGAAAATAAGAATAGCATGGAAAGACTTTTTGAGAGCATTTCTTTTGAAACAAGTATAAATATATTAGGTACTGAATTCGATGGAATAATAATATTTAGTGTTCATGAAGTATTCAAAGGCTCTTTATGGAGAACAGATGGAACAAAATCTGGAACATATATGATAATGGATTTAAGCGTTAGAAATTTAGAATCTATAATGTTTAATGGATATTTATATTTTACTGCAGCCGATGAACCTGGTGGTGATTACGGCTTATGGAGAACAGATGGTACTACCTTAGGTACATCTTTAGTTAAGTATGTTAAAGATAAACGTAGAGGTGAAGCTTTTGATTTCCATATTCTTAATCAGAAACTAATCTATACTTTTGCTACTGGATATACAGATACTGAAGCCGAACTATGGGTAACTGATGGAACAGAAGGGGAGACTAAAAGATTGGCATCTATGGTAATGTCAGGTAGATTAATGACAGAAGTTATTGGGGGTAAATTAGTTTTTGCTCATACTCCTTACCCACCATTCGATTCCGAACTATGGGTAACTGACGGTACTGCTGAAGGGACATCACGTTTAGACGATAAACTAGGAATTGTTAGTATTGATATCAATCAATTTGATATATTTAATAACAGATTATACATAAGTATGAGCAAAGATAAAACTAGTAATGGACCTTGGGTGTCTGATGGTACAGTAGCGGGCACTTCATTATTATTAAGTAAAAATCAAATTGAATGTTCGAATCCAATATTCTTCCCATTTCATTCAAATCAAAAGGATAAATTAATGTACTTAGCTGTAGAAGAAGGACCTTTATACAGTATTATGTTAACAGATGGAACAATTGATGGAACCTATGCAATAACTTCCGGTAATGATTTATTTAAAGTTGATGACTATAATTTTTCCTTATCGGAGGATAAATTCTATTTTCTAAACTCAAATTATAAAATTGGAAATGAACTTTGGGTCTCAGATTTTACGAAAGAAGGTACTCACCTAGTTAAAGATATTGAGGAAGGTGAAAAATCAGCTATTATCCGATTCACTGGGGTTAATTTTAAAGGTAAAACTATTTTTAGTAATAGAGATGAAAATGAAATGAATTCTATATGGGTGACTGATGGTACTGAAGTGAATACTTTTATTTTAAATGATGAATTAACAAATCTTCCAGAAAAAATAGGTAACGGTAAGATTATAAATGACTTTGTCTTTTTCACTGAAAACACTACAACTAACCTTAAATCTCGTTTATGGAGAACTGATATGACAAAAGAGGGAACTTCTTTAATCCAAACACTTGATGCAACAAATAAGGAACAAATTATTGGTGGAAATACTACGGTAGCTTTCAAAAACCATATCTACTTCTTCGCTGACTACTATGGCGAGGGACAACAACTCTACCGTATCCCAAACACAATCAGTTCAGTAGAAGAAACCCCACAACCAGAACTAATGACCGTTTACCCCAACCCCGCGAAGGATTTCATACAGTTAGAGCTAAGCAAACTAATGCAGCTTAGCATAGTCAATAGCGCTGGTGCAAAGATAAAGGACTACGGTATAGTTGATAACGGCAAGCTAAACGTAGCAGAGCTACGCTCCGGAGTGTACTTTGTAGTTGATGAGCAAGGTAAAAACATAGCAAAATTTGTAAAGGAGTGAGCAACCCAATTACTTATAATATATAATTAAATTTCCGCCACTTTTTCCGAACTAAATCGTAATTATTGTGTTATTTAAAGAAAATTTGCTAATTTTACTTTGCAGCATAGGGTAAGGATTCGAAAATCCCATTTCGTCCTCTCTATATTACTTAAAAAAACAGTATAAAATGACGAATTCTAAGATACAATTATATCTTGTTTTTCTCTTCCTCGGATATTTTGCAGCTTCGGCGCAAGTAACCGAAACTAGCTATATTTATAATGCTGAAGAGTTAGACAAAGCGATAAGGCTATACGATACTAAGCTTATTAACCTGAGCGAAAGGAAAATCAGCGATGTTATCCGCAATATGCCTGAGAATCCTGCCAATGATAAAGCTCTGATGTTCGAAACCGAACTAGACTTAATCAAGGGCAATTTCCATATAGCCGAAACAAAGCTTCTTGACTTCATAAAAGTTAGGAATAATTCCCCGTACGTTCCTGTAGCTTATTTCCGAATTGGTATGATGCATTTCAGACAAGAGAAGTTTGAAACTGCTACTTACTATCTGAATTTCGCTTACGAAACGGCTACTGAGAATTACAATAGCCGCCACGAGAAGAAAAACAGCAGACCCGATGATGAATATTATACTATTGGTCATCATTCATTGTATTGGAAAGGGATAGCTGAAAGCCAAATCAACAAGCAAAAAGTAGCTAAAGAAACGCTAGAGAAATGCGCTGAGATATATCCAGAGGGCGAATTTTCTGATGATGCTATTTACGCTTATGGTCAGTTATATGAGCAAGAATTTGAGAATGAAAAGGCTATTGCGGCTTTCAAGAAAGTAAGAATCGAATATCCAAAGACTAATGTTTATATAGCTTCTCTTATTAGAGAAGCGAATAATTATCTGATTTTGCGAAAGTACCCAGATGCACTTTTAGTTCTAGAGCGTGCGAATTTTGCTGCTTTGAGTATATTAGAGCAAGACTCAGTGGGTAAGCAATACGAAAAGCAAACTAATTTTGAGAATCCTCAAGAGGCAATACTTTACCTACGAGGGGAAGCGAGTAATCTAGCTGGTAATTATAGCCAAGCTTTGATGTATTTCGAGACTTTCCAGAATACTTTCTTCGGCTCGCCATTAGAGTATAAGAGCAAGTTGGGTGCTGGTTGGGCTTTGCTGAATTTGGAAAGATACAAAGAAGCATTGGCGTATTTCGATGATATTATCAAAAATTCTGGTGATGATTACTTACAAGTGAAGTACAATGCTCAGCTATACAGAGCTGTAACACTAGTTAAGTCAGGCGATATAGAGACTGCCAAAACGGAATTGGACGCCCTTTCTCTTAGCACTTCTTTCCCTTTCAAAGGGGCTGTATTACTTGAGTTGGGACAGATTTATTACAAAGAGAAAGATTATGGCCAAGCAAAAACTGTATTGCAAAGAGCAGAGCGTTACGCACTAACTCCTGTTACTGCTACTCGGATTAACCTCCTATTAGCTGCAACTCACATGGAGCTTTCTGAGTGGAGTTCAGCTACTATAACTTATGATAAAGCAATACAAACAATTAAGAATTCTGACTATGTGCTAATGCCTAAGAAAGATTGGTATATGTCAGAAGCTAGATTCAGAAAAGGTGTTTCGCTTGTTATGGATAAACGTAGCAACGAAGCTATTGCATCACTTTCGGCTTATGTAGCAGATGCTAAAAAAGGCGACCCTAGAACGGAGGAAGCTCTATTCTGGTTGGCAGAGGCTAACTATGCGAGTGATTTGCTTAATAATGCGGCACAGTCCTATGAGAAATTGCTGAAAGAATATCCTTACCATACTAGAAGAGAGGACATACTATACTCTTTGGGTTGGTCTTATTTCAGAAGGCAGAATTTCAAACAATCAAGCAGAATATTCGAACAGTTATTAAGCGAGTTCCCTAAGACGCAGTATGGAGTGGAAGTTCTAGTCCGTCAAGCTGACGGTTATCACATGATAAAGTCTTATTCTAAAGCTGCCGAGTATTACAAAAAAGCTGCCGATTTGGGACCCAAAACGGATGAAGGTAGATATGCTGCTTTCCAAAGAGCAGATGCACTATATAGATTAGGTAACTACGACCAATCGCTTGTAGCTCTTCAACAATTCGTTAAAAACTACAGTGGAAGTCCATTAGCTCCGAATGCAATGTATCTTGTCGGTTGGATCAAATTCCAACAAAGAAAGTACGACGAAGCTGTTGCGAATTTCAACTTCCTAATAGAAAGATACCCGAGTAGTACTTATGTACCGCGTGCTTATTATGCGATTGCAGATTGCTATTATAATAAGAGTGATTTCGAGCAAGCTATGGTAGCTTATAGAAGAGTAGTTGACAAATTTCCATCGAGTGGATTAGCTCCCGAAGCTATGCGTAGCGTTCAGCAATGTCTGATATTGCTCGGTAGAGAAGACGAAGCTGTTGGGATAATAAATGATTATGTAGAGAAAAACGAAGATTCGCCTTTCACTCGTAGCTTCCGTTCTGATGGAGCGAGAATACTTTTTGATACGAAAAAATACGATAAAGCTATAGATGAATACGGTAAGATAATAAAAGCTGACCCGAATAACCCAGAGAATGCAGAGATACTATATTGGATAGGGAAGAGCTATATAAGTATGGATAAGAAATTGGAAGCTGAGAACGCTTTTATAAAAGTTCAGAAAACGTACCCACAAAGTGACTACGCTAGTTTAGCTCTTATGGAAAATGCACTATTACAAAAAAGCAGTGCAAGTGGTAAAAAAGCAGATTCGCTTTTTGCTTCACTTATACAATTATACCCTAATGAAAGTTCAGCATCTAGAGCCGTATTCGAACGTGCTTTGATTAACTTCACTTTAGGAGATACAGCATTTGGATTGAAAATGTACGATTATGCCGTTCAAAACTACCCAGGTGATGAGTATTCTGATGAATCGGCTTATCGTTTAGCTAGTTATTACAAACGTATAGACAGCAACGCTAAGGCAAGAGATTATTTCCTCAAATTAGCACTCAATAGTAAGAGCAATGAATTTGTAGCTGAGTCATATTACAGAATAGGTGAGCTTTGGAAAAAAGAAAAGCAATTAGAACAAGCAGAAGCAGCGTACCTACAAGTTAAGAATAACTACTCTGGTTACGAAGATTGGTTCTCACTTTCATTAGTGAATTTGGGTGAGATATACGAACAACGCAAAGAGTTTCTGAAAGCAAAGGAAATATATTCGGCACTATTAGAATTGCGTCCAGACGATGACTATGGTAATACTGCTAAAGCAAGAATAAAGAGAGTAAATCAGGCAATAAAGAAAGATGAATAAACTGAAAAACATATTGCTTTGTGCATTAGTTCTATCACTATATACAGCTAACGCACAAGAAACACAGAAGCCTCAGAACACTGAACCGGCGAGTTTCCCCAATGCTATTATCATCGGGAACTATAACCCAGAAACTGGTGGAGGCACAAAGAAATTGCCAGAGAAACCAAAGCCGATGAATCAAGCATCTTTGGATTCATTGAACGATAATGAGAAGCAGAAGTTTTTACTTCTTCCTCCTGAAAAAATTCCTGCAAATTTCGAAGTACCGACATTCCCTAATGGATATTTGGAAGGGTCCTTTGGTAGTTTTCTAACTCCTAAAGCAATGGCTGGGTTGGATTTCAACATAGATAATTTCGACTTTTTCATCAATGGTGGATTCGAGGGTTCAGATGGTCATGTTAACAATGCCAATTACACAAAAATTCAAGCAAATGCTGATATCGATTACATAGCACCTGATCAATTTTGGCTATTCGGTGGTAGTAAAACAAGAACGAAATTCAGATTTGATAACTGGAACTATAACACTTATGCTATAGATACTGCTGACAATATAAACACGACAAAAATATTTATTGGAACGAGCACTGAGTCTAATTACAATGATTTCAGATTTGATTCTAAACTTGGATTTAATATTTTCAGTTTGAATGATAATTTGAATGATGGCTCTGAGTTTGGTATTAATGGTGGTTTATTTCTACACAATCCATTCGGGTCAGATAAGTTCGGTTTGAACGCGGAAGTAGATTTCAGGACAACTAATAGCAATGGTAATTCGATGATAAAAGCGAATGCTGTATTCCCAATTGCAAAAGGGGATTTTTCATTTACAATTGCCCCTGGTGTGCAATTAGCTACTAATACAAATAGTGAAAGTAAACTGGCACTTTATGCTGATGTGAATATATCTGCAATTATGAGCCAAGATTTCACTTTCTACGCTATAGCTAATACTGGCTTGAGCAATAATTCATTCGTAGATATGTTCGGGATTAATCCTTATGTAGCTACGTCACCAGTGATAGACTACAAACACACTATTGCTATGGGGAAGGTGTTATTTAATTATCACCCATTTACTTACATTAGCGCTACTTTCGGAGCTTCTTATGCTATTAATGAGAAAGATATCAGTTATACAAATGATAGCACATTCAGATTCAATCCTGAGTACGTGGGCTCAAATAGACTTCAAGCATTTGCTCAATTATTTTGGGATATTAATGAATTGCAACGCATAACAGCAGATCTGAATTTCAACATAACAACACAAGATTCTACTGATAAACAGCTTACTTACGTTCCTACTGTTCAGTTTGCGACTAATTACCATCATTATTTCACTAAGGAGTTTGGCACAATTATTGGTGCTAAATACATAGGGAATAGATATGCTGACTTTGCAAATACAATAGAATTGGACGGTTATTTCGATATAACTTTCCGTGCAGAGTATTATTTCTCTGAAAGTTTAGGAGCTTTTGTTAACTTAGAAAACATATTTAACCAAGATATATATATTTGGAATGGATACAAGCAAAGAGGAATATTTGCTCAGCTAGGTGTCCTTTACACATTTTAGATTATGGCAGATTTGAACGACGATAGAAAAAAGGAAGAAGAAGAGTACGGCGGTTTCGAACCCGACGAGAACGATGACGAATCGTTCATGTTGGAAGACGAAAACGACTACCCCGCTAAACTACCTGAAGAATTCAGTGATGAACCAAAATCAACTGTTAGGGTTACTGCGTCTGTAGAATCTGAAGAAGGTAATGGTGGGACAGAACCCGAACAAGAAGATAAAATCGAAGAACCCGAAGAAATAGAAGAAGATGAAGTAATTCCGTCTGACGAGGAAGCTGATGAAATAGAAGCTGAGATAGAGCCCGAAGAAGTAGAAGACGAGAATATCGATGATGAAGAGGAAATCACAGAAGAAGAACTAGATTTAGATGATGAATTCAAGAAAAAATTACAATCCGATATAGATAAAAGCAAAGCGAAAAGAGAAGCAAATGCAGAACCTGTAGATGAATCAAATAATTCAGAACCGGCAAAGCAAATAGGTGACGATGCTGATACAGTAGTTATGCTATCAGATATAGAAGCTGATAAACCTTCTAAAGTAAAATCTGTAGAGGAAATACCACCACCACCAATCGATGGCAATATACCTGAAGAATTGGAAGAAGATGTATTAGAAGAAAAGAAGAAAAAGAAAACTCCTATCTGGATATTAATGCTTTACTCTTCTGTTGCTACATTGATAGTGACACTAGGGGTCGTAGGGTTAATCTGGTATCTGATGAGTGGCAGTAGTGATAAACATGAGAAAGATGATCATAGCAAGAAAGAAGTAGCTACGAAACACGAAGAACACACTCCAAAACACCAAAAGAAAGCAATGTCAGCTGATACTATGACTCAAGAAGAGAAGAATTGGATAGACTCTATGGATATTAATAAAAAAGACACTTTACTTTCTTACGATGAAGATAAAGAGTTTTTTGCTGGATTGGAAGATGAATTAGATGACAATGGTCACTCTAAAGATAAACCAAAAGAAAAAGCAACTGAAAAACAATTACCTAAAAAAGAAAAACCAAAAACTGTAGAACCTAAGAAAGTTGTTCCAAAGAAGAAAAAAGAAGATATCGCTTCTAATGATGTTACTAAATCAGTTGAACCAAAGGAAACCAAAAAAAGTATAACAAAAATAGATGAATCTACTTTTTCTATGCCACAACCCAAAGGCCCTGTACCAGAAACTGGACTTTTCATGGTACAAATATACTCTTCGCCTTCGAGAGAGGATGCTGAGAGTTGGTTAGGGCAATTGAAAGCCAAACAAGTACCAAATGCTATGATAACTGAACAAGAAGTGAAAGGAAGAACTTGGTATAGAGTTCGATATGGTAGATTTGAAACAAAAGAGTCTGCTCGAACGTCTGCATTAGAGTTAGGCTACTCACAATCTTGGATAGATAGAGTCAAATGATAAGACAACCAGAAGTTCAATCGGGATTTAATATAAAAATCCCTTGGGATTCGAACACAGCTAAGGGATTTACTATAGCAGTGGTCACTATGGCTTTGTTTTGGATTATCTCGCCATTAATCAAATTAGAAAAAGCTCAACCAAGAGAAATTAGTAGTTCTATTCCAATAGAGTTACTCAACTTTGGTAGTGGTGATGGAACTGGTAAAAGAAGTGGTAACCTTACAGAAGAAGGTAAATCTGTAAAGGGTAATAGAGCTGAAATTAACATAGAAGATGCACAGATTGCCTCTAATACTAAGGGCAAATCAGACGTTAAAATCGAAGATGCAACGAAATTTATCGCTTCGAATGACGTAAAAAGCAATGATAGAAATAATACGAAACTAACTGGAACCGACAATAAAAGTGTTGGTAAAGAAGATGGCTCTGATATTGCAGGTACTGGTCTAAAAGATCGAGGTACTGGCAGAGGAGCTGGCGATGGTTTTGGTGACATAGATTGGGGTGGCGGAGGAAATAGAGTTCTTCTGAGTAAGAAACTACCACAATTCCCTAAGAGTGTAAAATCTAATGCTAGAATAGAGCTACGGTTCAAAGTACTAGCAGATGGTTCAGTTAGTCAAGTTATACCATTACAGAAAGCTGACCCAGCTCTAGAGCAAGCCGCTATAAATGCTATCAAACAATGGAGATTCAACCCACTTCCAGAAGACAAAGAAATGTGGGGTACTATTCCTTTAACTTTTATACTTAGATAAATGGCAGAAGCATTCCAGTTTTTTTGGGAGTTACCTACTCTAATCCAAGTTATCCTAGTTTTGCTAACTATATTACTATTCGTAACAATAATTAAAAAATTATTGAAGTTCTCAATTATAGTGTTGACTATTATTGCTATAGTTATTTACATTTCTGACGTGTTTGTCTTGTAACTCAAAAAACCTTTGTTTATTTTTGAAGCTATTGAATTTAAAAAAATGAGATTTTTATGTCTTTTAAGATTGGAGTTATTGGAACTGGCTATGTCGGTTTAGTTTCAGGGACTAGTTTTGCCGCAGCTGGCAATGATGTACTATGTATTGACATCGACGAGAAAAAAGTTGAGATAATGAAAAGCGGTAAATCTCCGATTTACGAACCGGGATTAGACCACCTATTAGCTCGTAATATAAAAGAAGGTAGATTGAATTTTTCTACTAATTTGGAACAAGCGGTTTTACAAAGTCAAGTAATCTTCCTTTGTTTACCTACTCCTCCTAGCGAAGACGGTTCTGCTGATTTGCAACACGTATTGAAAGTAGCAAACGATATAGCTGACCTAATAAATAAGAATAATATAACTGATAAGAAAATAGTCGTTAACAAAAGTACTGTGCCTGTTGGTACTGCTGCTGCTGTCACAGCTATATTTGAATCTAAATTAGAAAACAATATAGTAAGTGTAGTCTCTAATCCCGAATTCCTTCGTGAAGGATTTGCTGTTGAAGATGCTATGAAGCCAGAAAGAGTTGTTATTGGTACTTCTTCGAAAGAAGCTGGAGAAATAATGACAGATCTTTATCAACCTTTCGTTCGTAGTGGTAATCCTATCTTTATAATGGATGAGAAAAGTGCTGAAGTTACAAAGTATGCTGCAAACTCATTTTTAGCAACTAAGATTTCATTTATGAATGATTTGTCAGCTTATTGTGAGAAAGTTGGTGCTGATATAGAGCAAATCCGTGCTGGGATTGGCTCTGATAGTAGAATAGGAAAGCGTTTTCTATTTGCGGGTGTAGGTTATGGTGGCTCATGCTTCCCTAAGGACGTACAAGCACTAGAATACTCTGCAGACCAAGTTGGTTCACCTTTGCATATCGTGAAAGCGGCTAGAAGAATAAACTCTGAACAAATACAAAGATTCGTTGATAAAGTAAAAAATAGATTTGATAATCTTAGTGAGACTAGCATAGCAATATGGGGTCTTGCGTTTAAGCCAAATACTGACGATGTCCGTGAAGCTCCTGCATTTGTGCTTATTGAAGAATTACTCAAAGCAGGTGTTAAAATATCTGTGTATGACCAAGAAGCTATGGAGAATACTAAGCTTGAATTTGGTGATAAAATCGAATATTGTGAGGATATGTACTCTTGTTGTGAAGACAAGGACGCTTTAGTAATCGTGACTGAATGGAATTCGTTCCGCAATCCGAATTTCGATAAACTAAAAGGCTTATTAAAAAACAACATAGTATTTGATGGACGAAACTTATTTCAACCAGAAGAAATGGCACAAATTGGATTTGAGCACTACCCTGTGGGACGTGGATTTATTCAAAGTCATAAATAAAATCACAGAATATATTTTGTAATTTTCTGAGTCAATGATAAATTGCTAACTAAAAATAAATAGTAGTTGAGTAAATGAAGAAAATATTAGTAGCTTTATCATTTTTAATTCCAGTATTAGTTTATGTGTTAACTCTAGCTCCAGATGTACACTTCACAGATAGTGGAGAGTTAGCTTCGGTTGCTACGAGCTTAGGTATAGCTCACCCAACTGGCTACCCACTTTTCACTTTAGTTGGTTATTTGTGGGCCAATATACTCCCGTGGGCACCTATTTATAATCTAAATCTGATGGCTGCATTTGCTACAGCGGTCTCATCTATGATGCTATTTCTTAGCTTGAGAATCCTATTTGCGAAGTTCAGATTAATCTCAAAAGTTGCTCATCATACAAGTGAAATAAAGAATAATTTATTAGCATTATTCATATCGTTTGGTTACTCATTCGCCCTTACTACATGGCAACAGGCTACGTCCGTTGAGGTTTACTCACTACAACTATTGCTAATCAATACATTCATTTATATTCTAATAAAGGCATATTACTCCGAAGAGAAATCAGACATATATCTTATACTATCTGGCTTTGTTCTGGGGCTTGGCTTTGCTAATCACCTTACTTCATTTATGCTCATTCCGGCTGGACTTATTATTTTCTTCTCAAAAACGAAAAATATGAAATCAAATAGCCGATATAAACTTCTACTTTATGTAGTTGGAGCTACCCTTTTAGGAGTGTTATTATATTTGTATCTGCCAATACGTTCTGCACAATCGCCTATGTTCAATTGGGGCGAAGTTCATCGCAGTTTCGATAAATTCATGTATCACGTCACAGGTGCACAGTACCAAGTGTGGATGTTTAGCGATTCTGCTGCTTCCAAAGAGAATTTCAAGCTGTTCTTTGAGCTGATACCTTCGCAACTTACATGGATTGGTGTGATATTCTTGTTCTATGGCTTCTATGTAATGTATCGTGGTAGTAAGACTATATTCTGGGCATTGATTTCTACGGCTATTCTTTGTGTGCTATACTCTATGAATTATTCTATTCATGATATAGATTCATACTTCGTCACAGCTTATGTAGTGCTATTCCTCATAGTAGGGCTAGCAGCTAAACAGCTAATCAACTACCAAGTGAATTTGGTGTACCTGTTTGCATTTATTCCACTTTTCAACCTCTATTCGCACTTTGAGACTAATGATTTATCAAATGATAAAACAGTAAGTGAATACTACAGATTAGTAACAGAATCTGCTGAACCTAACGCTATTATTATATCTGCTCAGTGGGACTTTTGGGTTTCCGCATTTTGGTACAAAGATAAAATAGAAGGTAAAAGACAAGATATAACTCTTATTGAAAAAGAATTATTACGCAGAACTTGGTATGTTAATTCTTTAGAAAAATGGTATCCTGATATACAAAAACAATGTAAATCTGAAATTGAACTTTATCAAGAACAGTTAGAAAAATTTGAATCAGATTTGCCTTATGATGGTAGATTAATACAGTCTAGATTTGTCAACATGATAAACACAATTATAGATCAGAATTATGGTAAAAGACCAATATATTTGACATTTGATATTCTTCAATCTGACCCAGATATAGCAAAGAATTATGTGAAAGTACCCGAGGGTTTCTTAGTTAGATTAAGTAAAACTGAAGATAATATCCGACTAGATTACTCAAAATTCGATTTAGATTTACTAGATAAATCTACTAAAAACAAGAGTGATCAACTACATCAAATGTCTCGAAATATTGCCCTACTTAATCTAAAAGCCGCTCTCAACTATTACGAGTATAAAGGTGATAATCTCAATAAAAGCATATTATTAGAAAAAATTAATAATTTCAATAACTCAAAATAAAGTTTGTAATATTCTGTTACTTTTTGTAGTTTCGATTGTTATTATAGTAGTAACAAAACAATTATGAGATAAAACTATATGAAATCTATTTACAGATTATTATTACTAATGCTACTTAGTAGTACAGTACTATTCTATTCTTGTTCTGAAGACGAACCTATTATATCTGGGAATGACGATATGGTAGCAGAATTTGGACTTGAAGTCTTGCCAGAGATACCTTATCCTCCGGATAATCAATATAACCCCGACAGAATAGAATTGGGACGTTTATTATTTTATGACCCAATTTTATCAGCTGAGAATGCTTCTTCGTGCGGTACTTGTCATCACCCAGCATTAGCATTTGGTGATGGACGTAAATTACCTGCTGGAGTTAGTAATTCTCTACATATTGGACCGAAAAGAGAATTAGGTGTTTCAAAAGCAACTAACTTACCAATTGGCGATGTTCCACGTAACTCACCAACTGTATTTAATACAGCTTTCAATTTAGATAGTACTGGTAAATTGACTCCTTTTGGTGTTATGTTTTGGGATGGTAGGGCTAAAGGGTTGGAATCGCAAGCAGTTAAACCTCCCACGTCTAGAGAAGAAATGAAAGGAGATATCAATTCACCGAGTAATGTAATTACACTATTATGCGGAAAGATGGATAAAATTCCTGAGTATACGAATTTATTCAAAAAAGCATTCCCTGATGAAGCAAAAGATTTTGCGGCTAGAGGTGATCAATTTATGATATCAAAAAAGATGTTAGGGCAAGTATTAGGTGCTTTCCAAAGAGAATTAGTTACGCGTAATACGGCTTATGATAGATTTGTGATGGGTGATAAACAGGCATTAACTGAAAACCAAAAGAAAGGTCTGAGATTATTCTTTACAAAAGGGAAATGTGCTACATGCCATAGTGGACCTAACTTCTCAGATTATAAATTCATAGTCCAAGGTGTACCGCAGATTGGTCCTGGTAAAAAGCTACTAGCAGGTGAAGATTTTGGTAGAGAAGAGTTTACAGAACAAGTATCTGGTAGGTTTGCTTTCAGAACACCATCTTTAAGAAACGTATCTTTAACTGCACCTTATATGCACGATGGAGTTTTCGAAACTCTAGAAGAAGTAGTCCAATTCTACAATAATGCATCGCAACCTAGACATCCAAAAGTAACGGACAATATGCTGCACCCTTCGCTACGTGAGCCACTTGGTCTTACTAAAGAAGAAGTAAATCAACTAGTTGAATTTATGCATGCCCTTGAGGACAATGGTTCTCTACTTGACCCTAAATTGTTAGAAGTTCCAGCTTCTGTTCCTTCTGGAATGCTCCCTCTCAATGGGGCTGTCTATACAAAGTAATTTCAAAATCAAAGCTGTCTTAATCGACAGCTTTTTTTTTTGTTATAATCAGAAGACGGATTTTATTTATATTCAAAAATACCATTTTCGAAATGGCATTGATTTTCAGTATAGATTCTAACCAAACTACTTCCCATTCACCAAATCAACTGGCAATCTGTAAGTTGGGTCCTCTATTACATTCACATCGATTATAGCTTCAGCGTCTTTCAGTAATTTGCGGCAATCGCTACTAAGGTGACGAAGATGGACAACTTTTCCGACTTTGCTATATCTCTCTGTTAATCGGTTAAGTGCTTCGATAGCTGACATATCGACTACTCGGCTCTCCGCGAAATCTATAATGACTTCATTGGGGTCGCCCAATACATCGAATTTCTCATTGAATACTGTTACTGAACCAAAGAAAAGTGGTCCATATATCTCATAGTGCTTAATTCCATTATCATCAACATATTTTCTAGCTCTGATTCGTTTTGCACTGTCCCAAGCAAATACTAGTGCCGAAATAATAACACCCACGATTACTGCTATAGCTAGGTTGTGAAGCACTGCCGTTACAAGAGTAACTAATACCATTACAAAAATATCAGATTTCGGCATTCGGCGTAATGTATTGAAACTTGCCCATTCGAATGTACCGATTGATACCATTATCATCAGACCCGTCAAAGCTGCCATTGGCAATTGCTCTATTAGCTCAGCTCCGAACATAATGAATACTAATAGCATAACGGCTGCAACTATACCAGAAATTCTTGCTCTAGCTCCAGAAGAGATGTTGATCAAACTCTGACCTATCATAGCACAACCACCCATACCAGAGAAAAATCCTGATAATATATTGGCTGCACCCTGTGCTACGGCTTCTTTGTTTCCACGTCCACGAGTTTCTGTTATCTCGTCTATTATATTCAATGTAAGTAAACTTTCTATCAACCCAACTGCTGCCATAACTGCTGAGTATGGCAAGATAGTCATAAACATCTCCATGTCAAATGGAACAGAAGGAATGTGGAATGGAGGGAACCCACCAGAAATTGATGCTATATCGCCCACTGTGCGAGTATCTATACCAAATGCGACTACTATCCCAAAAATTGAAAGAATAGCTACTAGTGAAGCTGGAATCGCCTTGCTTAGCTTAGGTAATCCCCATATAATAAGCATTGAAAGTAACACTAATCCCATAAATATATAAAGCTGATCACCTACCATCCAATTACCCGAAGTATCCTTGAATTGGTCTAGTTGGGAAGAAAAGATAATAATTGCTAGACCATTCACAAACCCGAATATAACGGGGTGGGGGACTAGCCGCATTAGCTTACCTAACTTCAGTACTCCGGTTATTACTTGGAAAATACCTGCTAGTACTACTGCTGCAAATACATATTCGACACCGTGACTAATAACCAATGCTACTATAACAACTGCTATTGCTCCCGTTGCACCTGATATCATACCCGGTCGACCACCAAAAATAGATGTAATCAATCCCATAACGAAGGCAGCGTAAAGCCCAGTTAGTGGTGACAAACCAGCGATTAGCGCGAATGCTACTGCCTCTGGCACTAATGCTAAAGCAACTGTAAGCCCCGAAAGGACTTCTGTTTTGTAGTCAATCTTTTCGGTTGGTGTAAAGAAGTTTATAAGAGTTTGCATTTGAAGTAATTATCATTATTTGACAAATAAAAGACGGCAAGTTCCGAAAAAATATGCTTATATCAATATATTGAGTGGCATTTAGCTGAGGAGTAGTTCCTATTTATCTATATTTTTAGGTTTATGAATTATTCGTTAATTTAATGGAATGTATAAGTTAGAAAATTGAATAAATATCAAAAGAGCTATACAATGAATTCTGTCAAAATTTGGGTACATATTATTTTTTCTACTAAGAATAGAGAACCCTTACTTACTGATGATGTAAGAGATCTAGTATTCAATAATATAAGGCAAATTGCAAAAGAAAAGAATATTTATATTAAATCAATTAATGGGTGGCAAGATCACTGTCATTGTTTGGTCTGTCTTAACAAAAATCAATCTATCAATAAGATAGTAAAGCAGATAAAGGAAAAATCATCAGATTGGATAAATAAATCAAGCGTGATAAAAGGGTTCAATTGGCAAGATGATTATTTTGCTGTATCAGTTAGCGAATCGAATCTAGACAAAGTTATTCATTATATTGATAATCAATCTGAGCATCATAGATTCAAATCGTTTAATGATGAGTACACAGAGTTTAAGGAGTATTTCAATAAGAGTACTTAATTGATATATTATATTGCCGTCGGTTTTAACCGACGGGCAGCAAGGAAATCTACGCAAGTCCTCCCTTGAGGGAGGATTTAGGTGGGTGTTAAATTTAAAACGGATG
>PGYR01000028.1 GCA_002839765.1 Ignavibacteriae bacterium HGW-Ignavibacteriae-4
GAAAAAACATTAACTGGCTCTGATGGTGGTTATCAATTAAACACCCTATCTGCTGGATCTAATAAAAGAATCTGGTTTCAGAAATCAGGATATGCCTCCACTCAAAAATTAGCTGACATTAAAGAAGATTTGCCGAATAGAATAGATGCAAGCCTATTTCCGATTGATAAAACTGAAAAAATGAATAGCGATGGTGGAAAAATCGAAGGGAAAGATTTCTCACTCGAAATTAAACCCGGTGGATTTGTTTATTCAGATGGTCGCTCTGTAGAAGAAGATGTTACAGCAGAAGTAACAGCTTTTTTAACAAGTGAAGATGAGTTTTTAGATGCTTTCCCGGGTGAATTCAGAGGCACTAGAGAAAACGGTACCGAAACAGCAATCGAATCTTTCGGATTTATTGATGTTGTTTTGAAAGTGGAATCTGGCGAACCAGTCCAACTTGCGGATGGAGTTACAGCAATAATCAAAATTAAAGCACCGCAGAACTCCCCAGCTACTATACCTATGTGGCATTATGAAGAAGATAAAGGAAAGTGGATAGAAGAGGGAATTGGCAAACTTGATAATGGTTTATACACGGCAGAAGTCAGCCACTTCACTAAATGGAATTGGGACAGACCCTATAATGAGACTTCTAAAATAATTGGAAGAGTAGTAGATAATGATGGAAATCCAATTGAAGGTGCAAGTGTTGTACAAAAGGGTATAACTTACAGATTTCAAAATTCAACAAAAACTAATGAGTTTGGAAGATTTGAGTTACTTACTCCAGAATCTAATGAATCTGAAATTGAAGCAAAATTTGAATTTTATGGTTCAACATTAATCAATTTTACAACATCACCAAATCAAGGTAATCTAAATGATATAGGTGATATTAAAATTGACGTGAGTGTAGATAATATCATAGCACCATTTATATCAAGTAATGTTCTTTATATCACGATTAGTCAAACAGCAAAAATTAGTGGAAAGTACTTTGGAGAACAAAAAAGAGTGGGATATAAGTTATTATTAAATGGCAACGAAGTAGAAACCATAACTTGGGAGAATGATCTAGTTGAATTTGTTGTACCAAACGGGATAGCAGAAGAGGGAACAATTCAAATTGATAGAGATGGAATTTTAAGCAGATTTGTCAATTATAAAGAAGGTGATTGGACTTGTGAGATTAATCGCCGTATTTATAATAATAATGACCTACCTACTTTAGATGGTAAGTTTATTATAAGTTATACTCAGACATCTCCATATGAAATTCCTAGTTGTATAGGTAACTTAATAAATTTAGAAGAGTTCATATACAATACTAATAAAATAACTACTATACCTGAAAGTATTTGCAATCTACAAAATTTAGAACTACTAGATCTTGGATCTAATCAAATAGTTACAATACCTGAAAGCATAGGTAATCTTCAGAAATTAGAAAGACTGTTACTTCAAGATAATAAAATAGCTACAATACCTAAAAGCATAGGTAATCTTCAGAAATTAGAAAGACTATTACTTCAAGATAATCAATTAACTTCTTTGCCAGAGAGTATTAGTTCACTTCAAAATTTAGAATTTCTTCATCTTGAAAATAATCACATAATTTCTTTGCCAGAATCAATCAAAAACTTAAAAAAACATTTAAAAGGTTTGCGTTTAAAAGGTAACAATTTTTCTGAAGCAGAAAAAGCAAAAGTTGAAGAGTGGCTCCCTTCAACAACAATATTTTGGGATTAAAAAGAGTGGCTATTAGTTCATTTTTTTGATAATAATATTTTGTTCTTAGCATTCAGAAATAAGATAATAATTTCTTCGTAATTTGATTTAATTATAATGAATTTAAATAGAAATAATATGAAATTAATCGAATGTCCCCGCGACGCAATGCAAGGAATACATGAATTTATTCCAACTGAAAAGAAAATCGAATATATAAATTCATTGTTAAAAGTGGGATTTGATACAATTGATTTTGGTAGTTTTGTATCTCCGAAAGCCATCCCACAGCTCAAAGACACAGCAGAAGTCATAGAAGGATTAGATTTAGGATATAGTAATACAAAGCTATTGGCTATTGTTGCAAACGCTCGTGGTGCAGACGACGCATCTGATTTTGAAGAAATTGGTTTTTTAGGTTATCCATTCTCCATTTCTGAAGAATTTCAATTGAGAAATACAAATGCTGACATCGAAGAATCATTTGATAGAGTAAGAGATATACAAGAAGTTTGTGGAATCCATAATAAGAGGTTAGTCATATATATATCTATGGCATTTGGTAATCCTTACAATGAGAAATGGGACGCAGAGATAGTTGCAAAATGGATATATAAATTAAAAGAAGAAGGAATAGAAATATTTTCATTAGCTGATACAATTGGAGTATCTACACCAGAAAGTATAAAGTATCTTTATGAAAACTTAGTTCATGATCATCCATCATTAGAGCTGGGAGTTCATTTGCACAGTAACCCTGCGAATGCTCAGGAGAAAATAAACGCAGCTTATGTAGCAGGTTGTAAGCGAATAGACTCTACAATAAGAGGATTCGGTGGATGTCCTATGGCAAAAGATGACTTAGTAGGTAACATATCCACTGAAGATGTTTTAGCAATATTGAACGATGATGATAAAAAATCAATTAATATGGACCTATTCGAAGAGTCTAGAAAATTGAGTTTTGATATATTTGCTTAGGCTTTAGTATATTCGACAGTTAAAAACCATCCACGTTTTTTCTTATTTATAAATAGTGAGATAAACTTGGATGCTAATCTGAAGACAGGATTAAATCTATCTAGTCTATCGTAGAACGTAAAATAAGTTTTTACTTCAAGACCCTTCATTGGTAAATCTTTGACTATATCTTTTGCTTCTTCTATTGTATAGCCCTTAGTACCTGCACTTTCCATATTATCAAATAGTGCTTCATCAACAGTCATAGAAAACTTCCCTTTTAGCAGAGCGTGCTTCACCCAGAAAAAATAAGCTAGCATTGACTTTCTATTGTAAACCATAATTTTGGCTTTACCACCCGGTTGTAGAACTCTATATATTTCTCTGAATGCTTTTGGGGTATCTGGAGTATGGTGTATTACGCCCCATGAGTAAACGAATTCGAAAGAATTATCTTCATAAGGTAGATTCTCACTATCACCGACTTCAAATTTGGCATCTAATCCTTCTAAAGAAAGTCTATGTTTAACGTGAGCTATTGACTCTGGGGTTAAATCTATACCATGTGCATCAGCACCGTTTCGCACCCAATTGATAAAATCAGTACCTGCACCCAACCCTACCTCTAACATTTTCTTACCTTTTCCAGATTGGAAATCTGCAAATTCTAGTATTTCAGGTTCTCTAGCATATCTTTTTTGTTCGATTGCATCGAAGTATTCTTTGCTGAATTTCTCCTCGTCTATCTGATCAGTGCCGCATGCTTGGTTGTCCCAATAGCTTTTCACTTCGTCTTTTAGCTGGTTATTTTTCATAAGCGTTTTATTTATATATAATTCGTATATTTGCAGTTGCTAATTTAACAAAAATTATAAAAACTATTGTGTCTAGACTAAGAAACACTTTTAACATACTTCTATTACTTTTGATAAGTACAACAACTTTGAGAGCTATTGAATTATTAGATTCCGACCTAAACTATAAGGTAGGCATAGGATTTAATTATTCTGGGTTAAGTAGTTATTATGATAATAGCTCTGTAGAAAAGCCAAATATAAAAGGTTTGAGAACTTTTACTTTCAAACTTGAATCTGGTGATTCTACTCATACTACTTTAGGCGACATCAATATAAATTACACTGAGTTTCACAATAATTATTACTTTGAATACAAATTAAATAATGATTTAACTGCTGAACTGAATATGGATTTAGCTTATTATTCATTAGATAATAAATTTACATACTTGGATACGCTAAGAGATGAGGACCAAATACCACTAAAAGACATTAGGGGTAATGTACTTTCACAGAAGATAAATGCACCTGATTTAAATACTAGTCTTTTCAGATTAATGTATATTAACCCTAAAATAAATTATCTTTTAATTAATGATAAGTATAATAAGTTAAAAGTAGAAATAAACGCTCTTGTTCCTTTATCGTTTAATAATACATCCGAATACAAAGATGGTCCATTTATAGGAGATGGATTTTTACAAATTGGAACTAAGTTAAATTACCGTGCTATATATGAGACAATGCAGTTACAATTAGGTGCTGGATATTTGAATAGAAGTGAAGTGTATTCTGATCAAGTTAATGCTAGATTAGGTGTTATGTTTACAAAAGTAAAAGATACTTATTTCTATATCATGGCAGATTATAATCATAGTCTAACTAATCCCGATAACTTAGTTTTTGCAATAACTCAATTACCAGCTTATGATAGTTATTTATCAACTATGTTTGGTCTGAATATAAATATCGATAATTTGGAATTAGATATGAGTTACACTTTCGTTCCTTGGGGAAAAAATTATTGGGTAATGAATAGATTAAATGCTAGTTTTCATTACTTATTAAAATAGAAAAATACAAGAATCGTCGTAAGTTCAATATTTGTAGTAAGTATGGATTTTTCGGCATAATGTTTGCATTACTTACTACTAGACACTTTTGTGTCACAGTATCATTAATAAATTTAGGTTCTGATACCTAGTATGAGAAAAAAGAAGAAAAACTCGAAAGGATTAATAACTAAGCTCTTGCTTACATGCGTTATCACTTTCAGTATTATCACTATTTATAATCATGATAGTGCTACTGCAACAAATGAGTATTCACCGCTTACAGCATTCGAAGATTTGTCAGGCGAATTTGCATTTTTAGAAGGTGAAGAGTTTGAAGAATATAGATTCGAAGAAAACATAGCTCCTAAGTATTCTTTGGAATTAGACGGTAAAGCGTCTTATTATGCAGATAAATTCCATAATAAAATGACGGCTAATGGTGAACGATTTAATATGAATGATTACAGCGCTGCTCATAAAACATTACCTTTCGGTACTATTTTAAGAGTAACTAATGTTAAGAATAATAAAAAAACATTCGTTCGTATAAATGATAGAGGTCCATATTCTGGAAGTAGAATAATCGACCTGTCTAAGAAAGCAGCAAAAGATTTAGGTCATTTAGGGCTTTACAGAGTTAAGTTAGAAGGGTTTAAGTTGGGACAAAAGAAGTTCAATACGACTGACAAAGACTATTACTTTGGACTTTCTTATAATAAAGACTTAGTTTGTCTTCCGAGAGAGCATTATTACTTTGTAGATTCAACTGCCAAATTCGGTGATATAGTAAGAATGTATAATATGGCAATAAAAAATGATCCTGATATAATGATATTAGCAGATGCTTCCGAAAAGAATAATATGGAAGTCAAACATTCTGATGTACTTTATTATTTGGGTAAAGTCAATGAATCTACGATTTATGAAGATCAGATGGTCTCAAACCAATAGAAAATTAAAAACAGCTTTTCGGGGCTGTTTTTTTTTAACTTGTTAGAGCTATATCAATTTGTTAATTTAGTAAACTTTTTAAGAAAAAATATTTTTGGAGTTAATGTGAAAAGAATAATAGTAGCATCCCTGTTTTTATTTATTGGTGCCGTTTTATTACAAGGTTTCCAATGTGCGTCCCAAGAAATGAATAGTGCAAAAATGGATTATCAGAAAGGGAAATTTGATGAAGCCATAGAAAACATCAGAAAAGAATTGAAGAAAAACCCTAAGAATGAAGATGCTCATATTTTGCATGCTCAAATACTATTCACTAAAGAAGATTATAAAGGTGCTGCAAATGTGTTAGCAGAATCTCGAGATTATATAAAGTCTAAGAAAAATAAAGAACAAGCGGCTGATATAGAAAGAAGAATTCTATCAACTGCTTATTCGAATGCTTACAAAAATTATCAAACGTATTTCCAAAAGAAAGACGAAATATTGTTAGATAAAGCAATTGATAATGCTGATTTAAGTTTAAAACTTCGTCCACAGTTATATGACCTATATAATTTAAAAGGTAGAGTATATGAAGCAAAGAATGATGATGCAAAAGCAATCGAATCTTATGAAGAATTTATAAAAGCAAATAAGTCTGAATATGAATTGGCAAAAGAATCCAATATTAACTTGGATATGTTTAGAGAAGAAGCACTTACTATACTTGGTCAACCAACGGAATCAGAAACAGCTATTAATACTGAAAAAGGTTTTACAACAATTACAGATAGAATAATGTATGATGGAGATGTTGTATTTTTACACTCTAAGAAAGAGTCTAATGCTGGTAGCTATAAAGTAGAAGGATGGAGATTAAATCTACCTGAAGCATGGAGTAAAGCAGAAAAATTCCAGTATAACCCAATTAATATTGATCCTTATGCTGCACTAGCTCAAAAGTATTATAGTAATAAGAAATATGATGATGCTATTCGCAACCTAGATTACTTAATAACGTTAAAACCATCAAACAAAGAAGCCGGTGGATTAAAAATACAAATATTACAAGAGACTGGAAATACTGATAAGGCTATAGCTGAATTAGAGGAAGCAACTAAGAAATCTCCTGATAATAAGAGATATTGGTTACAATATGGCGATTTGCTTTCAAGTATGAGCAAATATGACGAAGCTATAAGTAAGTATGAATCTGCATTAAAATTAGATCCAGATTTTGATTACGCTCTTTATAATTTGGCTTCTGCTTATAAAAACAAAGCGGGAGTATTACAGAAAGTAGAGCAAGATAAATTAGAAAAAGACCCTAATTATCAAATTAAAACTGAAAATTATTTTCCTGCATTAGTAAAATCGGCAGAATATTATACAAGAACATCTCAAACTAAAATGTTCACTGACAATCATAATGTATTGCTCCAATTGGCGAATATATATCAAGTAATTGAAAATGAAGAGAAACTGAAAGCTACATTAGAAAAATTAGACGAAGTTGAATTAATGGTTGAACAAAACGAGAAGAGAGCTTTCTATTTAGATTTATTGAAATTATATTCAACAATGAAAAATGAAACTAAAACTCAGTTAATTCAAAAGAAACTAGAAAATTTAAAATAAGGAAAATGATGAACGATCCGAAGAATAACAATAAAAATAGTTTGAATATAGAGATAACTGACGAAGTTTCACAAGGCACATATTCTAACCTAGCTATTATTGCACATAGCAAAGCTGAGTTCGTTATTGACTTTACAAGAGTATTACCCGGTACTCCAAAAGCGAAAGTACACTCTAGAATAATAATGACTCCACAGCATGCTAAAATGTTAGCAAGAGCTTTGACTGATAATATAGGCAAGTTCGAAGCTGTGAATGGAGAAATCCAAATAGATGGAAGTGGGAATATAAATAATTTCCCCGGTTTCGAAGGTGGTTCTGGAAATACTAAAATTAATTAAGATAACACAGGAAAGCGAAATAGATGCCTTCTTCTAATCGCAAACTGTTAGAAAATTTATCATTCCAAAGTATAGCAGAATTTGCTGGAAAAGGACTACAAGCTGTATATACCATATACCTTGCCAATGTATTAGGCACAGAAGGATATGGTATATATGGCTTTGCTACATCTATAGTCTCATACTTCATTTTATTTGTTAGCTTTGGTATGGATGTATATGGCTCCAGAGAAGTAGCTACAAACAAAGATGGTGTTGAAAAAAACGTAAGCCATATTCTATCTTTAAGGTTATTTCTGGCGGTTATTTCTTATCTAGTTCTAATTGCAATTGTTTACTTGTTCTTTGATGATATAGTTGTTCAATTTGCAATTCTACTTATTGGTATTAATATATTTTCGAATGCTATTCTACTTAATTGGGTTTTCCAAGGATTAGAGAGAATGGGGATAATAGCAGTTAGGACTATATTAGTTTCTGGTCTTAGCTTGGTTCTTGTTCTTTTATATGTTAATAGTCCTGACGATACACTCTTAGCTCTCGGAATATTGTCATTTTCTCTACTTCTAAATAGTATAGTGATGACCATTTACTATTTTAAACAAATTGGAAAAATAAAATTAAGTTATAGTTCAGATGATTGGAAGCGAATAGCAAAGGGTTCTATACCAATTGGACTTTTCTCAGTTATGGTTTCTATAATGAATAATATAGATTTATCATTAATTGGGGCATTGCTAACAGATTTCAAATATGAAGCTGGTATATACAATGCTGCATATAAGATTGTATTCCTAGCAATAGTTCCTTCTATTATAATTCAGAATGCTTTTTTTCCACAGCTTTCAAGGGCTGTAGGAACAGAGGATAGGAATAGATTATACAGTAAATATAGTAAGGCGATTCATGTAGTTGGTGCTTTGACGGCATTTATAACTTACTTTTATTCTGATTTTCTGATTTCTAATTTACTGAATTCTGAATATCAAGGATCCGTAATTTTGATGAAATTGTTTGCATTTTCAATATTTATAGTTTTCATAAATATTTCCTTATCTTCAACATTAGTGGCTTGGAAGATGGAAAAACTAGTAATTTATGCGACTATATATGCGGTAGTAATGAATATCATAATAGATATATTATTAATCCCTAATTATGGTGCCTATGGTGCAACAGTAGCTACTATACTAGCAGAATTCACACTATTGGTAGCGCTAACATATAATCTATATAAGGTAACTAATAAAGTATATATAATAAACATACTAATAGTATTTGGGATTGGAATGGTATCTATACTGCCCGCATTATTATTCATTAATGATAATATTGGTAATATTGCAGGTATAATTACTACAATTATTCTATATGTATTAATAACGCATTACTCCGGATTTTTTAGAATTTTAGATATTAAAAAGATGCTTAGAACATGAAATATGATTTCGTAATAGTTGGTGCTGGTTATTCAGGTTGCGTATTAGCAGAGAGAATAGCTACTCAATTAAATAAAAAATGTCTTATAATAGAGAAAAGAAACCATATCGGTGGTAATTGCTATGATTATTATGATGATAATGGCGTATTAGTACATAAATATGGTCCTCATATATTCCACACTCAGATGAAAAAAGTTTGGGAGTATCTATCTAATTATACAGATTGGATACCTTATGAACATAAAGTAAAGGCCATAATTGACGGAAAAGAAGTAATAGTACCTTTTAATTTTAATTCTATCCATACTGTTTACGAAAAAGAAAAAGCACAACGATTAGAGGATTTGCTGATAGAAAACTATGGTTCAGGAGTAAAGATTCCGATTCTAAAGTTAAGAGAGACAAGCAATAAAGACCTAAAAGAACTAGCGGATTTCATATATGAGAAAGTCTTTTTAGGGTATAACTTAAAACAGTGGGGAATGAAACCTGAGGAATTAGACCCATCTGTATCAGGTAGAGTACCTGTATTTTTGAGTAGGGATGATAGATATTTTCAAGATACATATCAAGCAATACCAAAGCATGGTTATACTAAAATGTTCCAAAAGATGATTAATCAAAAGAATATAAGTGTTATGCTCCAAACGGATTACAAAGATTTAATTAATAATATTGACTATGATAACTTGATTTATACAGGTCATATAGACTATTATTTTGATTTCAAATTAGGTCGTCTTCCCTATCGTACATTGAATTTTGATATGCAAACTCTTGATACTGAATTCTTTCAATCTGGAGCACAGATTAATTATCCTAATGAGCACGACTATACAAGGATTACTGAGTTCAAGCATTTAACGAAGCAAGAACATACTAAAACTACAATAGCTTATGAATATCCAGAAGAATATGAGTTTGGTAAAAATGACCCATATTACCCAATCCCCAAAAAAGAGAATTTAGAGTTATTCGAAAAGTATAAGGAATTAGCAGAGAAAGAAAAAAACGTTTATTTTGTAGGTCGATTGGCTGATTATAAATATTATAATATGGATCAGACAGTAGGCGTAGCTTTACAACTATTTGAGAAGAAAATTGCAAACAGCTAAAGGATTACCAAATACAAAAGACACAGTATTGTGTTTAGATTTAGATGGAACACTAATTAGAAGTGATGCATTATTTGAGTCTATTTTTCAACTTACGAAAGTCAACCCATTATTATTATTTCTTGTTCCAATATGGCTTATGAAAGGCAAGCCAAATCTAAAAGAAGAGATTGATAAAAGAATTGACTTCAAAGCCGAGGCTTTACCATATAATCAAGAGTTGATTGATTATGCTATTAGTGAAAAAAATAATGGAAGAAAAGTATATTTAGCAACTGCAAGTCATATATCAATAGCCGATAAAGTAGCTAAGCATTTGAATATATTTGATGGAGTATATGCTACAAAAGATGGCTATAATTTAAAATCAGATAAAAAAGCTAAAGTACTTAATGAGGAATTTGGTAAAGGAAATTATGTATATGCTGGTGATGCAAAAGTTGATTATAATATTTGGAAAGATGCAGCAGCGGCTATAGTTGTTTCTAATAATAAGTCATTCATTGAAGATGTAAGTAAGAACTTCCCAGTTGAAAAGAGCTTTTATAAAGAAGTAAACATATTCAAAAAGATAATAAAAGAGATTCGTGTTTATCAATGGGTTAAGAATTTACTGCTATTCTTACCTATTCTACTTGCACATACACTTGGGAATGTAACTGATTTAACTAACGTGTTTATAGGTTTTTTCTCATTTAGTATTTCTGCAAGTTTTGTATATGTCCTAAATGATTTATTAGATTTGGACTCAGACAGAAGTCATCCAAGAAAGAAGAACAGACCTCTTGCATCAGGTGATTTACCTATACAAATCGGGATTTTATTAGTTCCAATTCTTTTTATCACAGGTATTGGTTTATCTTTCTTATTAAATCAAAACTTTCAAATTATCTTATTATCATACATAATTATTACAACTGCTTATTCTTTCAGTTTAAAGAAAGTACCAATATTAGATATAATCCTACTAGCTACTTTGTTTACAAGTAGAATAGTAGCAGGTGCTTTCGCAGCTAACGTTGATTTGTCGATGTGGATATTAGCATTCTCAATGTTCTTCTTCATGAATCTAGCTGTACTCAAAAGATACACTGAACTACTAGTAATGAAAAATAAAAATGAGATAGAAGCAAAAGGACGTGGCTATCATATAGAAGATATGGGGTTATTGCTCAGTATGGGCCCTGCAGCGGGATTTTTATCCGTATTAGTATTCGTACTGTATATAGACAGTACGCAAGCTACAGGACTATATTCTGAGCCAAAAGTACTTTGGTTGATAACACCTGTACTTCTTTATTGGATTAGCCGTATATGGCATCTAAGTGTCCGAGGTAAAATGACTGATGACCCCATAGTTTTTACGGGTAAGGATAGGGTAAGTTATGTTGTTGGATTAATTATTTTTCTAATAGCATTTATGGCGGCATAATGGAAAATACAAATTATCTTTCATTCAATAAGTACCCAAAAGTATTTCCCAAAGAAGTGCTTTTTCCTATTTGGTTAACTGATGTTGATAAACTAGAATTAGATGATTCAGTATTATGTTATGGAAAAGGGAAAAGTTATGGAGATGTTTGCCTGAATGAAAATAGAACACTAATAGACACTACTAACCTAAATCATATAATAGGTTTTGATGATGATACCGGCATTATCAAATGCGAAGCTGGAATCACACTCAAAGAAATATTAGAATTTACTGTTCCTAAAGGTTGGTTTTTACCCGTAACCCCTGGCACTAAGTTTATTACACTAGGTGGTGCTGTAGCTAATGATGTGCATGGGAAAAATCACCATACAGCAGGTACATTCGGTTCACACGTAACTGAAATCGAGCTTTTAAGATCAGATAAAGTAACTTATAAATGTTCGAAAAAAGATAATAAAGAATTATTCGCTGCGACTATCGGTGGATTGGGATTGACTGGTTTTATAAAGACTGTCGAATTTCAGTTAATAAAAATTGAAACGCCTTTTATGTATGTCGAGAGTATAAAGTTTGACAACCTAGATGCCTTTTTTGATTTGAATGAAGAATCGGAGAAGCTTTTTCCTTATACTGTTTCTTGGGTGGATTGTTCTACTAAAGGCAAGAAAATGGGTAAAGGAATATATATGAGAGGAAGACACGCCACAAAGGCAGAAGTGAACAAGTCGTTTGAAATGAAAGATGGTGCTCTCCCCTTTCCTATCGAGGCTAGTTTTATTAACAACTTTACAGTAAAAGCATTTAATAAACTATTTTATGGCAAGCAGTTTAGTAAATTATCAACTCAGATTGTACCGTTTGAACCATATTTTTACCCTCTCGATATGATCGATGGTTGGGAAAAAGCTTATGGCAAAAATGGTTTTTTACAACATCAGTTTGTGTTGCCTTATGAGAATTGCAGAAAAAATATGCATCTGATTTTTGAAGAAATAGTTAACTCTGGAATGTCATCATTTCTGACAGTACTAAAGTCCTTCGGAAAAGCTGAATCACCCGGAATTCTATCTTTCCCAAAAGAGGGAATTACGTTAGCAATAGATTATAGAATGGAAGGAGAAAAAACTTTAAGATTATTAGATAGAATAGATAAAATAGTTGCAGAGAATAATGGCAGTCTATATCCAGGAAAAGACGCTAGAATGAGCCGTGAACACTTCCATCAGTTTTATCCAAATTTCGAGGAATTCTTAAAATATAAGGATCCGAATTTTTCATCAAGTTTTTACAGAAGAATAAAATGATAAAGAACATATATGTATTTGGTGCTACGAGTAAGATAGCAGAAGAAACAATAAAGAATTTTGCAAAAGATGGTGCTAATTTCTATCTAGTAGGTAGAGATACTGATAAACTTGAAATAGTAAAAAAAGACTTGATTGCCCGTGGAGCTGGTAAAACAGAAGTTGAAGCTTGCGATGCACTTGATTGGAATAAACATCCAATGACAATTAACAATGCTGATAAAGCAATTGGTCAACTAGATCTGATATTCATTGCTCACGGTACTCTACCTGACAATGAAGGAATCCGTAATAATCAGATGAAAGTTATTGAAGAATTCAATATCAATTGTACTAGTGTAATTTCACTATGTACTGTTGCATCAGAGTACTTCGAGCAAAAAGGTAAAGGAACAATAGCTGTTATTTCATCTGTTGCAGGCGAAAGAGGAAGACAGAGCAATTTCATTTATGGTGCTGCTAAAGGTGGTGTTTCCAAATATCTTGAAGGTCTAAGAAACAGACTATTTGAAAAGGGAATTAAAGTAATTACTATCAAACCAGGAATGGTTGATACACCTATGACTAAAGATCTTAAAAAAGGATTACTATTCGCTAATCCTGCTAGTGTAGGCAAGCAAATCTATAAGGGAATAAACATTGGTAGAGATGTTATGTTTGTACCTGGCTATTGGAAGATTATCATGGGTATTATCAAATCGATACCTGAAAGTATTTTCAAAAAGCTGAAGCTTTAAGATAAAGGTATCTTGAAACTAATCTTAGTTCCTTTTCCTTCTTCAGATTCTACTATTATTTCGCCTCCGTGTTGCTCAATTGCATTACGCATAATCATAGTGCCTAAACCTGTGCCACCAGCAGAGGTGAAATAAGGTTTTAGCATATTGTCTTTTACTTCTTTGCTCATACCACGTCCATTATCTTGAACTTCGAAGTAAGCATATTTTGTATTTTTATGTGCTCTTAATATTAATCTTCCAGAATCACTATCTTTCATAGATTTCAAGCTATTTTCAGTAGCGTTTCTGATAGCACGGGACAACTTTTGTTTATCTACATATAACTCAAAATCATTGCTTTCATCAACAAAAGTAACATTTGGATAAAATTCAAAATCAAATTCTTCTATTACTTCTGCAATTAATATTTTTGCATTATGCTTTGCCTTATGAACACTAGAGCTTCTACCTACAGTAACTATATCTCGAACCTTTTGATTAAGAATATTAATCTGTTTAATTATTTTGTTTTTCTTATTCTCTGAAGCTTCACTACTAGCTTCTAACTCTTCTGCATTTAGCTTTAGTGTACTGAGATTAGTTTGCATATCATGGGCTAATTGTGCGAAGTTGTTCAACTTCTGTTGGCGTAGCTCTTCTGTAATATCTGTCCCAGAGAGTAAATAACCAACTACTGATCCTGTCACTCTCCTCTTAGTAACAGCACTACATATATACTCATGTAATTCATCATTATGATAAATATGAATCTTCTGTTGGAAACTCTCTTTTAGAACTCTCATTTTTTCAAATATCTCGAATAACTCAGCTGTATGTTCGCTTATACAATAATATTTGAAAAATCTACCTAGTGGTACTGATGAGTCAATCTCTATTATCTTCATTGCAGTTTTATTTATATTTATCAAGTCTCCTTTTTTATTGAAAACGAAAATAAAATCATTGTCAGATAATTCAAGTAGAGTCGCATTTAATTCTTTTTTCTTTGAATATAAATAGTAGATTACTAATATTATAATAAGGAGGAATAGCGGAATTATATAATTAATAAAACTATTATAATAATAATATACTTGCCAAAATGTGTTTTTACTCTTAGTATATATAGAGGCATCTATAGTTGAATATGCAAAGAAATCTTTGTGATTGATAATGCTGATTTTCGAATTTAATTCACTCGTAGTAATAGAAATTGGCTTATAAAAAACTACGTTCAAACTATTATCAAAATTATAGATAGCATTTTGGAAGACAACTGTTATATTATCTTTATCGTAGAAAATACCTAATGGCGAAATAATATAATTTGGTAACTCAAATTCTTGTATTACATTGAAATTAAAATCAGTTAAAGTAACAGAGTATTTATCTTCATAATAAGATATACTATAGACTCCGAGGTCTTTATTATTAATCGGTTCTATCAAATAGTCTTCATTAATAACATCTACCCAAAACTCAGATAATAACTTCAATGACTTAGTATAGATTAGAATATGTGAGTTGCTCTCATAGTGGCATTCTATTATTAATTTAGAATTCTTTATGGAAATTGAATAGCTATTAGCCGGCTCAATACGTAAAAGTTCTTTCTCGTATTTATGCTTAATATTTTCTATTAAATATGTAACGTTTTCCGAAGATCTAAGATAGTAAAACTTATTATCACTTATCTTTAAAAAACTATTATCAATAAATTTAGTTGTTAATGTTTGCTTTAATTTTCTTTTGGTATCAAAATAGAAAAGCTCATTATTCTTACTAATAATATACTTATCTAATGAGGTTTGTTGGATTTTTAATTCATCATTCACATCAGTGTTAGTATCTAACAGAAATAATTTATTTACTGAGAAATGTGAGTCAAACCTAGTAAGAAAAGCTCTTCTTTTGGATGTAGCAATAGCCGCGATTATAGTATCTTTAGAGTATAAATCTCGAATTTCTGTATTGTTCAGAACTAAAGATTTTTTTTGTAGCTCAGTATTGAATACAGATAAAGTGGTAGTCTTATCTAACCAATTATTCTTAACTATAATAAACCTATCCCCAGTTAGATTGTATATCTTACCGGGGTTAGTTTGTTTTTTTTCTAATATTATAGGGTAGTTATCTTCCGTATTAGCATGTAATATGCTTGGAAGTAAGAGCAATGATAGATATAAAAATCTAATTAGAAACAACTGTTCTCTCAATTAAAAGTAAACGTAAAAAATATAATCCTAAAATTACAAAATTGTTTTACTATTCTTCTAATTTATTGATTTCGCTTTCTATATTCTCAATTTTTGCTTGAGTTTCTTTTATTTCATTCTGAATTTTATCTTTTACAGAGATATCTTCAACTTGTTCTACTTTTTCGATTTTAGCTTCTAACTTTTCTTCAAGATGTTCTTTTTTGTATTTTTTTCTACTTTTTATAAATTCGTTTCGCTTAACATCAAAATTTCCAAAGCCAACTCTGATCCGTTTGAAAAGTTCATTTCTCTGAGTACGAGTTAATTTTACTATTTTAACTTCATCTTGAACAGCAATCAAACCTTCTCGAATATCATTCAAATCATTAGTAAAGTCTATATATGCACATGCCTCATTTACGGAGACTTCTAATTTAGCGTAGTTCTCATTGCATTCTTCTAAGAATTCACCTCTATTAGAGTCTTGTTTCTCATTCAATCGGTTGAATACTTCTCTTACAGCACCATAAAGTTCATCACGTTGATTACGAGTTAGAACTTTCTCCTTTATTGCCTTCTGAGTCTCAATTAATCGTTTACGAGCAGACTCATAATCATCAGTTGTATCTGCAAATACTATTGCTTCACTTACTAATGGCTTAATCTCATTATAACTCTCAACAGATTTTTCTTTTAATTCTTCTCTTTCTAAATCCTGCTTATGATTTACATTCTCAAATGCTTTTCTTATTAGTCCGAATAGTTCATCGAGATGATCTTTCTTCAATTTCAACTTCTTGAGCTCATTCTGACATTCAATTAGCTTTTCTCTAGCTTGATTATAATTGTCAGTTTGAACGGCAAATTTGATAGCTTCTGCTACTTTTGGCTTAATACTTAAGTAGTTCTCTGAGATTTCCATCTCATATTTTTCTCTTTCTAAATCTTGCTTTTCATTTAATGATTCAAATGCTTTTTGAACAAGACTGAAAAAATCATCTTTTCTATCTCTATGAAGTTCATATTCTTTTAATTCACTTTGTAAGTCAATTAATTTTTTTCTAATCTCTGAGAAATTTTCAGGGTTCTCTGCTTCTTTTAATACTTCAAGAACTTTGGGTTCTATTTGCTTCAGATTCTCATCTAATTTCGCGTTAATCTCATTTTTAATCTTATCCGAAGACTCTTTTAAAACTTCAAATTTTGATTGAATAATATCTACGTACTCATCACGTTCCGACTTTGAAATTAAGAATAAAGACAGTAACTTCTCTTTAAGTTCAGCCATATTCTTTCTTTCGTGCTTTATATCTTCCATCGAACTTAAATCTGATTTCAAGGCTTCAACTTCTTTTTTCAAAGAATCAAATAACTGAATCTGTTCTTTTAGGGCTTCTTCATTTACTTGCAATTCAATTTTTTCTTTAGGAATAGCTTCTGTTACAACTTGAGTTTCTTCAGATTCTGTTATCTCAGAAACTTCATTGATTGTCTCTTCGTTTGTTTTTTCTGGCATATCAGAACCAGGTTGAACTTGCTCTGGATTTACATTTTCATTGATTGAGTCTGTCATATCATTCACCGGCATTAAGGTTATATATTTTTGTTTTCAGAAGAAACTTCTTCCGTTTTATTGTCTACACTGTCTGTTACTTTATCATCAATTATAGTATCAACTCGTTTACTTTTGATATTCATTGATTTAATAGCGTTCAATTTACTCAAATTTATTGGGGGCAATTCTTCGCCTTGCATAAGCATTTCTATTTCAACTGCATCAAGTGTTTCTCTTTCCAAAAGTATTTTTGATGTACTGTGAAGCAAATCAATCTTTTCGGATAATAATTCTTCTGCAGTTGCACTTGCAGCAAAAAGTATATTCTTTACTTCTTCATCTATTTTCTCTTGAGTACTCTCTGAAAATTCTCTTTGGTGAGCTATCTCTCTGCCTAAGAATAGTTCATCTTCACTTGTTGCATAGTTAACTGGGCCAATCACATCTGACATACCCCAATCGCACACCATCTTACGAGCTAAATCTGTTGCTCTCTTTATATCATTAGAAGCACCAGAAGTAGTATTTCCGAACACTAATTTTTCAGCAGCTCTACCACCCATTAACATGATTAGCTTTGCATCTATATACTCTTTTGAATAAGAGTGTAAATCTTCTTCAGGTAAAGATGCCGTAACTCCTAATGCACGACCTCTAGGTATAATAGTAACTTTATGAACAGGGTCGCTCTTCGGTACCAATTTTCCAATTAATACATGGCCCATTTCATGGTAAGCTGTCATTTCCTTTTCTTTATCAGAAATAACTAAACTTCTTCTTTCTATACCCATAAGTATTTTGTCTTTCGCATTTTCAAAGTCATACATAGTAACTTTGTCACTATTTCTTCTTGCTGCAAACAAAGCAGCTTCGTTAATAACATTAGCTATATCAGCACCTGATAATCCCGGAGTACCACGAGCTAATATTTTCAAATCTACATCATCAGAAAGTGGGATTTTGCGAGTATGTACTGCAAAAATACCTTCACGACCGACTACATCGGGTCTATCTACCACAACTTGTCTATCAAAACGTCCAGGTCGTAGTAATGCGGGATCCAATACATCAGGTCTGTTTGTCGCCGCAATTATTATAATACCACTATTCTGTTCAAAACCATCCATTTCCACTAACAACTGGTTTAATGTTTGTTCCCTTTCGTCATGTCCGCCTCCAACTCCAGCACCTCTTTGTCTTCCAACAGCGTCTATCTCATCTATGAATACAAGACATGGGCTACTCTTTTTTGCTTGTTCGAATAAATCTCTTACTCTACTCGCCCCCACACCAACGAACATTTCTACGAAGTCTGCACCTGACATAGAAAAGAATGGTACGCCCGCTTCACCTGCTACAGCTCTCGCTAATAGAGTTTTACCTGTACCCGGTGCTCCAAGTAAAAGTACACCTTTCGGTATTTTACCACCCAATTTTTTGAATTTTGATGGCTCTTTAAGAAATTCAATGACTTCTTCTAATTCATATTTTGCTTCATCAATTCCAGCTACATCTTTGAAAGTTACTTTTTCCAAACTCTCATCTAATAACTTAATTCTTGCTTTTCCAAAGTTAAATAGTCCTCGCTGACCACCGCCACCGCCTTGCATTCGACGGAATAAAAATATCATTAATACAAATAATAATACCAAAGGTAAAAGTGTGATAATTGTACTCCAAAAGAAGTCATCACCTTGTTCGTATTTCAGCTCTATACCTTTTGCTTCCCATAGCAGTTCAGTTTCAGTGTCTAGAACACCTAACTTTGTTACAAAGGTAACAACCTTCTTTTTCTTGTTATCCACATTTATAGTAACTGGGCTAGAAAGCTTACCATAGAACTCATAATCGTTCATTTGAGTCTTTATTATAGTAGCTTCAGTTATCAGACCTTTGTCTAAAAATTCTTTATATTGTGAATATGATACTCTCGCATCACTTTTATTTCCATCTTGGAAAAATAATAATAGTGAAATCACTCCTAATGAAATAAAGAGCCAGAACATCATGTTCTTGCCCATTTTCCCCTGTTGTTCATCTGGATTATGATTTGGTGCTTTCTTGTTATTCTTCTTGTCTGTTCCGTTCATTTATTCTGCCTTAATTTTCGTATTTTTATAGTTTCTATATGACGCAAAACCCAAAATTAAATTTTTTATTTATTATTTAATAGGGTTTTTAAGTATTTCTGCTTTAAGTATTTGTTTCGATTCTTTGGTAACTGCATATTTACTACTCATTCTTAATCCCAGAACCCAAATAACATCAATCTTATCAGTTAGTATTAATAATGATTCTTTATCTATATTGCTAAGTTTTTTATTATTTAGTAAATCCGATACTTTCACCGTACCGTCAAACCCAAATGGTGTCAGTTTATCACCCTTTATCCAGCTTCTTACTACTAGATTATTAGGCATAAACTCTGTATCAAAATACTCAATATTGTTATCTTTAACAAAAGCTACATCTTTTCTTTCAACTTTTGTAAATTTTATTTCATAACCACCAACTTCGACTAAACCTTCGGGCTTTATAGTTTGATTAATAATATTAGTTTCGACCTTATTATCTTTTAGTATTATTATCTTTCCTCTTTCCTTTAAGGCATATAGATTACTAGATATTTCAATTTTTGTGTTTACATTCTTGCTAGTAAGTTCTGCGATTCTTTCTGTAAGCTCGTAAGGTGCATGATGATATGCAAAGTATCTAGAAAGTGTTTTTCTTACCATTTCGTTCTGTATTATCTCTGCATACGAATCCAAGAATTGAGAATTAATCTCAACCATTCCTTGGTTAGCTGTTATAAAAATCTTTTTAAAATTTGCCTCTGTGTAATCGCTTACGAATTGATTTGCACTTTTAATTATAGAGGAGGTTCTTTCAATTGTATTTACAAAATTAGGATTATAATTATTCTCTATCTCGGGTATGAGTAAATTTCTAATTTTATTACGAGTATATATTAACTCATCATTTGTTTTATCTTCTACCCACTGTAGCTCTCTAAGCTTTGCATATTCTATTAATTCATCTTTAGTGATATTGATCAAAGGTCGAACTACGAAAGAGCTTTTAGTCAAACGTCTTCTCGTTGGAATTGAAGTAAGCCCATGAAGTCCACTTCCACGAAATAGATTGAGTAGGAATGTTTCAGCCAAATCATTTTTTGTATGAGCAGTTGCCAAATATTCAAATTTGTTGCTAATACATATTTTCTCAAAGAATTGATAGCGTTTAGCTCTTGCAGCTTCTTCAATAGATAATGATTTGTCATTCGCAAATTTTTCAATATCCGCAGATGCCTTATAAAGCTTTATACCATTATGTTTACAAACTTTCTCTACGAATCTCTGATCTCTATCCGAGTCCTTTTCTCTCAATTTATGATTGAAATGGGCAACAGCCAATTCAAAATTCAACTCATCTTTTAGATTAATAAATATATCTAATAAAGTAATGGAATCAACTCCACCACTAACAGCAAGCAAAATCTTAGATTTTTTCTCTACGTATAACTCAGTTTCTAAGGTTCTCTTTACTTTGCTAAAAAAGTCAAAATACTTTTTTGACTTTCTTTCTAAGCTTGTTAGCTTTTCTGGATAATAGAACTTTGTGAATTTTTTAGTTTTTGTCTTCAAATTTAAAATCTTTTATTGATAAATTTTATTGTACTTACCTAGAAGTTGTACCATGGCTGCAAAATCTCTATGATATTCCGATTCTACATATAGTTCTTCATTGGTTCTTGGGTGGATAAATCGCATTGAAAATGCATGCATAGAAAGTCTATCAAGTATAGGTCTTTCTTCTGTATTCTTTTTCAAGTTGAATCGTTTCTTGAAATCAGATATTTTGAATGACTCATTTCCACCGTAATCTACATCAACATAAAGTGGGAAACCTAATGTCGATAAATGAACTCTAATTTGATGTGAGCGTCCTGTAACTAGATTACACTCTAACATCGTAGCCCTATCATATCTATCTAATACTTTGACTTTCGTTAGCGATTGCTTTCCTCTTGCTGAAGGTATAGATATTCCCTTTCTTCCTTGACTTGGCATAATAGGAATATCAATATCAATTTCATTCTTAGGAAAAATACCTTTCACTAAGACGTGATAAATTTTTTCTATTTCCTGATTTTCGAACATTTCATTGAATGCTTTATGAGTTTCAGCATCTTTCGCATAAATCATTATACCACTAGTTCCTTTATCCAAGCGATGAACTACAAATATTTCACCATAAACATCGTTCAATAATTGCTTAAGGTTTGTTATATTCGGATTATATCTATCAGGTACTGCTAATATTCCAGCTTGTTTATTAACTGCTACTAGATACTCATCTTCGTAGATAATATCGTAAGGTTGATTGTTGTTTTTCATTATTTAGCGGCAGATTTGTAAGTATTATTCATTAACATAGCTATAGTCATTGGTCCAACGCCACCCGGTACAGGTGTTATAGCATACGCTTTACCTATTACACTATTGAAATCAACATCCCCCACTATCTCGTAGCCCTTCTCATTGTCCGCATCAATTCTATTAATTCCAACATCAATAATAGTACATCCTTCTTTGATATGCTCTTCTTTTATGAAGTTAGCACTACCTATTGCTACTATTAGTATATCAGCTTGTCTAGTATATTGGAATACATCATCAGCCGCAGAATGACAAATAGTTACTATCGCATTAGCCCCTTCTTTCTTTTGATAAAGTAAGTTAGCTACAGGTTTACCGACTATATTACTTCTACCAAGGACTACTACGTGCTTTCCTTTTGTTTCTATATCACTTCTTTTAAGAAGTTCTACTATACCAGCAGGTGTACATGGTACAAGACCATCTAGTCCAATAACTAATCGGCCTATATTAATGGGATGAAAACCATCAACATCCTTTTCAGGATCTAGTTTCATCAATACTTTATTCTCGTCTATATGCTTTGGTAAAGGTAGTTGAATCAAAATGCCATGAATATCATCATCATTATTCCAACTATCGATTAAGTTGAGTACCTCTTCTTCGCTAATTTCCGAATCTCGTCTTTCCATAATAAAATGAAAATCCATATTCTCAGAATTTCGTTCTTTACTGCGAACATAAGATTCGGAAGCAGGGTCATTACCAACTAGTAGTATAGCAAGTCCGGGCTTTATTCCTTTTTCTTTATACAGCTTAGCTGTTTTTTCTCTAACTTCTTCTTTTATCTTTTCGGCTATTTGTTTGCCATCTATTATTTTTGTCATCATATCAGAAACTGTATTGTATTCCACCGTTGAAAATATCGAATTTACTCACGTTATAACTTGCAAATATTGCAATTGGACCAAAATCCTTTTTTACACCAATAACCCATTTGATATTGAAATCATCTACAGTTAGAGTTGTTGTTTGAGGCTTTGTATCTCCAGGATAACCATTTGCGAGATCTGGTTTTTTTGTTTTAGGATCAACTAATCCAAGTTGTACTTGGTTCTCAATAGGTATAGTATAAACGAAATCAGCAGTAATATCAATTTGTTCAAATGAGATACCTGTATAAACATCAACTATATTTTCAATATTCTTACTTGCCTGTAAATTGAAGTTTAAGATATTTGCATTAGATGTTAGAGTAGCACTTGTTTCACCAAATACATTTTCTAATGTAGAGTTTTGGTAAGCCAATTGAACGGCTAGATCAAATGTTCTTTCTTGATCAAAATCAAAAAAGTATTGTGATATTGAGTGCTTCAAGCCTATACCAAAGAATCCAAAATCACCAACAGTTTGACCATAATTAATTTTTGGGATAAATCTTAAAAGTATTTCAGTTCCATAATAAGAACCAATTTCGATTTGAGGTACCGCAAATTGCATTGAATTTAACCCGGAGCCTTTAGGCAATGTGAAACTACCAGGTAATCCATCCAAGGTTTTAAAAACTTCAGTTAATACTGAATCTGGAAACTGTACATTATATTTACTTTCTAGATCACTGATTCTTTTGTCTGCATTATTCCCTAATGACTTTTCTTTAATTACGATTACTTTATTATCATTTCCTAATATAGTCGCAGTCCTATCTGGGAAACTAATAGTTCCGTCTTTAATTCCGTCATAAAGCAAAGTTCTTAGTAAGTATGTATATAGACCTACTGTATCTTTGATACCAATATTACCACCATTAAAAACATCAATGGTTAAATAATTTAATAATTTAGATTCACTAAATTCTTCTGTTGGAAATGAAGGTGAATAGCTCTTATCTTTTTCTGGGACAAAACCATTCATATAATTTACAGATACTTTAAAGTAAAGAGAATCTTTCTTTGGTATATAAGCTGTATTAAAAAAACCAGAATTAGCAGTTGCATTTGTTGCAGTTACTATAGGTTGTGAAAATGGTACGCCATTCAATTCGAAAATATCTTTACCTAATACTCTAGCCAACTCAACAGATGATTCATTAATTACTATTCTTTCTTCTTGAGAATATGCAGTTATTGTAATCAAAACGATAAATATTAATATTATATTTTTCATTATTTAAAAACCTTCTTTTTTAAAATAGCGTAAATCGGGAGAGCGATAATAACAATAGCAATTATAAATAATAGAAATAGTATTCCTTGGAACACTAAACCTATTAAAGCAAATAATAGCTTAACAAGTAAATAAGCTATAATTACTGCTAATGCAATAGAGAATATTGATTTAAGAGTACCTTTTTGTGCCATTTGTCCCTTTCATAATTAGTGAAACACGCGAATCAAATAGACCTTGCAAATTGCCCATTACGTCCAAATTTAGAGGTATATTGAAAGTTTCAGTTTTAAAACAGTTTTTATACCCAGAAACATTATCAAATATATTAAAATATATTTGTTTAGGAGCACTTTTTGGGTCAAAATAATCATTTTTAAGTACATCTAATTTTGCTTGAGCTTCTGTATCGTGTAAATCTATCCATATTTTGTATCCATCTCCGTATTTTTCTATGGCTTCATCCACATCCATAACCCCAGAAACATAGATTTTCAGAGATTCCTCACCTTCTTTTACTGTTCCTTCTATAAGCATAGCCTTATCTTTGGATAATTTCTCACCAAATTCTTTGTATTCTTTGACCCATACTATACATTCTGCTTTCGAATAATAATCTTCAATAGTCAAAATAGCAAAAGGATCTCCTCTCTTACTTAGCTTTACAACCATATTAGTTATGTATGCACAGACTGTAATATCTTGCGATTTTAGTTCAGAGGGATTTTGGTCAAATGTCATCTTGTTGAATGACTTAACTAACACATCATATTCCCTAAGTGGATGACCAGAAATATAGAAATTTAGAACTTCTTTTTCCTTTATCAACTTAGTTTTCTGATCCCATTCCTCAACATCAGCTAATCTGAACTTCTCAACCTCTTCTTCAGCAACACCTAAGAATAACGAATCTATATTTTCTGTTTCTTTGTTGCTAAATGATTTTGAAAAATCAATAGCCATATCAATAGATTCAAATAATGATGCACGTTTTCCATCTTCTACACAGTCGAATGCACCAGCACAAACGAGGGATTCCAGTGTTTTTTTATTGATTACCTTATCATCAACTCTTTCACAAAAATCGGCAAAGGATTCGAATTCCTCTATCTCTCTAGCTTCTATAATTTTTTCTAAAACATTCACACCTACACCTTTTATACCTGCTAATCCGAAGTAAATTTCGTTGTCCTTTGCATCAAATAAAATTGAAGATTTATTAATATTAGGTGGATGAACAGTAATACCAAAACTATTTGCATCATCAATCAGTTTGACTAATTTATTCTGATCATTCAGCTCGGCCGTCATATTGGCTGCTAGAAATTCAGCTGGGTAATAAGCTTTCAAAAAGGCAGTTTGATACGCAAGTAAAGAATATGCAACAGAGTGTGATTTATTAAATCCGTACTCAGCAAATTTCAGAATCAATTCCCATATTTCAGTAGCTAAGTTCTTATTTATATTATTCCTTTCTGCCCCCTCAGCAAAGCGACTCATCAAACTATCCATTGTAGCTCTGTCTTTTTTACCCATAGCTTTTCGGGCAATATCAGCTTGTGCAAGAGTGAATCCACCGACATCTTGAGTAATACGCATCACTTGCTCTTGATAGACTATAATCCCATAAGTATTACTTAGTGATTTTTCTAGAAGTGGATGTAGGTATGTAATTTTTTTTCTTCCATACTTTCTATCAATAAACTCACCAATGTTATCCATTGGACCAGGTCTATAAAGAGCATTCATAGCAGTAAGCTCTTCTATTGATTTTGGCTTCAACTTTCTGAGCCATTCTTGCATACCTTGACTCTCAAACTGAAATATAGCATTCGCTTTATAGTTTGAGAAAATTTCATAAGTCTTTTCATCATCTAATGGAATATCGTCTAAGTCAATATCCACATTGTAGTTTCGCTTGATAGACGATAAAGTATTCTCGATAATAGAAAGCGTTCTTAGCCCTAAGAAATCCATTTTTAAAAGACCTGCAGACTCAACTTCCTTCATAGTGAATTGAGTAGCTGTCTTTATACTAGATGTCTGCGCTTTCTTAGGTACATTAACTGGTATATAATCAGTAACATCACTTGGTGCTATGATTACACCAGCGGCGTGTATTGAATCATTTCTTTTTCTATCTTCAAGTATCAAACAATACTCGATCAAATCTTTTATCTTCTTGTCATCTTTATTCTTAGGGTTTTTAATTATTTCTTTAAGATAACTAAGTTCTGACAATTCTAAAGAAGGTTTTAATTTAGTTACTTCTCCTCTTACCACGGGTATTTTTGAAGTAATATTTTTTACATCAGAAAAAGGTACTTGTAAAACACGACCAACATCTGAAAGTACAGCACGAGTAGAAAGAGTTCCAAAAGTGATAATCATTGCTACAGCTTCTTCACCATATCTATCTTTCACATACTCAATAACCTTCTCTCTTTTGTCATCAGCAAAATCAATATCAATATCAGGCATTGAGTTTCTATCTGGATTCAAAAACCTCTCAAATAGTAAATCATATTTCAGTGGATCCACATTAGTAATTCCCAATGCAAAAGCTACTATAGAACCTGCTGCGGAACCACGGCCTGGTCCTACTCTAATTCCCATTTCTTTTGCAGCTCGAATAAAATCCCAAACTACTAAGAAATAACCAGGGAATTCCATATCATTTATTACTTTTAATTCAAATGCCGTTCTATCCTTTATTTCTTCAGTTACATTCTCATATCTATCATCTAAACCTTTATAAACTAATTCACTTAAATAATCTGCTAATGTCTTGGCTTCTGAAGTATTAGGAATAGGAAACTTAGGCATATAGATTTTACTTTTGAAATCTACGTCACACTTTTCGAAAACTTCATAAGTGTTATCTATGGCTTCAGGAATATCCTTGAATAGCTCCTTCATCTCTTCAGGAGACTTTATATAAAACTCTGGTGAACCAAATCTAAGATTAGTAACATCTACTTCTGTCTTTCCACCATCTTTGATATAGAGATGAATATTATGGGCTACTGCATGTTCTTTGTATCTATAGTGAGTATCATTAGTTGCTACTGTTTTTATCCCGAATTTGGTGGCAATTTGTGGAACAACTTCACATACCTTGTCATCGAATTGAATTCCGTGGTTCTGTATCTGTAGATAAAAATCATCACCAAATATCTCGTGATATGTTTTCGTTACCGTTTCGGCGTCTTGTAAATTGGAATTAACAATAGATCGAGCTATCTCACTGCCTCTACTACCAGATAGACATATCAATCCTTCAGAGTATTCTTTTAGAAGTTCAAGGTCTATTCTTGGTTTGTAATAAAAACCCTCTACAAATGCTCTTGAACATAATTTTACTAAATTCTTATAACCATCACGATGTTTCGCTAATAAAACTATTCTATTATATCGTTGTTTATTTGCTGATTTGTCAAATCTGCTATCTGGTGCAATATAAGCATCTACACCTATTAGCGGCTTTATCCCTGATTTTGTGGCTAGTTCTTGAAAATTGAATGCACCATACAATACACCATTATCTGTAATGGCTACTCCGGGCTGTTCGTAATCAAGTGCAGATTTTACTAACTCATTGGTAGTTGTAATAGCATCGAGTAAAGAAAAGTCAGTATGATTCTGTAAATGTATAAATTTTGACATATTTTATTATTAAAGTCTTAAATTTGATTTTATTCAAAATATGATTTAACGGAATGATTTAAAAACTTAGTTTCTACATTCTTATTAACAGTAAATGACGAACGACAAAAGAAAAATATTTATTTCCGCAGGAGACCCCTCTGGAGACATACATGCTGCCAATCTTATGCGTGAATTATTAGCATTGGATAACTCACTCGAGTTCATTGGAATTGGTGGTCCTAAGATGCAGGAATTAGGTCTTACCCCTATTGTTAACTTCAGCGAGATAAACGTTGTTGGATTTTGGGAAGTAGCAAAGAAATATAGATTCTTCAAACAGTTAGAAACTAATTCTAAGAAAATTATAAGCGATAATAAGATAGTCTTAGTTATATTAGTTGACTATCCAGGTTTGAATACTAGACTTGCAAACTATGCAAAATCAATAAATAAACAAGTATGCTACTATATAGCTCCACAACTTTGGGCTTGGGGAAAGAAAAGAGCCGAGAAACTATCTAAATCTATAGATAAATTATTAGTTGCCTTTCCTTTTGAAGTAGAGTTCTTTAGTCAATTCGGGATTGATGTTGAATTTGTTGGACATCCATCATTAGATTTAGAAGTATTTGAATTAGGTTCAAATAACGAAAGAATCAAAAATCAAATATGTATGATTCCAGGTAGTAGAGCACAAGAGGTACAATCACACCTTATATTATTCGATGAAGTAATAAAGAAAAGTAGAGGTAAGTATAAATTCGCAATTTCAAAATCTCCAACTGTTGATTTTTGTATTTACGACTCTTTTATAAAGTCGAATCCTAATGTTAAAATATATAATAATAGCAGAGATGCGATGAAGTCAAGTGAGTTTGGAATCGTAAAAACTGGTACTTCAACACTTGAAGCTACTCTACTCAACTTACCATTTATAATGATATACAAAACTTCCTTAACAACATATTTAATTGGAAGGTACTTAGTAGATATTGATTATCTTGCAATGCCCAACATATTATTGAAAAAAGAAGTTGTAAAAGAATTAATACAGAAAGATGCCACTGCAACAAAAATATTGAAAGAATTAAATATTTATATGAATAACAAAGAGTTAACTAATAGTATTAGTACTGATTTTATAGAAATTCGAGAACTATTAGGTAAACAATCAGCTTGCAAGACTGCTTCAAATATAATTTATAATGAGTTTCTAACTTGAAAATATTTATTAAAATAGGGCTATATCTACTATATATTAATTCACTTACGTGGAGAGTTCGTGTATTAGGATCTATAGATCATAATCCAAAAGTAATTGCTTTTTGGCATGGTAAAATGCTTCCAGTTTGGTTCTATTTTAGAAAATACAAGAAAAAGGCAGGTATTGTTAGCAAAAGTAAAGATGGTCAAGTTCTTACAGATTATTTGAAAATATTGAATTTCGACCTTATTCGTGGCTCTTCATCAAAAGGTGGAAAGCAAGTTATTGAACGAGCTATTAAGCAAGCTAAAGACACTACTATACTTATAACTCCTGACGGACCTAGAGGTCCTAAAGAAAAAATGAAAATAGGTGCTATACTAATATCACATAAAGGCAATGTTCCTTTGCAACTCTGTACTGTTGATATTGGTTGGAGTATAAAACTCAACAGTTGGGATAAATTTGAAATTCCATTGCCATTCTCACCTATAACTCTTAAGTTTTCAGAGATTTTTGATTTTGAAAGTTTAGAAAACAGAGAAGAAGTAACGAGAGAATTGATAGCTTTAGAAAAAATACTTAGTGACATTAGTTGAAATTATTATCATACATATTTGTTCTAATAACTAGAGTGAGAAATTTACTTTATAATAGAAGAATTATAACGTCTTACAAATCTAATTCTTACGTTATTTCAATTGGAAATATAATAGCTGGTGGTACTGGCAAAACACCTATGATTATTTACCTTGCTAAGCTTCTAGAATCTGAAGGATATAAAGTCGGAATAGTTGCTGGTGGTTATCGCAGAAAAAGTAAGGGACTGCTAGTTGTTCACGATGTGGATAAAATATTAACAACTGTGGATAAAGCTGGTGATGAGGCATATATGATAGCCAAAGAAGTTGGATGTCCACTAGTTGTTCACGATAAAAAGTATCTGGCGTTAATAGAGATAGATAAGTTATTTGATATAGATATTGTATTAATAGATGATGGTTTTCAGCATAGGAAAATATATCGAGATTTAGACATTGTGATTGTAAATGATAAAACAGTTGAAGAAGAAAACTTAATTCCTGCAGGTTACTTGCGGGAAGAAAAAAAGAATCTACAAAGAGCAGATATTATTCTATATAGAGATTTAATACAAGAAATAGAATCAATTAAAGATAAAGTAAATTTTCGTTTTACGAGTAAAATAAAAACTGAACGAATAATAAAAGATAACGCAATTGTGGTTACTGCTATTGCTAATCCATCAAATTTTATTAATTTTTTAAATGAAAATAATGCAATCATAGAAAAGGTGTTCTCATTTAAAGATCATCATTATTTTACAGAATCTGAAATTGATGGAATTGTCACATATTGTAATTCAAAAAAAATTGAATTTATATATACTACACAAAAAGATTTTGTAAAGTTGAAAGAATATCAATTGGTATTAATTAAAAATAACATCACCTTGCTAGTAATTGAGTTAGAGATATTGCTTAACAATGAAAATGAATTTAGAAATTATATAATAAGTAAAATAAATGAAAAGAATATTACATATTAGTTTTACTTTGTTAGTAGTGCTTCTGCTGTTTTCTTGCTCAGATGAGAAAATCAAAGTTGCTTTATCTAAAGGTAGTGGAGGTCAATCCTACCAGAACTATACTGATTGGCTAGAAAGTTATGGATATGACGTGGAAATAGTAGATATTTACACTTCAGAAGATCCTATAAAGGACTTATTGGAATGTGATGCTCTAGTTCTAACTGGTGGACCTGATGTTCATCCAGGTAGATTCGAAAAACCTTATGAATCAGATAGATGTTCAATTGACGAAAATAGAGATACACTCGAATTTGAATTATTAAGGAATGCTTTACTAATTAAAATGCCTGTATTAGGTATTTGTAGAGGCCAGCAGTTGATTAATGTTGCATTAGGAGGCTCTTTGATAATAGACATACCTCATGACCTAACAAACCCCGTAATACATCAAGTTAAAGAAGGCGATGCAACACATAGACTATTTTTAGAAGATGGCTCATACTTAAGACAAATTGCAGGAGTAGATAGTGCTTTAGTTAATAGTAATCACCACCAAGCAGTAGATAAACTTTCGAAAGAACTAAAACCAACGGGATATACAAGAGACGGAATTATTGAGTCTTATGAGTGGAAAGATGTTTCATTTAAGAGCTGGATGTTAGCTGTGCAATGGCATCCCGAGAGATTAGAACGGGATCATCCACTTTCAGAGCCATTGGCAAAAGAGTTTATAGAAGCAGCGAAAAAGTATAATAAGAAACTGAAAAAGAAATAATGAAATGTTGGCCAGTACCTAATAGTTTTTCGGATTCTTTGCCAACAGAGGGTGATAGAGGGAGTTATTGGGAAGATAGACAAATTGGATTTAATTGTGGTGTGGATATATTTTGCCCATTTGATTCTGAAATACAAGTAATTGAATCTGGAATTGTTCTCAACATAAGTCAATATACACAAAGAAAAGAGACTTCTTGTTTTGAGAATACTATGCAGTGCGTTATCAAATGTAACTCAGCAATGTATAAATATACTTTTTTAGATAAGATTTATCTTAAATTGGGACAGAAAGTTCACAAGGGCGATGTGATTGGTAAATGTGGACTAACTGTTATAAAAGAGAAGATAAAGCCTTCAGACCCTTTCTATCTAAGAGATATAGCACATTCTAATCAAACAAGCTATCTACATCTCGAAATTTTCAAATCACCTATTATGGAAGTCAGACCTTACGAATTTGGTAATTTTTTAGGCGATCACAAACCCAAGTCATTGATTAATCCAAATCTTTATTTATCCGGACTAAGTAAACAAAAACAAATTTAGTCTATCAAATACTGCATTTGGAAAATTAGTTGTGTCCGTTCATTACCAACAATTTCTTCATTACCACTTCCAATTTTCCCATTACTATTCTTAAATAAGTGATTAATTCGAAACCATAAACTGATTTCATCTATTAATTTGTATTTGACAAATGCATTAATATTATTTCCAGATTGGTAGAATGGATAAACATAGGCAAACCCTGGTACTTGATAAAGATACGTATAAATTACAGTTTCGAAATCAGTAGTATTGAATGTTATAAAACTTAGACCATATTGCAAATCGAGTTTACTACCCTTTTTTTTCAACTCCAAAAGTATTAGATTTCCTCCTTGAACTTCTTGAAAGTCATTGATTTTGAATGACAATTCGGCTCTTCCTCTGAAAACAAAATATTTACCCAAATTACTATTTACTTCGAATCTAGTGTTCAGCTTTGTATTTGGGATAGTAAACTTTGTATTCATGGTATCTGATTTGAATGTATCTGACTTTCTCTCATAATCTATCCGTATATTATATTTGGTAGATTTATTATCTAAAACCAAGTCCAGATAATACTCAATTCCTCTAATTGGCTTAGTAGTTGTAAATGTCTTTAACTCTGAATTATAAAAATCAGAGAATAAAGCGATTCTCATATTATCATAATTATAAGAAATACCTGTCAGTATTCCTTTTTCATTAGCCATAAATGATTGTTCTCCAAAATTCATTGCATAAGGGGCTCTATAGTTTGGCTCTGTATAGCGAATATCAGTTAAGAATATTAAATTCTCGTAAATCTCAAGTAAGTAGTTAGTCCTTAGTGAGATATTAGAGTTTACATCCGTACATATTTCAAATTTTAATATTTCATCATTCCTACCTATTCTGCCATATATTGTATTTAGAAAACCACTTTGCCCATAGAAGCTAGAAAAAGATGATGATTCAATAAATTTGTTGTATCCAAGATGAGTAGACAATGCCCCAATGCTAAATTTCTCAGTTTCATATTCTACATTCAAACCCAAAAGTAATTCGTCTAATTGATTTTTCTTTTTTATCTCAGTTTCTGTACGGAAATACCCAGCTTTATAAACAGATGACACTATATCTCTAGCAGTGTCAACTGTTGCAGACCTTTTAGTATCAGCATACAGAGATGCTACACGTAGGTTTGAAGAACTGTTGAGATGGAAAGTTTTCTCCAAATATCCGCCTCTAAAAAAATTATAATCTATTGTTGAACGATTCATTTCTGCACCATGACCAAACTCTGAAGAAGTATTGACAAAATCTGAATTCTTTAGACTAAGGAAACTTTGGTCATACAAATTACCGAGACCATAAGATAGGTTATAATCCCCTACTATTAACTTATAGTCTTCCTTTTCATATTTCAGCGATAATGAATAGAAATCTGTAATCGACAATTCACCATCATCTTTATCAACAACAGTACTCAGTTCAAAGTCTTGGTATTTTGTGCGGAGCTTCTGATACAAATTGAGTTCTGACCCCATATATTTGTCATTAACAAACCCCTTAGTTGGTTCTAAATTACTTCTATATCGAACTGTATAGCTATTATTAAAATCCTTTTCTTTGGTATTTGAGGTAGTTAAGCATTCTCTAAGCACAAATTTAATTATCTCATCGGTTACTATATTATTTATAGTTTCTTCCAATTCAAATCTATTTTTATATGGTCCTTTAGACTTTAATTCGTCAATTACCCAATCTGTAATGAAAGGTAATTCCCTTAGTTGTTTTTTACTTGCGGAGTTTATATTTATTGGGTCTGTACTATAATAATCATAAATGTCTTGAATTTGTGATAAGTCTAAGTAATCTTGAGCCGCTGGTGTTCTATTACCAAAATAATTTTCTAATAGAGTTTCGAAGTCTTTTGCTTCTATTTCTAGAGCAAAAATTAATAATACCACTATCGGAATTATTCTAATCAAATGAATAGCCTACACCAAAACTATTAGTTACGCCAAGAACGTTATGATAATTCATTTCATAAATCAAGAAAAAGTCATCTATCATATCCATATTCAAATTAAACTGTACCATTTGTGGCTCAGTAGAGTATGATAATGCTAGTATTCCTAAGTCTTCAAACTCTTTGATAAAGCTGAGTATTACACCGGAGCTATTCTCTATTCTTATTTCCGTACCTATCTGAAATTTAAAATTTTTATACATTTTATATTCAAAACCGAAAAGTGCTTTTTGCTTTTTTATATCATTATTACCTTCAAAACTGGAATTAAGAATGTTCGTAATTGCGAAACCAAAATTGAAGTCTGGATTTAGTTCCAATATCCCACCTATATCAAAAGTCAAATTTCCAAAATTATTATAGTCTTTTATGCTTAGATAATTATAATTGAAGGTCAATGATGGTGTAAATTTGTCGAATGTTTTATAACATATACTATAACCAAAGTTAGAATACGTATAAAGCTCTTGGAAAAGACCACTTACGTTAAAGAAGTGAATTAAACTATCATGTTTATATGAAGCATTTAGATTATGATTACTCAGTTCGGGTAGTCCAAAAGTTGATGGAATGTAACTAGAAGCAATAGAATTACGTTCTATATATACAAGTTTCGATGGATTGTCGCTTACATCATTAATAGAGATTGAGGATACAGGGAAACTAATACGTGGAGATAGGTCTAACACTTGCCCATTTAAATTAAGCAATGTTAGAAATAAAAATAAGCTGCTATATATGATTATTCTAATCAATATGTTAACTTTGTTAAAAGTACAAAATAAAAAAAGAATGGGAATTATGAGAACAATATTTTTAATTACTTTGAGTTTTATTGCGTTCGGATTAAATGCAATTGCACAAGAGATACATGCAGACGTTACTGTAAATGTTGAAATGTTAGATCAAGACAAAAGAATTAGTGTATCTACATTGGAGAATGATTTAGAAAGATACATAAACTCTACTAAATTTACAGATATAGAATGGGAAGGAAGAAAAATACCAGTAGATATCTCAATAGCGCTTAGTGGTGGATATAATAACAGATATAGTGCTAAATTGTTCATTGCTTCCAAAAGATACTTATTTGGACAAGAGGATGGTAAATCGATTGTACTTAAAATTTCTGATACAGAATGGTCTTTTGATTATGCCCAAGGTGCTTATTTCAATTATGATGCAACTCGTTATAATGAATTTTCAAGTCTTATAGATTTTTATATGCTTCTGGCAATCGGATCTGACATGGATACTTACGAAACATTGGGTGGTAATGCTGCATTTAGTATAGCTAGAAGAATAGCTGGAGTGGCCTCTAGTAATAATATACCTGGGTTTAAGACATTTATACAACCTGGAGAATTTACAAAGTACGCCCTAATATCTGAGTTAACTGATTTAAGATATGAAAGTTTGAGAGTATTATTCTTTGAATACTACGTAGATGGATTAGATATGATGTCTGAAAATAAAGAAAAAGGTTTGGAGAATCTTAGAAAAACTATAACAGATATAGTTGATTATAAACAACATAAGATGACAGGACCCAGTGTTTTGTTGCAAGCATTCACAGATTCTAAAGCTTTTGAATTAGGTGCCACTTTCGAGGGATATAAAGACCAAACTATATTCAAAGACTTAAAGTATATAGATCCGAGTAATACAACACTATATGAGAGATACGAAGGAAAATAAAAGTTTAATATAAATTTACAAAAAAAAGTGAAGGTAGTCTATTAGACTACCTTTCCTATTATAAGTGGGTTATCAGTTTGACATGCAGAGATAATAGTATCTACATTTTCAGGTCTTGTTATTAATATCATACCAATTCCAAGATTAAATGCTTTTCGCATTTCCTCATCGCTGATATTTCCAGTATTTTGTATCAATTCAAATATTGGCAAATTTTCCCAAGAGTTCCAATCAATATCAAGTTCACAATCTTTTGGCATTATACGCGAAGTATTACCAATGATACCACCACCAGTAATATGTGAAATACCAGTCAGTAATTGCTTTTCAATAAGAGGTTTTACATTATTCAGATATGATCTATGCACCTGAAGCAATGCCTCACCAATAGTCTCATTCATGCCTTCTGGTTTGTCATTCACATCATATTTAGGAAACAGTACTTTTCTAGCTAGAGAATACCCATTAGTATGTAATCCAGAAGATTTTAGACCTATTAGTACATCATCCTTTTGGATATTAGATCCATTTATAATATTCTTTTTTTCGACAACACCTACAATAGTTCCAGACATATCATATTCATTATCATTATAGAACCCTGGCATTTCAGCTGTTTCACCACCTATTAGCACACAATTATTTTCTTTACAAGCAATGGCAAATCCCTTAATTACATTTGTTGCTACATCAGGTATTAATTTACCAGTTGCAAAGTAATCTAAAAAGAATAAAGGGGTCGCACCACCAGCTAATATATCGTTAGTACAGTGATTTACTAAACACTGCCCTACTGTATCGTGTTTATCAACCATAAAAGCAACTTTCAGTTTTGTACCAACACCATCGGTAGAGGAGACTAAAACAGGATGCTCATATTCTGGGAAAGAAGCGTCATAGAAACCGCCGAACAATCCTACTTCTGAAAGTACATTCTTATTCATTGTTTGCTTAATATATGGCTTGATACTATCTACAGTCTTTTCACCTGCTTCTATATCAACGCCTGCTGATTTATACGTTTCTGACATATTCAACCTATCTAATTGGTTTCCATTCTTTTGAATAAGATTTTCCTAACAAAAGTACAGAAACTGAATTTAAAAACCATTTTGTTAAAGTACTGGTGTACCCCTCTTGTCTGAATCTCCTAGGAGATTCATAAACTACAAAGTCATCTAAGAATTTGATTTTACCTATTTTAGTTATCCTACGGTACAAATCAAAGTCTTCACCAGCTACTATTTTTTCGTTATATCCTTTTACTTTCAAGAATGTAGATCTTTTTATTATCTGGCATTCTCCCCTACCCATCCCTATTCCTATCTGATTTAGGAATTTGAAGTACTTATTCATAAGAAAATAAAATATTTTATCTTTCTTCTCTGTTTCATTTTCAAATGGTAGGACTTTTGACGCTATTGCATCTATATTTTTTAGTTTGGGATTATTTTCCCAGTTAGTAAGCTCATCAAGTATATAGTATATATCTTTGGGGTAAGTATCGGCATTTATGAACATAAGTATGTCGCCTGAAGCGACTTCTGCACCTTTATTTCTACCTTCTGCTATAGTTTGTCTATAATTACCTTTGTGATGAACAATTTTATCCACATTACCATTAATCTTTTCAAGAGTGCCATCTGTACTACCACCATCACTGACTATTAACTCCAAATTGTACTTTTCTTTAAGTTCAACCGGATAATTCAATAAAGTATCAGATATAATCTTTTCTTCCTTATATACTGGAATAATTATACTTATCTTAATATTACTTTTGATTTTTTTACTCTTGTAAATTTAATTGATACAAATTTATCAAATTATCTAAAACTCTACGAATGGATATACTAACATAAACTTAGTTTGTTCACCAAATTCGATTGCCGGCGATGGCAATTTAACATAATTAAGTGATTGTATGAACCAATCAAATGGCTCACCCATTTCTGGAATTAACTCAGCCAAATTATAATCTAATGCAACTATAAACTTTCTATCGCCATGTACTATTCCATTCACAGCATACGAATCAGAACAATCGAAGTTCGGGTCATTTGGGTCACAAAGATTCCTTACAGCGTATCCGAATGATAATTGAAGCCATTTGGGCCAATACTGATTATAATCTTCACCCAATAGATTATGAACATTAACTGACATCCACATTGTGTGCGAACTATAATCATCTATAAATGCAAAGTGAGGTCTTCTTTTCATCTCTCCGTGTGCATCGGCAGGAATATACATAAATTTTGGTGTGAAATTTTGAAGAAAAGGAACATAATGTTGAGCTAAGAAAAAGCCAGCACCAAACACATCAGCATAGAAATCTGAAGGTGAAAACCCAAAATTGCTCCCATATCCATCAAGAATTTCAATGTAAGTTTGATATGAAAGACCAATAGTTGCACCTAATATATTTGACAATTCCCAA
>PGYR01000091.1 GCA_002839765.1 Ignavibacteriae bacterium HGW-Ignavibacteriae-4
ACCATCTAAATCAGTACCTCCATAAGACTTTTCCCATTCTAATTCACCAACTGAATTCAGCTTTATTATCCAGTAGTCATAATTTCCTTTTGGATTTGTTATATCCTCATCTTGAGATTTACTTTGTCCTGCTATTATGTACCCACCATCAAATGTTTGCTGAATTGAATTAGCAAGTTCTTCATCAGATCCCCCATAAGATTTTTGCCATTCTAATTCTCCTATTGAATTTAGCTTTACTATCCAGTAGTCACTTAATCCATTAGAAATTGTAAGATTCCCATCATCTGACCAACTATAACCAGAAACAGCAAATCCCCCATCATTTGTTTGAATTATTGAAGTATTTATGTCGTAATGAGATCCCCCATAAGATTTTTGCCATACTAATTCTCCTATTGAATTTAGCTTTACTATCCAATAATCATCATATCCTTTTGGATTTGTAATGTCGCCATCATCCGAATCACTTACTCCGGCTATTACATATCCTCCATCAATCGATTGAACTATTGATTTTGCTTCATCTTTTTTACTGCCCCCATAAGATTTTTCCCATTCTAATTCACCAACTGAATTCAGCTTTATTATCCAGCTATCACCACTACCTTTTGGATTTGAAACATCACCATCAGCCGAGAACGTAATTCCAGCAACTACAAATCCCCCATCATTTGATTGAATTACTTTATTAGGTATATCATTATCAGTACCACCATAAGATTTTTGCCATTCTAATTCACCAATTGAATTTAACTTTATAATCCAAAAATCATAAGATTGCCTAGGATTTGTAATATCACCATCAGTAGAAACACTCCGACCTGCTGCTATATAGCCTCCATCAGTTGTTTCAGTAATTGAATATGCTTGGTCATTGTAACTACCTCCATAAGATTTTTGCCATTCTATTTCAAGTCCATTTGGCGTTGAGTTATTATCAAATTGATTGACTGAAACTATACATGAATCTGATTCAATAGTTGGTATTCGCCACTTTTTATTATTACCTGATACCACATAAGTTATGGTTTTCCAGTTTTTACCATTATCATAACTAAAATTTAATCTTACTTTATCATTTATTGAAATACCTTCCCAAGTAATAATAGTGTCAGCACCTGCATTAAATACTTCGCCTCCATTAGGATGAGTTAATTCTAAAGTTTTTAATGAAATGGGACTATATTTACCACCAGCTAAAAGACCTAAATAGAAGTCACAATAGTCTGTAGCTAAAGTTAATTTTGAATATATCTTGGATGTATCAATAGTCTTATATCTAATCGTCAAATTAATACTTTGATCTTTTTGAATTGCAATTGGGAGTGTATCCAATAGTTCAAAGTATCCTAGATTTGGTTCAAAAGTTATATTGTGTATTTTTAAATCTATATTTCGTGCTGTAATAGTAATAGAAGTATCTTTTGTTGAGCCTTTTGAATGAAAACCAAAATTGACGAAATAAGTATCCAATTCTAAATTCACGATTTGGTCTTTTGCAATTCTATAATTGTAACTAGCAAACAAAGAATTGGTTTTATTGAAAATATTTAAGTTGATTCTATCTTTACAGTTTACATTGCTATTCCAACTTATCTCGCACGGATCATTCTGTTCTATATATGCTATTTTTTTAAATATGACTTCAATTTCAGAACCATTTCTTACATTCTCAAATAAAACCCCATTTGTTTTATCAGAGATTCTTTTAAATAATCCTGTGTAATCACCAGTGTTAATCAAAACTGTATAGATTCTTATGTTATTATCTATAGCTTCTTGGAAGAGTTTTTGTTCATCTAAACTCAGATTTGGGCAATGCAAATCACTTACAAAGATAAGAATTCTATTTTGTGCCTTTCGATTTTTAATAATACTTATACCACCGCCAAAATCATCAAAAAACATTTCTGATACTCTTGTTCCTCCAGGTGCAGAAGGTATGAGCTTACTCTTTTCAAGTGCTTTTTGTTTTCTATCTGTAAAGTCTTGAAATAATAATGGTCTTCCGTCCATATATGTTATTCCAATCTCATTTTGAGGCATATTTAACAAACTAACTAACCTCTCAGATCCTTTTCTAGCTAAGTCTATATATCCATATGTATCAACCATTATGCCAACACTAATGGGTCTTGGTAATGGGTCAGGACAACTCACGCTAATCACATCTCTAGGTTCACCATTCTCTGTTATTTCGAAGTCGGCTGGGGTGTGGTTTAGTATCTGATTTCCGTTCGCATCTACGGAGTAGAACTTAGCTTTCATTATTGGGTATTCGCTGGTGTCTATGTCGAATACATCGAAGTATTGGGCACTCGCCAACATTGGTAGTAGTAGGATTAGGAGTATTGCTTTTTTCATCTGACCACCTCACTTGTCTTAGATTCGTGGGTGCTGATTTGTATGGTCGATGCTATATATGAGTTGCAGCGCATAAATTTATTCCTAATTTCATATTCCTATAAGTTTAATAATAAGGAATAAATAGAAATTTTACAATGGAAATTATTATTTAGCAGATGATATAATGGTTTTAGTTATAATCTAGTCTTATGGATTTTTTATTCCAATATTCAATCTCACAATATTTTTCTTTAGTTTGAATACTTGGAAAAGAAAGAATCAATAATAAAATACTATAAAAAGCAGTCGGGTTTTTACGATATAACTCGCCCTGCATTTCTATTTGGTCGCGGCGAAATTGTGCGATGGATTAGTGACGCAAATACTAGCGGTACACTCCTTGAAATAGGTTGCGGTACGGGTCATATACTCAAATCACTCGCTAGGAATACTGATTGCGATCTAACTGGTATTGATCTATCTCCAGATATGCTCGATATAGCTAGACAGAAATTGCCAAATGAGATTAAGATATACCAAACCGATTTATCTGAATATAATCCAAACGAGAAGTTCGATGCTGTGTTGCTAAGTTATGTCTTCACATTAGATTTTGCAAAAAACGAAGAGCATTTAAAGAAAGTAAAGCAACTTATAAAACCCAATGGCAGAATATACGTCCTTGATTTTCACAGATATGGTTCGACTTTTTATAAGCGGTATATGAATTGGCACGGAATAGAAATGGGCGAAGAGCTACTACAATCACTAGAAAAAGAATTTGTAACGGAACGGAAATCTATTCGCAAAGCCTATGGTGGCGTGTGGGAATACTTCATTTATGAAGGGATAAATGTCAGGGATTAACAGCAAAATACAAGAACTCGGAAGTGTAGAGAAAACTATGCTTATTCCTTTATGGTCGAGGGCAGAAGAATCTATGAACGGTGGATTGATAGATGACCAGCTTTCAATCGACATAATAAATAAGATTGACACATCTCTTTATGGATTTAATCAGATGAGCCGATTTGTCAAGAATTATCTACTTACAGCTATTGCTAATAGGACAATATTAATAGATGAATACTTAGATAAAATCATTAACAAAGATTCAATTGTCTATAATTTTGGATGCGGACTAGATACTCGATTTGCTCGGTACATGGATAAAGTTAAGCAATGGAACGATATTGATATGCCCGAAGTAGTTGATATTAGGCGTTCATTCGCTACCGAATCTGAAGTTTATAGAATGCATTCGCTAAGTATATTAGCAGAGAATCCACTTTATGGTTTGGAGATTGATAAGAACTGTGTAGTTATCTGCGAGGGTCTACTAATGTATTTTGATGAATCAGAGGTTAAGGGGTTTTTGAAAAAAATGATTGATGCTACTGAATCGGGGAATATGATTTTGGAGACGCTTGGAAGCTGGACTAAAATTAAGATAAACCCAGTGATTAAGGGAATCGGTGAGAATAGCCGCTACACTTGGTCTTTGAATAATACGAAAGATTGCCGTAAATTAGATATTCGGATGGAAATGGTTGACTCGAAAACTATTTTCGATTTGAACAAATCTCGCTGGGGAAGTATGGGAACATTAATGCGTTCTACATATCTGAATAAGCGAGTAAGCAGTAAAATAACACTTTATAGGTATTGATGCCAATAATTAGATTAATATTAGTTGCCTTTGTAACAGTGTATTTCACAATCAAAGAATTGTGGATGCTCACTTTTAGCTCACGCATAGATACACGTATGTATGTGGGTTGGAGCCGAGCATTGAACAAAATAATCGGTATAGATATAGAAATAGAAGGGATGGGAAATATCAAAGCTAATCAGAACTACATATTCGTGTGCAATCACAGT
>PGYR01000092.1 GCA_002839765.1 Ignavibacteriae bacterium HGW-Ignavibacteriae-4
CTCCTTGCCGTGAAGGTTGTGGTTGGTTAGAAAATACTTTAAAACGTATTTATGCTGGTGATGGTACTACAAAAGACCTAGATTTATTAGTTTCGGTATGTAATAATATCGAAGGAAATACTATTTGTGCATTAGGTGATGCTGCAGCCTGGGCTGTAAGAGGATTTGTAAATAAATTCCGTGGCGATTTTGAAGCAAGAGTAAAAGCAACAAGAGTTTTCCAAGCTCCAAATATTGCACATGCTAAAAGAGCAACTGCCGACACATTAATTTTTGAAAGCTAGAAATTATTTAAATTGATAAATAAAGAGTTAAGGAAGTTAGTTATTCAAAGTATCTGACTTCCTTTTTTTATAATATGATTAAAAAAATCGGATTACTGGGTGGAAGTTTCAACCCTATTCACGAAGCACATACTTCTGTTGCAAATTACTTTGTAGAGCATTACAATGGCGATAAAGTTATATTTGTTCCTTGCAACGTCTCCCCTTTTAAATCAAATGAGAGTATAGCTCCTAATAATCACAGATTAGAAATGGTAAAGTTAGCTATTGAGAATAATTCTTTATTTGAAGTGTCTGAATTTGAATTGGAGAATAGTGGTATTTCATACACTTATCAAACAATCGATTATTTTAAAAAGCTCTATCCTGAAGATAACCTTTGCTTATTAGTTGGTGGTGACCAAGCCGAGAATTTTCACAATTGGAAGAATTGGCAATATATATTAGATAATGCCGAATTATATGTTGCTTTAAGAAAGGGATATAAGATACCATCTTATGATTTCGAAAGTTACAAGAAAGCAACTTACATGGAAATGCCTTTCATCGAAGTATCTGCATCAGAAATAAGGGAGAAAATAGTAAATAGAGCTACTAGTATAGAATTTCTAAATCCTAAAGTCAAATCATATATTGAAGAGCATAAAGTCTATTAATTTGATTTATGTTTTAACTCTTCAAAATACCTTTTAATCAACTCTTCCATATCCTTAGTATATCCTAGCTTCAAGGATTCTTTCAGTTTATCTTCTGATACTTTATTCAGATACTCTTTCAATTTAAGAGCTTCTGGGCTATTCTGGGAGTATTGTTTACCAGATTTTGCTTCTCTTTTCTTCTCGAAATCACGTTCATTTTCTGAACGATTAGCGTCTAATAATTTAGATAATATTTTTTCTTGTCTCTCTATAGTTGATTGAGTTATATTTCCTGATTCCATATCCGACATTACTTCTTTCATTTCTTTAGCAATTTCTTCCAAATCAATATTCTTTTTTCCACCTTGTTTTTGGAATTTCTTTTGTTCTTCGGCTAACTCTTCAATTGATTTTTTAGCATTTCCCTGCTCATTTTTCAAACGGCCATATTCCGATTGCTTTTGCATTTCGGATTTACCACCTTTACCACCTTGCCCCTCTTTACCTTCTTGCTGACCTTGTTGCATCATCTGTTGAAGCGAATTATTTATCATCTGTTGTTGTGCAGCAGCTTGTTGTAATTGTTGAGAGAATCCCATTCCACCAGGAGTATTACTCATGCCTGGAGAGTTGCCACCTGAACCTTCTTGACCTTTCCCTTGTCCTTTTCCCTTGCCTTGACCTTGCATCTGACCCAACATGCCCTGCATTTGGCTTACAGCACTATTCATCTTTGCCATAGATTGCTGTTGTGCTTTTCCAGCTTGAGAAGATCGTCTTTCGGCAAGTTCACTCATGGCATTATTCATTTCTTGCATTGCCTTTCCAATATCTTTTCCCATTTCTGGTGTAACAGCAAATGATTTTTCAGATAATTGTGTTAAACTATTTGCTACTCTTTGTAGAGATTCACTCAATTTATTTTGTTTATTATTTATCTCTGGCAATTGTGGCGAATTATAATTAGAAGCATTAGTCTGATTCTTCAATTGCTCTTGTTCTTTGGATATTTGAAGCATATCTTGAACAGCTTTTTTCATAGTATTCAGAGTTTCTCTAGATACTTTGTTTTCCATTTCTTGCTTAAGCTCAGACATTTTTTTATTGAATTTCTTCATATTCTGCTTAGCTTTCTGCTGATTTTTCTGAGCTTCTTGTTTCTGTCCTTTCTGTAAATTCTGCTCAGATTTTTCCATCTCTTCAGAAGTTTCTTCTTTATTCAATTCCTTGTTAGCTTCATCGAGTTTATCCATAGGCATGTCTTCTTGCTTAGAAAGCATATCTTCTAATTCTTTCATCTGATTATCTAACTTATCCAAATCCTTTTTCAGATTATCTTGATCTTTTGCTAATTTTTCGTTTTCTTTACTATCTTTAGAATCAGATTTCTCTGTTTCTTTCATCAATTTATCTAAGTCTTTTTCGAGCTTCTCACCCATTTTTTTGATAGCATCAGTCTTCTGTTCTGCTTTCATTCTTTCCAACATTTTCATAGATCGTTCTATGCTTTTCTGGAATTGCTCTTCATCGAACTTCATATCTTCAAGCGCTTTTTGCATTTCTTGAGGAGTCATATCCTTTAACTTCTTGTTCATTTTCTCTTGCATTTTTCTGAGTTCAGGTATATCTACTTGCTTCAGTAATTCTTGCAACTTCATGAATTTTTCTAGAGTTTCTGGCGAAAGAACTTTGTTTTCGTGCATTTCCTTAGCTGTTTCATTTATCTTTTCTTGAAGATTCTTGACATTTTCAGAAATTTGTTTTTGTTTATCAGCTATATCTTCTGCTTTTTTCTTTTGTTCATAATTCATATCTTTCTTTTTAAAGTCTTTTCTCAAGTCTTGTTTCAGCTCTTCCATATTCTTCTTTAGTTCTTGAGCATCTTTCAATACTTCAGTTAAATCCTTTTCTATCTCTTTCTGAGCTTGCTCTGATGAAGCTATTACTTCTTCGAGTGATGGTAGTCTTAAAGATAATATTCGAGTTTTAGCTGATTTCGGACCATTTACTATATCATTATCAAAAACCTCTAAATAGAATTCATATTCATCTTCTGGAGAAATCCCCATTGAATTCAAATCCCAGATATATGAAGCTTGCTGATATTTCTCATTCTTTTTTATATTTATATTGACCGATTTATAATCTTTTGAAGGGGCTACATAAATTGATTTTACCAATCTGTAATTTAATTTAAGATTTGTAAATCCAAAATCATCCATAATCTCTGTATCTATCTGAATTATAGCATTCTCAGATAATTGTACATTTTCTGTTGGGTTATTAAGAGTAATACTAGGACTATTATCTGTAGTAGCTATAATACTATACTTTATTGGATTTTCATTATCAATCCCATTGTTATCATATAGTTTGAAAAAATAATATCCAGATTTTCTTATATTATAACTTAGATTTGCTTTATTTTTATTTACCGATAATGTAATTGTATCAGATTTACTAATAGTCTCATTTACAACACCATTAGAGTCCGTAACTGATGATTCCGAATTGAATATCATTAGTGCCTTTTTGATATTCTTATTAGCTTCCAAATTAAACGATATTCTACTTCCGTTAATAGCAACTATATCAGCAGTATTTATATCGAAATCTAGAGGTTGTTCGGCAGTATAAGAAGGATAATTAACTTTACCAGTCATTCTTTTGACAACTGGTCTCTCACTCACAGTGATTGTCCCAATCTCAGTTTGGATCGAAGAGTTATACCATTGAGTACTTGCGTAGTAAGAAACAGAATTCTTGATTGAGGCAAGTTTATAAACATACTCTTTATCTGAGTTCTTTTCTATCAATAATTCATCATATTCATCTTGATTATCTTCTTTGATAAATAAAGTAAGCTTATCGGGGCTATTACCAGTAGATGATATAACAATCTCAACATCTTCACCCCTTAGTATATTACTATTCTTATTTTTCAAAACTATATTGAATGGAGCTGCAGGAATAAATGATTTATCGTAATTAATAATTCTATTTGCTGCTGGGTTCAGAATAAATCCAGGTATTGATGTTATAGTAAATCCGAAAAAAGTTATCGATAGAAATAAGAGTATGAATTTATTGAATCTTTTTTTATCAATTACATCATTGAAATTATAATCTTGCGTTTTTATTGAGATTGATTCTAATTCATAGTTAGCTAAATCAATAGATATTCCATGACTTGTATTTACTTGGTTGTATATTTGTAGGGCATTA